>NZ_AUCT01000006.1 GCF_000429905.1 Desulfatibacillum aliphaticivorans DSM 15576 | reverse complement strand
GGCGGCGGAATCGGCAGCCGTGGTGGTCTTGAAGGACACGCCGAAAGTGGTAAAATTGTATGTATCCCCGCCTGTTCCGACGGTCAGGGTCTGGGTTTCCACGGTGCCGCTGCCGGTGTACACCATGGTGATGACCGAAGCGCCCGCGGAAGTGAAATGAATGCTTTCCGCATCCTTCCCCTTGAAACCGCTGATGTCGAAATCATACATGTTGCTGACGGAACCCACGCTGGCGGCGTCCGCATTCACCAAACCCTTGGTGCCGTATCCGGTGAGCAGGGATGTCCCCTGGAAGGTGGTGGTGGTGGCGATGCGGTCCAATTCCTTAAGCAGTTGGCCAGCTTCCGCGTTGAGGTCGTTCAGATTTTTTTCGTTATTCTTGGATGAGGCCTGGGTGGCCAGTTCCTTCAAACGAACCAGAATGGCGTCGATCTGCTCTACGCCGCCTTCTGCGATCTGTAGCAGGGAATTTGCCTGCGTAGTGTTGTTGGCTGCAACAGCCTGGGAGCGAACCTGGGCGTCGAACTTACGGGCCATGGACAGGCCTGCAGCATCGTCTTTGGCGCGGTTGATCCGGAAGCCTGACGAAAGCCTTTCCAGTGATTTGGAAACTTTGCTGTCGGTGATGCCAAGTTGACGGTGAGCGTTTACTGCGGCGATGTTGTTAGCGACTCTGAGACCCATGATAAATCCTCCTTGATTTAAAGGGCCGGTATGTATCCGGCTTTTTCTTTTTGTATTCGGCTTCCGTGCCGAAGTTTTTTCTGAAAATTAAGTTTGGCGCTTGTTCAAGGTTAATCCGTTAGCCTTTGGAAGTATCACCTCCTTTATTTTCGTTTTCCCTATGTCTTAGTAACTGTATCGGTATTGGGTCCCAGAACTTTAAATAATTTTTTCACCCTAAAAGCAAAAACCTTCCCGAGCGGAAAGGTTTTTGCTAACACCTTATTATTAATAGACAAAAATCAATTCGCCTCCGTAAGAGCCTCTACGCCCATGTCCAGAGCCTCGTTTAAGGAAAGGCATAACTGCCCAAAAGCGCCCATAAAAAACTCGGCCAGCTTCAGGCGGTAGGCGTTGCCCCAGTCCTCGTCATCGAACCGGTCCTCAGCCACCTCCCACTCCATGACCAGGGGGACAATCTCCGTATGAAAAAGCTCCTGCAGGGAGAATATAAAAGGGGACATGGTCAACTGGGATATGATGGAATCCACGGACTCCATGGCGTGGCGTACGCTGGAGCGGAGGACAAAGTCCATGTCATCGTCCAGGGCTTCCAGGCGTCTAAGCAACGGGTTGACGATTTCAATGCCTTTTTTGCATTGGGCGATGGCCTCTTCGCTGTTTTGCTTCCAATCCTTGAGCACATGGATATTATCCTTGGCGGGGTTGGAGCCCTTTGCCTGGGATACAATGGACAGGGCTTTTTCCCTGGGGGCGAACTCCTCCTTGCAATAGGACTCTATGGCCTGGGAAAAAGGCATGATCTTGGTTCCCACAATCCGGGCGCCTCCCTCGGTGGCGTTGACCACGGTCCCGTCGTAGGTTGCAAAGCGGGTTTCGTAGTCCTTCATGCATTTGTACCAGATCTCGCAGGTGACCACATCCTCGCCCAGGTTGCCCGGAACCGTAAAGGTGTTGACGTTGAACGTGCTTTGCTTGACGCCGAATGCATTGCCCGCGGCGTGGGTGAGGCCTCCGGGAGCCTGGGCCAGGTCATTGCCTATCAATATAATAGGGTCGCATCCCATGAGGCGGGCCAATTCAAAGCCTGCGATGGCCGTGGAAAGCCCCATGTCGATCACGTCCTTTTCCATGCCAAGGTCCAGGAAGAACTTGTATCGCCTGGTCATGAAGAGCTTGGGCCCCTTGTGGGCGTGCACCGAACTGGGATGGGCGAAGGACGGAACCAGGTGGATGGTTTTCTCCATGTTGTTCAAGCCGACGAAAAACTTGTTGATGCCCGGCGTTCGCTCGATGGTCGTGGCGAAGTGGGGATAAATTCCCTGGTCCTGCAGAATCTTCAAGGAGGCGTCCACGCTGATGATGACCGCCTTGTTGTTAATCAGCTTAAGCTGGTGCACGTTTTTCTTGAGGGAGGGGCCGGTGGCGACGATAATCGCCGGCCTCTTTTCAAAGACGTTTTCCACGCACCGCAGATTGGGGGATTTGTCGTACAGATCCAGGTTGCGGAAAAAATTCTCATAGGAAGCCAGGGTGTCGTAAGGCTCGTTGCCTCTCAGGGAAATCCAGAGGTCTCCCATGTCGGCGATGGCCGTTCGGGCCGCGTCATAATAGTCCGGGTCGATTTCCAGGGAAGCGGGCCAGGGAACCCAGCGGAGGGCCTTGAAATACCTGTAGCACAGATTGTCCATGGCCGCCTTGACCTGGGTGAACAGGTCGTCCTCCGGGCTTTCGCACAGGATGCGAATGTCCGGGTTGGAAAAAGGTCCGGAAAGATCCGTAACCTCCATGGCCAGTTTCAGGCATTCCATGTCCTTTTCCACCACCAGGACCCTTTTCAAGCGGTCCGAATCCTTCATGAGCTGATCCAGAAACAAAAGCTGGTATCCAAGCCCCACGCCGAAAAGGACGACAAAGGGCGCCCTTTCCAGGGAGGCGCCTTTGAAAACCTCCTTAACATGAAGGAGCGGGTCCATGGAATCGTCGTAAAACATGACGTTTTTCTCCGGCGTGGACCAAGCCAAATTGGGAGGCCCGCTCCCTTTGGGAGAAATTAAATGATAGGCGCCCGAGCCGGCCCCTGCCAGGCGCTTGGCCATGTCGGGGTATCTTTCCCTGAGGATCTTCAGGTTTTTAACGAATGTAGGGTTCATGATTCCTCCTGACCGGAAACCAGGCAGACCGCGCCGTTCAGCAAAAGAAAGCGTTCCTCCAGTTGTCCCGTTTTTTCCATGGCTTGCGCCACGGTCTCCACCTTGGCCATAAAATCCATACCCGGTTCGAATGCGGCTTCCTTGTCGCCCTTGACCAGGTATCCCAGGTCCTCCAGGCACCCCAGGGCGCCGTGAACGACGCCCAAGGCCGATAAAATGAAAAACCGCGCCGCCTGGGCGAGCAAAAAGCTCATGTCCCGCTCCAGGACCTTTTGGAGCAGGTCCGCGGCTTCATCCACATCCTGGGCGCTCAAGCAAGCCAGGGCTTTGTGGACGAAGAACGCCTTTTCCTCCGCATCGTTTTCAAACCCTTCGTCCGAATCCAAATTCAATGCAGCCAGGGTTTCAAACTCATTGTTCCTTATTAAAAAGGATGCGTAGGCGTTCAACACCGCAGGAGCTTTGCAGCCGCGATCCAGCATTCCGGTATAATTTTTCCGGGCGAATTCCGGGTCCGTATCCTCCATCATCAAAGCCAGCCGCAGGACCAGCCGCCAGTTATCCGAATCGGTGGGATGCTGTTGATTAAGCATTTTAAGCCAATGCAGGCTTTTTTGTTCGTCTCCTATAGAGGAAAAATCCTGCACCGCCGTGGTGACCGTTGCCAGGGAGGGATTCTCTTCGGCCAGATAGGCGGCCTCTTTCCTCAGCACCCTGCGCTCCCGGCCGTATTCATCGTGGATGATGTCCAATTGCCCCGGCGGAACGCTTTTCACCTTAATCTGCAAGGCGTTCAATGAGTCGGCCACGGTCTCGGCCGCCCTGCCCCGGAACCGGATGTCCGGCGTGCGGGGAAAAATCCGGATGGCGGAGGTCTGGGGAATAAAGTTATCCGGCAGGCCGGAGATAATCAGCCAGTCGGTGGTCACATCGGTCCTGCCTATAGGCAGCTCGTAGGCCACGGGCGTCTTTTCGGACAAAAGGGCTTTCAGGAAAAGGAGATTGATCCTGTGAAACGGGGACAATTGCTCGTCGGCATCCAGAAAGAATACATAGTCCCCTGTCGCCTGATCCATGGCGAAATTCCGGGCCGCGGAAAAATCGTCCTTCCAGGCGAAATCGTAAACCCTGGCGCCCATGCCGGCGGCTGTTTCCTTGGTATTGTCCGTAGAGCCTGTGTCCACGACCACCACTTCATCAACAAGGCCGAAAACGGACTGCAAAGCCCTTGGCAGGGATTCCTCCTCGTCCCGGACGATCATGCACAGGCTGAGCGTGATGGGCTTCTCCTCCGTGGCTTCCATGCTCATGAGGAAAAAGTCGATGCCTGAGCGTACGTTGTCATCCAGATTTTTGGCCTTGAGGGCGTTGTCAAAGGATTCCCGGGCTCTTTCGCGCCGGCCGTTCACCAGATACATCTTGCCCAGGTTAAACAAAGCTTCGGCGTCGTCCTTATCCAGCTCCCTGGCCTTTTCATAGTACTCCATGGCCTCTTCCAGCCTGCCCCGCATGGTCAGAACGGCGCCGCACACCTGGGCCAGGCCCGGGCTTTGCACAAACCATTGCTCCGGCACAAGGGGAATCAGTTTTTCAGCCGTTTCGAAATCCCCCGTCAGAGTCAGGTAATTAAAGGCGTAGGAGAGGATTTCCGTATTGCCCAGGCCCTGTTTCATGCCTTCTATTATTCCGGGAATATGGGCCTTTCTGATTAACAGATACATGGAAGGCGGCCACACAAAACGGGGGCCAAAGCGGGTGTCGTCATAATACTTTTGATGCCCGTACTTGAACATGTCCAGGTACGAAGGCTTTTCCGGGGGATCGGGCCTTTCCTCAGGAGGAACGGAAAGCGCGACAGGCGCCAGTTTAAGTTTGATGGCCGGCGGCAAGCCCTGAATATGAAAAACATTTTCCATTGCGTCGGACGTCAAAAGGCTGAGTTTTTTCTTGGAGAACTCAGCCCTGGGAATCAGCCTGGGCTCTTGCGTGATAACCGTGGAAATGTGCTCGTCCGGATGATCGTATACATCCCGGGTTCCCGCCCATTCATATCGGCTTAAAATGCGGGCCGGCAGGCGTTTTTTTACGGTGGCCAGCAAGGGCGTCTTTTTGGCGGTCTTTAACAGGTCCACGGCCTTGTCCAGGCCTTGGAGATCCAGGATTTCCGACTTTCCGACGAATAAAATCCATTCCGCCCTGACATGCCTTAAATCAAACTTGATTCGATCCCCTTCCCGGATGGCGATAATCTTGCCAAGATTGACATCATGCCCGGGATCTCCCGGATGATGAAGCCTCAACTCCAGCACGGGCTCTCCCCATGAGGGAAAGTCGTACCTGTCCGGAACCGTGACCACGCTCAAAACCGTGGGATATTCGTGGGTGTTTTTCATGGCTGTCTCCAAAAATTCAGGGAGTCCCTATCGGATTTTAAAACCCCGAACCAGATTTCGTCCTGATACTCTCCATAAACCAGGGATTGCTCCCGCCAGCGGCCTTCCTCCTTCATCTGGAGGCGCCGGGCGCCCTCCAGGCATGCGATGTTGCCTTCCAAAACGCCCATGTACAAACGCCGAAGGCCCAAGACGTCAAAGGCGTAGGGCACAATAAGAGAAAGGACCGCGTGGGCGCAGGCGGGGCGGGCGTGCTTCTTGGAGCCGATCATCAGGCCGATGTCCGCCGTACCGCTGATCCAATTGATGGCGTTCAGGGTGACATTGCCGATGTGCTTGTTCCGATCTTCCTGATTAACAATGGCGAAGGCCGCGCCGGAAATGGAGCCATGGAAGCGGGAGACGTACTCGGACAAGTCCTCCAGAGTGCAGGGGAATTTACCCACCGTAAGAAAGGCGTTTACCTCGGGATCGGAAATCCATCCAAGATATCGTGCGTTGGCATCTTCCGGCATCAGTTTTCTCAGCCCATATCCGCCCAGGCGCATTATGACGGGTGCGTTATCCATTTTCCTCTCCTTGGGAGCCCTTGTCGCCGTTATGAAATATGCTTCCCCAATTTAATGCGGTTTTGGAAAGATCGCCGCAGCGACAGGCCTGTTCATCCCCATGGCCGTAATTTAGATCAACCAGCCCTTTTTCATGAAAACGGCGGGCGTGATCGGCCGTGCGGTCGAAACTCAGGCCCAGGTCCCGGCTGATCTCCAGGACTGTTTTATCGCCTTCGAAAGCCAGCAGAATCTGTTCGATGGTGTCGTCCTTGTTCAGGTCTTCGTACAAATCGTATTTTGATAAAAAGAGGTTGCCCGTGTACTTGCGCACGGGTCGCCAATTGGACTCCGTCATTTTGATGAAGCGTTTGCACACGTCCAGGGTTTCCTTGATCATCTCCATGCTGATGATGTCCGGCGAGTCGTCGCTGGTGTGATATTCCGGATACGGCCACCGGGTGAGGGAAATGCAGGGGATGTTTATGCCCGGACCGTTGATGTTTATTTCGTCATTGCAGATGACCTTGCGGAACGGCCCCACGCCGTAAGGCTTCCTGACCTCTACCACGGCCAGTTCCATGAGCTGGTCCACAAAGGAATCCCCCTGGCGGGAGCGCTGAATTTTAAAATGATTTTTGTTCCCCACCATTTCGAGAAAAACCGCCCCTTTGATGACGGGAATCAAAGCCGGGTTTTTGTAAAAATAGCACAGGGAGCCGATGTTCTCGGGATGGGCGATCAAACGGTACGTGTAATGGAGGTTGGGCTGTTGCGCCAGCCATTGCATGAGCACCAGGCCTAAGGCGACGCCCGCCAGCCCGTCGTTCACCTGACCGGGGTGGCATAGATGGGCTGAGAACAAAATGGAATCGGGGGAGTTTCCGGGAACAACCCATTCGCCAACCTTCATGGCGCCGAGCTCCAGAGCCGTATCCACAACCACTTCAAACGGACCCTCGCCCAGGTCCTTGACAACCTTATGAGGCAGGCAAAAGCTCCAGTCCGCCTTATAATAATGATACGCGTAAGGAATGGCTGCGGGACGATCCGGATTTGTCGTCACATGCTGAAGCAAATCCTCCTTGCTCAGGGTTCCTTTGAACGGCGCTGAATAGGAAGCCAGATGCAGGGGATGGCGGGAGAAGTCGGCGATTTTTTCGCCCGAAGCATCCTTTATATACGCCTCCCGCACCACCCATTTTTTGGGAATGGTCCAGGTGAAAACCTCGGTTCCGCTCTCTACGGCGTGGACCTTCATGGGCATGACATTCCCCAAGTAATCCAATGCCTTGTCGTAGTCGTCGGAAACAAGGGTTCGATCAAGCATATGGAGATCCCGGCAGATTTCCATGACCTTGCAAACCTCGGAGTCGTGGGACCAGTCCCCTCCCCTCATGGCCAAGTCAAAGGAAGGCTTAAAATCGAATTTATATTGATCAGACATGGCAGCAACCTGCATTGGGGTTTTGCATGGCTATCCAGTCCCGCACCCACAAGCCCAGAAGGATTTCGTCCTGAAACCCGCCTTCCATGCGCCATTGGCTTTTAAGAACGCCTTCGCGGGAGAACCCCGCCTTAATAAAGGCTTTTTCCGATCCTTTGTTGTCCGCGTAACAGCCTGCCTTGACCTTGTTCAGGTTCAGGACGTTGAAAGCGTAGGCGGAAACGAGTGAAATGGCTTCCGCGCCAATGCCTTTGCCCCAATAGCCTTTTTCGCCGATGACCAGGCTGATGTCGCCGAACCCGTGTATCCAGTTGATGGGCCCCAGCTTGATGTTGCCTATGTGACGGTCGTTCTCCTGGTCGCAAATGGCCAGGAAAATTTCATCCCGGTTGCCGTCCAGGGAGCGCACATAAGCCGCAATCTGCTCCAAGGAGTGAGGAACGTACCGAACCTCCAAAAACCGCGTGATCTCGTAGTCGTTCATCCACCTGTAATAGTTTTCGTTTACGTCCGACTCCCGGACTTCGCGCAGATAAATTTTGTTTCCTTTAACGAACTTGGGTATGCGGTTCATGCTTTTGCTCCCTTGGCGTCGTATTGGGCGTGAAAGGTCATGGCGGCTTCCAGCCTTGCCATGGGCGTAAAAAATCGTTGTCCGGTTTTTACGGCGGCGGTCATATCCTGGCCCGCTTCGTCCAGAACCCGGCCTACAATCAGGCTTCCCTGGGGCGTTGCAATGTACACCCCGGTGGAATTGATCCGATACACCAGCCCGGTCATAAACGGATGGAACGGGCCGTCCAGGGTTTCGACCCTGGCTTGTTTCAAGCGCACCAGTTGACCGTCCAGTTCGGTGGAGGCGCCGGCGTAGGGATCGTCAAAGGCGTTGATGAACAACTCCAGATCCTTTGTTCCCCAGGACCAGTCGACCCAGCCTTGTTTGATGGTGTTAAGCCTTGGGAAGTATATGGAATATTGTTCAGGAACCGGGGACAGAATAAAGTCCTCGCCCTGCTCCGCCCTGTCCATGAATTCTTTGAGAAAATCCACTTCTTGCTTATGGGCGGCGTCAAAATAATCCTGGGGAATGCGGGCGGAATCGGGAAACCGGTATTCCCGAGAAAAGACGATTTCGCCAGAGTCGAACTCCCCCTGGACCATGAATTCGTTGATCACCTGGATGTTGCACGCGCCCAGGCGGTTTTGCCGGAGTATCTGCCAGGTGTAATGGGCGCCGCCGCGATACCTTGGCAAGGGAATGCCCATGAAGTCGAACAATTTACCCTCAAAGCGGTCGATGGTTTTTCGGGCGAAGGTCCAAACCTCGCCAAAGCCTATGCCCATGGTCAGGCTGGTCGCGCCTTCCAGAAACACGGAGTCCGAATTGACGTCTTCGGGCATGCGCCAGGGGATTGCAGCGCCGTCCAGTTCCCTGGCCAGAGTAGCGCCGCCCGGCATGATTTCCGTGGAGTGCCGGGGGCTTGTAAAAACCACAACCTCATACTTTCGGGCTTGAAGCTCCTTGGCGAAGCCCAGCATGGTTCCGCCGCCGCCCATCAGGTAAACTGTTTTGATGTTATTCAGCTTCATGGCTTCCTCACGTATGCAGCCGGATGGGTATGCCGGCGTTGCTGATCCGGGAGCGGGTTTGCATGGGATTTTCGTCTTTAAAGCAAAAATACGTGCCTGCGGAAACCGCATGCGCCTTGCCCACAAGAAAGCCGTCCACAAAATGACTGGCAAGGCCGCAGCCGCCCGAGGTAATTACCGGAATGTCCACGGCCCCGGCGACTTTGGCCGTAAGTTCCAGGTCCAGGCCTTTGCGGGTTCCGTCCCTGTCGATGGACGTAAGCAAAATTTCGCCCGCTCCGCGGTGTTGAGCTTCAACCGCCCAGGCGACGGGATCCAGGCCCGTGGAAGACTTGCCGCCCCGGGTGAAAACCTCGTAAGCTCCGTTCGGATGCTTTTTATAATCAATGGAAACGACGGTGCACTGGGCGCCGAACATGTCCGAGCCCTGGTTGATAAGCTCGGGAATTTCCACGGCGCCGGTGTTGATGCTGACCTTGTCCGCGCCATGGTTGAGCAGCCTGCGGCAGTCTTCCACGGAGCGCACACCGCCGCCCACGGTGATGGGCATGAAGATTTCTTCGGCGGCCTTGGCGATGATGTCCGTAAGGGCGTCACGGTGTTCGATGGAAGCGTCAAGGTCCAGAAAGACGAGTTCGTCCGCCGCCTGAGCCTGATAGATCTTGGCCTGAGACACGGGATCGCCGATCTCCGTGCTGGGGCCGAACCCAACGGTCGTGACCAGCACCATACGCTTGGTCTTGCCAAAACTGGCCGCCCGCATTTGCAGCTTGGGTATGAGGCGTTTCTTGAGCATCCCTTCTCCTACCTCACAACGTGGGGGCTATCCCCCAATTTCCATCAATGCCAGGACAAAAAATTCTCGATGATTTTCAGCCCGAAATCCTGGCTTTTTTCCGGGTGAAACTGGGTTGCAAAAATATTGTCCCGCCGCACAGCGGCCGTCACCCTTCCGCCGTAATCGCACCACGCATCCACGTGGGCGGGATCGGTGCATTCCATATGAAAGCTGTGCACAAAGTAAAAATCGGGCGACTCGGGCAAACCTTTCAACAAGGGGCTATCGGCGGAATATTGGATGTTGTTCCATCCCACGTGCGGGACTTTCAGTCCGGGATCCTCCGGTTTAATCTTGACCACCCGGCCGGGGATCCAGCCCAAGCCTTGGTGTTCGCCGAACTCCTCCCCCCATTCCGCCATAACCTGCATGCCCAGGCAAATGCCCAAAACAGGCCTTTTTTCCTCCAAAACCAAGCGGTTAAGAACCTCCTGAAAACCCAGTTCCTTCAGGTTCTTCATGCAGTCGGGAAAAGCGCCCACGCCGGGCAGCACGATCTTGTCCGCGTCTTCCAGATCGCGAGGATCGCCGCACAACTCCACGTCCGCGCCCATGTATTCAAAGGCGTTATACACCGAGAGCAAATTGCCCATTCTATGGTCTACAATTCCGATCATTTAACGGCTGTTGCTTTCCCTTTTCATCTAAGGTTGATTCCTTCTCTTCCAACGATCCAACTGGCCCTGAGCCTCGTCCCGAGGCATGGCGCCGTCCCGACTCCAGACCTCATAATCATGGGACTTCCGGCCCTCGGGAGTCTCCGCCGGGTCAAACTCAAATGGCGACACCATGTGGCTCATGGCCACGTCCAGAAATTCTTCTTCTGTCAGGCCGATGTGCTCCAAAAACAGGTCCAGGCTGGGCGGCCGCTTGCCTTCGTATTCCTTGACGATTTCCATGGCTTTTTCCCGTTTCAGCCGATGGTTCCGAATATCGATGGAGCATAAATGGGAAGCCCTGGAATAGCCGCGCTTGATGTACTTGATGTAATCGCGCACGCCCTGAAGGTAACATTCGATCTTTTCGTATTCATAGCCAGGAGGAACGCCTTCCACCTGATCGCCTTTCCAGCCCAGTTCATTGGTGATGACGGCGGACTGGGTCTTGACGTCCCAGGGAACGAAAGAGCCCAGGCACACGGAGCGATAATTGATTTTCCGCAGCATTTTCAGGGGCGGATACTTGAAAGGGAGCAAGTCCCGTTCGTCCACGGCGCCTTCCAGGCGCACGAACATGTCTTCGGAGGTGACGCCCAGGTTAATGTATCGATTAAACCTTTTCTCATCCACTTCCTCAGGCTGATCATAGCTGTAATAGGCCGTATACTCCGCGGAAGGCTCGCCCCAAAAAACCAGAGGCACGTTGTGGCGGATGGCCACCCACATGGGATAGGCGAAAATGCCCGTGTGGCAGTGCCAGCAAAAATCGCCTTTTTCCAGAAAACTCTGGAGCATGAGCTTCTGCACCACCTTCCAATTGGGGGTGAAGACATGCATATCCACGCCCAGAATTCGGGAGATCCTCTGGCGGTTTTCCAGTAAATTGGGGCGGTAAAATCCGTGGTCAAAGCAGACCACCAGGGGCTTGAGGCCGTATTCCTTGACCAGGTAATACAAGGTCCAGGTGCTGTCCTTGCCGCCTGAGTACGGCACAATGCAGTCGTAATCGTATCGATCGCGATACTGATCCACCAGGGCGTCCAGTTCCTTTTTCTTTTCGTCCCAGTCTATGCTCTGCTGCTTGTACTCGTGGCCCCGGCACACGTTGCAGACCCCTTCGCCGTCAAAGACGATGGTCTCGTGGGTTTCGGGCAGTACGCATCTGCTGCATCGTTTTAAATTGTCTTTCACGATCAGTTCCTCTCTTGTCCGGAAATCATGCCGTCGCCAACTCCCACTGCATGGGCTCGCCCCGGGAGATATCCCTGGCCGCCTTTTTGCCTAAAATTTCGGGCAGATGCTTTGGCGGCAATCCGTAGCCCGGCCTGATGGAGCGTATATTTTTTTCGGTAAAAACCTCGCCGGCCTTTACATCCTCGACCACAAACAAAGAGCGCCTGAAAACCAGGCTGTTTTGCTCCTTGTCCGTTGGGCCGAAGCGGACTTGGCCTATCATTTTTTCCACGGCCCGAACCGCCTCCACCATGGCTTTGAATTCAGCAGGCTCCAGGGAGAAGCTGGAGTCCGGCCCGGGAACCGCCCGGCTCAGGGTGAAATGCTTTTCGATGATGCACGCGCCCAGGCTGACCGCCGCAACAGGGGCTGCAATGCCCAAAGTGTGATCGGACAATCCTACGGGCAGCCTAAAAACCCGCTCCATGGCCGGAATGGCCGCCAGGTTCATGTTTTCGGGCGGCGCCGGATAGGCGCTGGTGCATTTAAGCAGGGCGATTTCATCCGTCCCTCCCGCCCTGGCCGCGTTCACGGCCGCCTCGATCTCTCCCAAGGAGCTCATGCCCGTGGAAATGATCAAAGGCTTGCCTGTGGCGGCCATTTTTTGGATCAGGCCTATGTCTACAATTTCAAAGGACGCGGTCTTGTGTAGAATCACGCCCATGTCTTCCAGAAAATCCACCGCCGTGGAGTCAAAGGCTGTGGAAAAAAAATCCAGACCGAGCTCATCGCACAGCCTTTTGATTTTCGGCTGCCAATCCCATGGGGTGTATGCCTGGCCGTATAAGTCGTACAGGGTGGTTCCATCCCAGGGCGTTCCCTTGACCAAAAAATGCTCTTTGTCGCTTTGTATGGTCAGGGTGTCCGGGGTGTAGGTCTGGATCTTGAGGGCGTCGGCGCCGCATTCCTTGGCTGCGCGCACGATCCTTTCGGCCTCCTGGAAATCATGACCGTGATTGGCGGACATTTCGGCGATGATGTATACGGGACGCCCTTTGCCCACCAACCTGTCGCCTATTTGGATTTCAGTCCCCGCCATGATCCTCGTCCTCGTAATAAAGCTCCAGACGCATAAAGACCTTCTTCCCGTCCAACACCATGTAGGCGCCAGGATGGGGCTCGAAGGTGCGCGCCCGGATAACGTCCACCAGCTCCCTGGCCGTATAGAGTTTGTTGGGCTTGATTTCCTCAATGGTTTTCAGGTCCGCCGCTTTGTGAAAGGTTCCCGACCCGGCCACCACATGGTCGACTTCCACGTCACCGGCCAGGAATTTGGGCCACGTTTCCTCAAACAGGTCCAGACAGGCCTTTTCCAGTCTGCGGTACAGGGTTTTGCCGGTGTCTATGGGCCTGACTTCCACAAATCGCTGGGCGATGATGCGGCCTGTGTCCACGCCCTCGTCGATATAATGGACGGTGACGCCTGCGGGAGATCCCTCCACAATATTCCAGACATTGGGGTGAGCCCCGCGATTGAATGGCAGCAAGGCGGGGTGCACGTTGATGCAGCCCTCGGGAAAAATGTCCAGGAATTCTTTTTTGAGTATGGTTCCAAAATAGGCCGACACCCCCAGATCCGGACTTAAAGAGCGAATAGCGTCCAGGACCTCGGAATCGCGCAGCATGGAAGCGTCGAAAATCCGGCCTTGGTCCAGGCCGAGGGTTTCCAACAATTCCTTGCCGAACTTGCGCTCCTCGGGCTTATGAAGGACGGCGCCCACAATTTGAGCGCCGCTTTCCTTTAAAAACGCCGCTGTACGCCATCCCACCCAATTATTTCCTAAAAACAATATTTTCATATTCGGCTCCTGAACAGGCTCCCAATTATTTTTCCATCATGATGTTAACGGTTCTTTTGGCGCCAAGGCCGTCCGTAATGGCCGGTCCGGCTTTGCTCATTTTTTCCAGACGGTCCTTGGACTCCATAAGGTGCTTGATTGTGCCCCAAATGGTGAATTTGGTGACGCCGGCGCGCCAGCCCAGATTAACCCCCGCCCCTTTGTCGTGCAGTTCGGCGGCGATGTTTTTTTGGTTATCCGCCAGCACAATGTAAATTCCCGGGAGGCCGCTGGCGGCCATTTCCCAGCAGGTGCTTCCGGCGGCTGAAACGGCGAAATCCGCCCAGGCCATAAGCTCCGCCATGTTTTTTGCGTCCCGTATCAATTCCACGCCGGGGGCGTCTTTTACTTCCTCTTCAAGGCTTTGGATATGGGGATTGCTTTGTCCGACCAAAACCTTGGCGTGCAGGTTAAAGCCCGTGTTTAACTTTACGGCCCGAATCGCCTTTAACGTGGTGTTGTGCGGGTCGGCGCCTCCCAGGGTGATCAGCATATTGGCGGCCTTCTGCGGCGGCCTTCTTTGTATTTTCGAGCTTTCCCAAAACTCCTTGCGTAAAAAGGCGTATTTAGGGCCGAGCAACAGGCGCGTGTGCACCTCGCGGTCGCAAAACATCTTCTCCTTGGCGTGAAGATTGGGATTGACCACGATATTGGCATGGTAAAACCGGCAATCCCGGTTATCATCCACAACCAGCGTCTTGACGCCTTGATCCATCAAGAGCTTTTGAAACTCCGCCGTAAAATGATAACCGTCCAGAGCCGCCCAGACGGCTTGTTTGTTTTTTAGCAGCGCCGCAGTTTCGTGAGCGTCGTCCATGCTTCCCCTAAGGGAACGAATGGCGTTGACAGGCAAGCCTTCCTCTGCAAGACGCCCCAGAGGAGCTCCGGTGCAGGCAAATTCCGCCTTGCCGCCCATGGACTCCCACGCCTGGGCCAGTCCAATGCAACGCATGACGTGTCCTGTGCCCATGTTCGGGCCTGCATCGGCCCGGATAATGAGCAATGGTTGCATTTCGTTCAAGTTCACGTTTTTACAAATCCTTTGCGGCTACGCCTTACGAAAAACAGGCTCCACGGGTTTGCCTTCCAAACGCTCTTCCACATCGTTTTTGTCGATGGCTTTCGCCAGGATTTCCATGGCGGCTCTGTAAGCCCTCAAAGTGTGTTCTATATCCGCATGGGTGTGGGAGAAGCAGATGTTCTGCCCTCCGGAAAAGAGCACGCCCCGTTTGAGGCATTCCTGTTGGAAAAGGCTCTTTAACAACAGTGACTCCGCGCCGGTTTTTTCCTTGAAAGTCATAAGGCTTCGGGGCTCATAGCCAACGCAGTTTATATGATCCTCGAGGCCGAATTCCCGGGCGAGAACCGTGGCGCCGTCCATGAGAATTCCGCCCAGCTCCCACAAATGGGGAAAGATGTTCTTACTCCTGATAACCTCAATGGTTGCTTTGGCTGCGGCCAGAGAAACGGCCTCGCCCCCAAAGGTGAAGGAAAAGAATATCTCGTCAAAAAGCTCCATGACCGGCCTGCGGCCAACTACCGCGGAAATGGGAAAACCGTTGGCCATGGCCTTGCCCACGCACGCCATGTCGGGAGTCACCCCGAAGTATTCCTGGGCGCCGCCCAAAGCCAGGCGGAAACCGGTGATGACCTCGTCGAAGATCAACAAGGCTCCGTTTTCATGAGCCAGGTTTTTCACATCCTGCAAAAAACCCTCATAGGGGCGGACGACGCCCACAGGCTCCATGATGACGGCGGCTATCTTGCCGGGAAACTTCTCAAACAGGGATTTCAGGCTGTCCAAATCGTTGTATGCAAAGCCCTTGCTCAGAGCGGCCGTGGTTTCCGGCACGCCCCGATTGCGGGTGGTGGTCCCGATGTACCAGTCCTGCCAGCCGTGGTATCCGCAAAAGGCGATCATGTCGCGGTTGGTATAGGCCCTGGCCGCACGCACGGCGCCGGCCGTGACGTCCGAACCGTTTTTGCCGAACCGGACCATCTCCGCGCAAGGGATGATCTCGGTCAGCATTTGAGCGACTTCCACTTCCAGAGGATGAGGCAGGGAAAAGGCGATCCCCTGCCGGGCCTGGGCTGTTGCAGCTTCGGTGACTTCGGGATAGTTGTGCCCCAGGATAATCGGCCCCAACGCCATGGGAAAGTCGATGAACTCATTCCCGTCAACGTCCCAGACATGGCTGCCCTGCCCTTTTTGCAAAAACACGGGCGCCGCTCCCCTGACAAACTGGGTGGGGCATTTGGAAAAAGTCTGGCTGGCGGATGGTATGAGCTTTTTCGCCTGTTCCAGCATGGTTTCGGACTTATCCAGAACCAGCTTTTCGCCCGGCATGGGGTCTTCCTTGACCAGGGTTTTATAAAAACCCTCATTGCGTATTTTACCGGAGTTAATGTCTATCAATTGAGGCTCCTTTTGTAATAGATCCAAAACCTGTTCCAGGCCGAAGCCGGAGGCGCCCAACCTGGCGTACAGCTCCCGGACGAATTCCAGATCCTGGGGCTCGTCCACGGTCAGGCGCAAATCCTTAAAAACAAGCTCCGTCTCGTTCTCCACGTTAACGCGGGAGAAATCCGGAGAATTGCGGATGAAAGGCGTTACATGCTCTCTATCCCCCGGCAAGGTCGCGGTTTTCCAGGCCGTCTCCAGCGCTTCCATGGAGAAAACCTCCACGTCCAGGCCGTCGGGATAGGTGTAAACCAGAATGTTGGCCGCGTAATCGCATTTACTTTTTTGATAGGCGGCGACCACTTTGTCCACAACCGACGGGTCCAGGCAGGGGCAGTCGCCGGTCACCCTGACGACCACGGACGCCTGATGCTCCCTGGCGGTTTGATAAAACCTGTCCAGCACGTCGTTTTCGCTGCCCCGAAAGCACGGGACGTTTTCCCTGGCGCATAACTGGGCCACCGGGTCGTCCCCGGGCTTTGTTGATGTAGCGACAATGGTTTTGTCCACCAGCCGGGCGCTTTGCAGGCGGTTTACCACATGCAAAAGCATGGGCTTGCCGGCGATGTCTTCCAATACCTTGCCCGGCAGCCTTGTGGAGCCCATGCGGGCCTGTATTACGCCAAGAATCATGAGCCCGTTTCCTCCATGGGCCTGGCTATCCGCCCTTCCAGGGAGGAGCGTTTGGCAGCCAGGATGATTTGCAGGATGCGTCTCCCTTCCCTGAAATCCGTCGCGGCCGGGCTTCCGGTTTTAACGCTGGAAATGAAATGGCGCATTTGCTCCACATACATGAGGTTGATGTCGTAGTCCTTGGGCTGAGGGTACTCCCGCCATGAATTTTCAACGGCCAGAAACAACCGAATTTTTCCCTGGTTGAAATCCCAGGTCATGGTCCCTTTTTCTCCAAAGAACTCGTAAGTGCGCTGGTACGCCCTTTGGGTGTAGTCCAAATGAACTTCGGCCATGGCCCCGGAAGCAAACCGAATCAGCACCTCGGCCGTGTCCTCGGTCTGGATGTCCAGGCTGCTTATCTTGTCCGAAAAGCAAAACACATCAAGCGCCTCGCCTAAAAACCAGGCCATGTACCCCAGTTCGTGGGAGTCCAGAAGAACGCCGCCTCCCAAATCGGAGCGCGCGCTGTATCCGTTGCGAAAATCCTCGTAGGGATGCCAGTCAGGCAGATATTGGCCGAACTGGCAGCGGGCGGAGGTAATTTTCCCCAAAACCCCGGAGTTGAAAATTTCCTTCATCTTTATAAAGATGGGGTGGAACTTGAAATTGGATCCCACCATGTTCACCAGGCCGCGTTTTTCCGCCTCTTCGACCAGGACGTCCACTTGATCCATGGTGTGGGATAGGGGCTTTTCCACAAAACAATGACAGCCGGCGGCAATGCAATCCATGGCCTGTTGGGCGTGCATGCTGTTAGGCGAGCATACCAGCGCCGCGCCGGGCTTTTGCTCCAGGGCGTCCTCCAGGCTGGAAAAGCCTTTGGCTCCAAACTCCTCCCGCACCCTTTCCAGGCGTTCGGGAGTGGGGTCCATAGCCAAAAGATCTTCCTCGCCCAGGCGTTTCAGGTTGCCCAGGTGCCGCCTTCCTATGGAGCCGCAGCCGATGACCAGAATCTTCATTCTCCGACTCCCTGTTTGAGGATTTCCAGCAGCGTCCGGCTTACCCTTGCCACCTGCTCCCTGGTGAGGGAGGCGAACATGGGCAGGGACAAGGTTTGGTCGTAATACTCCCAGGCATTGGGGCATGTGGAGGAGTCGTATCCCAACATTTGATAATAGGGATGGGAATGCACGGGGATGTAATGAACCTGAGACCCTATGCCTTTATCATGCAACTGCTGCATGACCTGGGTGCGTTCCAGGCCCAGGCCTTTAAAGTCGATGCGCACGGGATATAAATGGTAGGACGACTGATAGCCTTTAGGCTCCTGGGGCGTCTTCACCAGAGGGCTGTCTCCCAGATCCTCTTCATACCATTTGGCGGCCTGTCTGCGGGCTTGGACGAATGTTTCGATTTTTTTCAATTGAGACAGGCCCAGGGCGCAATTCAAGTCCGGCAGGCGGAAGTTAAAGCCAAGCTCCAGCATTTCATAGTATCCGGGAACATTTTGCCCGGCATATTTTGCCCATACTTCCCGTTTTCTGTAGAGTTGAGGATCCTTTGTAATGCCGTGGGACCTGAAAAGTTTAAGGCGGTGATACAACTCCCTGTCGTTGGTGACGATCATGCCGCCTTCGCCGGTGGTGATGTGCTTGACCGGATGAAAGGAAAACACAGCCATGTGGCTGTGGCGACAAGAGCCGACCTTGACGGTCTCGCCGGTTTCCGGGTCTTCATAGGTCGCGCCCAGGGCGTGGCATGCGTCTTCAATGACCACCATCCCGAATTTCCGGGACAATTCGTGAATCTCCGGCATGTTGCAGGGAAGGCCCGCGTAATGGACCGGAATGACGCTCCGGAGAGGAGCGCTAAGTTCCAGATGCTCCCTGAGTTTTTTGGGATCCAGGTTGACGGTTTCCGGATCAATGTCCAGAAACACGGGGTCCGCCTTCAAATACATGGCGCTGTTGGAGCTGGCCGCAAAGGTGATGGGCGACACAGCCACCATGTCTCCGGGCCCCATGCCCGAAACCCGGGCGGCCATGGCCAAAGCGGCCGTGCCCGAGTTGACGGCTACGGCGAAGTCCGCCCCGGTATAGGCGGCAAAGGCTTCTTCGAACTCTTCCACCTTGGGGCCCTGGGTCAGCCAGTCGGATCTTAGGACGCGGACCACCTCCTGGATGTCTTCTTCATCCACCACTTGGCGTCCGTAAGGTATAAATGCGTCTTCCATGACCATGCTCTTTCCAATGCTTGCGCCCTTAAAGGCGCATAGGAGGTTAGCCGGCGCTCACCACGTCCTGCGGCGCGCACACGGGCACGGATAATTCATCCCGGATGATTTTTTTCAGGTCCTTTTCCGTCAGCCACTGGGCGTTGGTATTGCTGGAATACACAAAGCCTTCGGGAACCGCCTGACCGGAAGAGTAATCCCCCTTTTCCCACCAGGAAAGGGCCGGCATGATGACGTACATGCCTTTGTATGCGATGGTGTTGCGTCCGTCTTCCTCGGTGATCATGGACTCGTGGAGCTTTTCGCCCGGGCGGATTCCAATGAAGTCCACCTTGCAGCCGGGCGCCACCGCCTTGGCCAGGTCCATGACCTTCATGCTGGGGATGATTGGCACAAAAATCTCGCCGCCCTGCATGTGGGTGAGGCCGTTGACCACCAATTCCACAGCCCTGTCCAAAGTGATCCAAAAACGGGTCATGCGGCTGTCCGTGACGGTGACCTTGCCGGTCTTGGCTTGCTCCAGAAACAATGGGATGACGCTTCCGCGGCTGCCGATGACGTTTCCGTAGCGGACGCAGGAGAAACAGGTGCCTCGTTCGCCGGTGTAGGAATTGCCCTGGATAAAAATCTTTTCGGCGCAGAGTTTGGTGGCGCCGTAGAGGTTCACCGGGTTGACCGCCTTGTCCGTGGAAAGGGCCATGACTTTTTTGACGCCGGCGTCAATGGCGGCGTCGATGATGTTCTGCGCCCCTATAATATTGGTTTTGACCGCTTCCAGGGGATTGTATTCGCAGGCGGGGACCTGTTTAAGAGCCGCGGCGTGCACCACGATGTCCACCCCTTCCATGGCCCGGCGCATGCGTTCCTTGTCCCGAACGTCGCCGATGAAGTAGCGCAGCTTTTCCTCGCCGAACTCCCGGCGCATTTCATGTTGTTTAAGTTCATCCCGGGAATACACCCGGATTACCCGGGGATTGTACCTGGCCAGGATGGAACGGCAGAAATGCTTGCCAAAAGAGCCGGTGCCGCCGGTGACCAGGATGCACTGGTTATCCAGGTCCAGAGGCCCCTTGCCGCCCGAACCTTTGGACAACATTTGCTTGGTCTGACGGATGCTCTGGTTTTTTTTACGAATAAGATCCTTGATTTTAAGAAAATTTTTAAGGTCCCTGTCCGTATACCTTCTTTGCCCGCCGGGGGTGCGGACCGGCTTGATGAGGTCGGAAAATTCGGATTCCCAATACCTGACCGTGGATCTGGGAACATCCAATTTTTTACTCAACTCGTGAATTTTGTATTCCATTGCGTCACCATTCTTCTTTTGGCCCCGGCATGGAGCCAAGCCCCTTGCGGGCGGTTTTTAAGATGCCTTCGATGTCAAACCTTAGGTTCAACTTCGAGATTTACTTTGAAGTTTGGCTTTGCAATTGATGTGCCATGGTTGCGGGCTTTTTGAGGACCTGACGAAAAATTCCAGCCGCCGGCTTGGGTGTAAAAATTTCTTTATGGAAAATATATAACATGGTACAGTGTATGCAGATGGTTGGGACCCAAGTATTTGCGGTGGGAAAAAAAGGCACGTTCCGCCGGGGGGTATGCAAAGTCAATCCCTTAGTTTTGACAGGGCGACAAACTTTTGACGCCCAAACCCCAAGATACGGGATTTTTTAATCCTCGTCATTTTTTTCATGTTTCAGGAAAATTCTCATCTTTTTTCCTCAAGTTTTCTAAAGGGGTTCCGATGAGATGACTGAGGTGAAAGGAAATGACGATTAATACGTATCAAGTACATAACGTGTTGAGGGCATACGGCAGGCAGCTAAGCACAGGCAAGCGCCTGGCCCGCCAGACCGCCAAGGAGACTCCGGCGCCAGCGGATAAAATCACCATTTCCACAGAGGCCCGGAAGAAATCCGTTGTTGATAAAGTGACTTCGGATATCATCGACCGCATTTACCATGAGGGACCCAACGAAACCCTTGAAAAGGAAGTGTTCAAGGAGCTTGAGGATGAATTCGGGAATCCTCTCTCAATCGGACGCAAAGGCACGGAGATGGTCTTCAGGGCTATCGGAAAGCGGTTGGGAGAAGATATCCAGGATTTGTCGCAAGAGGATTCCGATCGGTTGAAAGCTCGACTGGAAGAGATCACTCGGGACAAGGTCCAGCAGAACATGCTTCAGTAGGTTATAGGGAGTCCGCCATGAAAGTAACAAGCAACAATTACGAGATAAGCAAGTATCTCAACGAAACAGCTACCAGGGAAAGCCAGAAAGCCGCAGAGACCGACGCCAAGTCCAATCAGACCCAGGCCGCTGGAGCGACGGGACAAGACGTGGTCGTCGAGTTGTCTCAAACATCCCAGGAGGTTCAGATGGCTCGCGAAGTGATCGAGCAACAGCCCGATATGCGGGAAGAAAAGGTAGCTGCGTTGAAAGCGCAGATGGAAAGCGGCTCTTACGAGGTAAATCCGGAGAAGATCGCCGAAAAAATGCTCCGTATGTTTATGGACGAAACCGGCTGATCAACCGCCTGGGAGTACGCTCCCGGAACATCGTCCATTAAAGATAAAACCACGGGCGACAAGCATGTTATTCCGCTTGCCGCCCGTGGTTTTTTTATTGACAGGCAAACTTCAGGCATACGCATATAAGTAATTGATTTAAATACATTTAGCTCTTTGATTTTCTGCGCCGCACCACCCGGCGCTTCTTTTTCTTGGGCGCCGCCTCCCCTGGACCGCCGGAAACCGGCTGCACATGGCTGCATGTGGCCCTTGGGCATTTGAGAATGGCGTGCCCTTCAATGGCCTGGGCCTCCACCAAAAAGGAGTTGCTGCATAACGGACAAGGTATATGATGGGGCTTTCCCCAACTGATGAACTGGCAGGACTTGGACGTGCAGGCAAAAAATATTTTACCCATGGAAGTTTGCTGTTCTTTGACTTTGCCCTCCCCGCACAGGGGGCAGGTCATGGCCAGGGCCTCCTCAAACTGGGCCACCCTTTCCATGATGTCCGCTTCATTCATCTCGGGCGGTTCGGACGGCTCCGGCTCCGGCTCCGGCTCCGGCTCCGTTTCAGGCTCCGGTTCGGGCTCCACATCTTCTATCGCCTCCGCCTCTTCAGGCTCAGCCGCTGCAGCTTCCAACTCCGCCGGAGGCTCGTCCTCCACGGGAGCTTCCTCGTCACGAGAAGCCTCCTTTTCAGCGGCGTCTTCCTCCGCAGGGAGTTGTTCTTCCTCAACTTCGGGTTGAACATCATCCTCTACATCCGGAGGGGTCTCCTCGGCTTCAACAACAGGAGTTGCGGCTTCTTCCTGAGCTTCCGGCGCAGGAACCTCTTGCGGCGGGGCATGGGGAGACTCTTCCATGGGAGGCGACGCCTCTTCCTGTTTTTGCACCGGCGTTGGAGCGCCGAAATTATCCAGGGAGTAAGAAGCAACTTCGTTCCGGCGTGCTGCGGCCGCCCGGGCGGCGCTGATCTTGCGAAGAGACGCCAGACGCTTTTTCGCCGCATCCTGTTCAGGAGGCTTGGCGGACGCCGCAGGCTTATCTTTTCTGGCGGACATCCCATGCATGGTCAAAGCCTGGTCAAACTGATCCACCGCGTGATCCAAACCTTTTCTGCCGGAGGTCACCTCCTGCACGGTCTGAATGAAATAGGCGACCAAAAGCATGCCGGGCATTTGAGGAAAAACCTTATTGAGGGCGCCGACCATAGTGAACACATCGCTGGAGGGCTCCAGGCCTCCGCCGTCAAGCGTCTGAAAATAACCCTTCTCCTCCAGGTGTCCCAGGCTTTCCCTTATGAAGTCCTGCGACTCCAGGCCGACTTCCGCCATTTCCTGGAAGAGGGTCGCTTTGGTGTGCAGTTTGGACGGATCGTCGTTGGAGTCTTCCTGCCGCTCTTCAAGCAAAGCCAGTGCAGTTATGGCTTCCAGCGTGAGAGGCAAACCCCTCAAACCTACCCGGGAGCCAATCAGGCGTTCACAATGGTTTTGCAAAACTTCATCGAATCTGGGCTTAACTTTTGTATAGTCCATTATCAATTTTCCGTTGAACCGTATGCAGCGCTCTGGTTTCGGGTAAAACCTCCAATAACATTCAATTATACTTTAGGATCAAATCATCCCCTGGCCCAACCCCTCCCCGCTATTGGCGCTTAATGCATCCATGGTCATTTCAGCCACATCAGGCAACCCGTCAAAGGGATCCTGAGACGAATCCGCAGCGCCCTCCAGCGCGTCCATGGTCATTTCAGAGACGTCGGGCAGGCCGTCCAGAGGATCGGAGTCGGCGGACGATGTATCCGTAAAATCCCCCAAGGCGTCGGCGGTCATTTCGGATACGTCAGGCAAACCGTCAAAGGGATCGGAGTCGGCGGACGATGTGTCCGTAACGTCCCCCAAGGCGTCGGCGGTCATTTCGGATACGTCAGGCAAACCGTCAAGGGGATCGGAGTCGGCGGAAGAGGCGTCAGAAACGTCCCCCAAGGCGTCGGCGGTCATTTCGGATACGTCAGGCAAACCGCCCAAAGGCCCCTGCTCGGATTCCTCCTCCGGCATTTCCTGAATCCGCTCTCCTTGGACGGGTAAGGCGTCTTGCTCGGCAACGGCTTCAGCTAAAGAAATTTCCTCCTCGGGAGTCTTTGGCGCGTCCTCCTTCCGGAGAACTTCGGCCGGAGTCCGGACGAAAATACATCGCCCGTCCCTGTCCAAAAGCACTGACAGGACAACTTTTACTTCAAAATTCAGCTGGTAGGCCACCTGGTTGTCGTGGACCACAAGGTCTCCGCCCGAGAATTCCAGATCGTCGGTGATTTCCAAGTGGTGCCGGCGGCGGATCATTTCCTGGAGAACGCTCCAATCCAGGTCGGCGGTGATGGAGTCCATAAGATCCTTTTCACCGGTTTTAATGGCCTGAATCCCAGCTACGGTTTCTCCTTTATTTGACACGATATGCACTCCAATGCTTTGCACGTGATCGCCCAGAGGGCCTGAAATTAATTTAAGATTAGCTTCTTACGGAGTTTTAAGCAAAAACTATTCCAAAACGCACGGAATTTGCATAGCCTTTTTCATAAGCATGCTGCAATTTCCAATAAAGGAGCTCAAAATAGGTTTATGGACGCCAATATTAGCCGTGAAATCATTGAAAAGGCCGTAGACGAACTGGCCTATCGCAATAAAAAGGCGCTCAAATACCTTTTGTTGGACTCAATTCTCCGCAGATACCCGGAAGATCCTTCCCTCTCCCTGGATGAGAAAATTTCCGCGGACGATCTTATTCGTGAAGTGTGGGATACAGGCGGAGACCCGCAAGCCATTGCCAACCGCCGGAAAAACTTCAACAGCATCAAGTCGGCCATCAATTCCGACTTAAAACGTTTATATAAGGAAGGGAAAAACCCCAGCGGCGTCATCATCGGCCCGGAAAACAACTTCATTATGTCCGATGAAGCCCGGGAAGCCCTCCTTGCCACTCTGGCCCAGACCGCCGGAAACGGCAGCCTGTCCGCCTTGGATCAACTGGCCCAAATGATGAACACGCTCAAGCAGATTCTTTCCGACGAAGACATCATAGATTCCAACAACCCGGACGACGCCCTTTCACAAATCCATCGTCTGCTTAAAGGCATTTCGGAAAAGCTGGGGATTGATCAGGAAGTCGAGGACGCGAGGGAAGGCGTTGCAGTCCGACAAGCGAAAGAAGGGGAAGATGCAGAACTCATAGCGTCCCCGGAGGCCGATGGCGCTGGAAAGGGAGGCCATGCGGAGGCTGAGGGAGAAGCCCTTTTGAGCGATGGCGGAGTATCGGACGAAGACGTGGAGATCGTGGAAGAGGAATGGGATGACGAAGAGGACGTGGAACTGATTGAAGATGATGAAGAGCTGGAAGATTTGGATGAGGAGAATGTAGAGGAATTAGAGGAATTAGAGGACGAAATCATCGAAGATGAACTTGTTGAGGATTCTGAAGAAATAGAAGAAGTTGATTCCAGAGAAGGAGAAGGCGCAAGCGAAGTTGAAGATGCGGCCGGAAAGGACGGTGCGGCCGAAGAGGACATAGATGGAGAGAGCCTGGAATTCGTCGAATTGGACGAGGACGTAGAACTGATTGACGAGGAAACTTTGGAGGAAGAGGAATCGGAGGACCTTGAAGACGAAGAGGATATTGCAAAAGACGTGGAGGAAATTGGGGATGACGGGGGTGACGGGGGTGACGAAGAGGGAGATGGCCTGGAAGAAGAGGATGGAGACGGTTTGGGAGAAGGGGAAACTGGCGACGAGGATCTTGAAATCGTCGAACTGGACCAGGATGAGGAACTGGTTGACGAGGAAACTTTGGGGGAAGACGAACCGGAGGATCTTGAAGACAAAGAGGATATTGTAAAAGACGTGGAGGAAATTGGGGATGACGGGGCCGGCGAAGAGGGAGATGGCCCGGAAGAGGAGGATGGAGACGGTTTGGGAGAAGAGGAGGCGGGCGACGAGGATCTTGAAATCGTCGAATTGGACGAGGATGAGGAGCTGGAAGTTGAAGATGTGGAAGAAGGGGAAGGGGAAGGGGACGAAGGGGAGGAAGTTGGCGAACCTGATGCAGATCTGAAACTTGAAAATTTGGATGACGACGTAGAAATCATCGATGCTGATGATTTGGAGTATGAAGACATTGAGGAAGTGTCGGAATCAATTGAAGATGATGATGTAACAATAGTGGAACTGGATGACGATGAGGAAGATTTGAAGGAGGAAGCCGCTCTTGATGATGATGTGGAGGTTGTGGACGCCCCGGAAGACGATTTTGAGGAAATTGATGAGCTGGAAGATGACGCGGATATCGTAGAAGATGAAATTGATGAAGATGTTGAGGAATTGGAAGATGATTTGGAAGACGTTGAGTTGATGGACGCTAATGAGGAGTTGGAGGAAGTGGAAGAGGCGTTGTCTGACGAGGAAGGCGAGCCTGCAGAAGAAGACGAATTCGGCGACGGCGATTTGGAGGAAGAGGACGAAGAGGAATATGAAGAAGTAGGCCTTTTGGACGATGACGAGGAACTGGAAATCCTGGACGACGACATGGAGCTGGAAGAGGTGGAGGAAGCGCCTAAGCAAGGGTCTGTGGAGCCTACCATGGGCGCTCTGGGCGCGGACGATTCCCTGGAAGTGGAGGAGGATAAGGCCCGCGTCCTCGCCGAACAGTTCGACGGCTTTTTAGGCAGTATGGAAAAGGCCTACAATCAATATTTGCTCATCCCTGAAGGCAGGTATGTTGTGGGTTGCAAATCGCCGGGCAAAGGGGATCGTCCCAGGCAAAAAATTGAAATGCCGCCTTTTTATATGGGCAAATTCCCCGTCACCAACGCCTTGTTTGAAATCTTTGTGGAAAAAACCGGGTACATCACTACGGCTGAAGAAAAAGGCTACAGCATGGTCTATAAAAGCCGGTTCGAAAGAATCACCGATCCGCGCACCGGCAAAACCCATGTCCGGTACAATCAGTCCCGCAGTTGCGAAAAGGTGGAAGGCGCCAACTGGTATCAACCCCTGGGACCGGGCAGCACTCTATATCGAAAAAGAAACCACCCCGTGGTTCAGGTCAGCCGCCGGGACGCCATAGCCTTCGCCGCCTGGACTGGGAAAAAACTGCCTGGCGAGGACGAATGGGAAGCCGCAGCCCGCACCCAAAAGGGTTTGATTTATCCTTGGGGAAGCGAGTGGGAGGAAGGCAGGGCCAACACGGAGGAGGCCAAAATCGGCGACACCTGCCCTGTGGAGCATTTGTCCAACACCAATGCATTAAACATTTCCGGCATGGCGGGAAATATATTGGAATGGACCGCCGACCTGGCGGATTCTGACAAGTCTGAATTCTTTGTGGTGAAAGGCTCGTCGTGGATTTCGTCGCCCCCCGCCCCTTTATACGCCCGGACTTTCTGCAAGGGGTCCGAAACCTCCAATATTTTAGGATTCAGATGCGTGGCGATTTGATGGGTTTCACCGCTCCCCTTCATAAGGATACCAGTCCGAAGGCCTGAGACGCTCCACCTTCATGACCGCGGTTTCGTTCTTCTCGGAATGAAAAACCAACTTCCGCCCTTTTTCCCCGCCCACGTCCTCGGACACCACCTTGACGCCCTTTTTCTTCAAAACCATCCGGGCCAGTTCCACGTTTTCCTCGCCCACGTCTTCCTGGCTGTATTCCGGATTAAAGGCCCCGCCGAAAATCTGGGCCTCCAGATGGCGTATTTTGGAGCCCGCGTCCACCATCATGTTGATAAGGGTGGGAATGGCCACATTGCCGTAATGGGCGGTGGCCTGGCCGGGGTCGGCGATCCTGGGGTATTTAAAGTGGCTCATGCCGCCCACGCGGCGTTTTTTATCAAAAAGGCTCACAGCCACACAGGTTCCCAGCACCGTGGAAATCAGGGTGGGTTTGCTGGGAACGAAAATATACGCAGGCTTGAGAAAATAATCAGCTTCGGCCGGTATGTTGTTTGCCCCGGTCACGGCGCACCTCTTTGTCCGTTTAACGTTGCTTTGTTAAATGCATCCGGCGTAGCCCTCCGCCGAAAAGGTTCATTTACTGGGGCAAAAGCCCCACGCCGTTTTCCCAGAACACCTTATCGTAAAACTCTTGGGAGAGTTTCATTTCCAGCATGGCGTCGATTTCCCCTTCCCTGGGAAGGATAAGGTTGGGAAAATCAGATCCGTATAGGATCCGGTTTTTATACTTTTCCAGTTTTTCGGGACCTTGGTCGTAACGGACGTTGTCCCATGGTAAAAAGGAGAACGCCGTGTCCAGCATCAAATTTTCATGCTTATCCAAAAGGTCCATGAAGCCTTTGAACTCCAGGCCGCCCATATGGGGAACCGTGACCGGCAGGTCCGGATATCTTTCCAGAACATTCAAAAAATATTCCAGTCCCACGCAATCGTTGGCTACTGGCCCCGTTCCTATGTGCATGAGCAGGCGTTTGCCTTTTTCCATGATGAGCTCGTACAGGTCAAAAAGCCGCGGATCATGGGGAAAAAAATCCGTCACCAAAAACTGGAGCTTTATCCCCAAAACCTTAGGATGGCTCAGTATGTCCCGGGCCGAGGCGATGCAGCCTTCGTCCCCAGGATGAAAGGCAGCCAGGCAATACAGGTCGTCGTACTCGTCCAGGACCTTGGCGTTCCACTCGTTCAGAGATTTAGCCACGCCCGGCTTGTGGGCGTAATTGCAGTACACGATTTTTTCTACGTTGCGCTCCCGCAGGTAATCAATGCACTCCCGGTAATAAAGCTGGTGAATCACCTTCCAGTCGTAATCATGCTCGAACTGCCGCCAAATCGCTTCAAACAATTTGTCGGGGAACAAATGGACATGAAAATCAATGATTTTTTCAGGAATTCTTGGGTTCATTCCGTTAATGCTATGATCCTTTTAAGATATTAAAATCCAGGGGGTGTTCCACCATGAAAGCCAGTATGAACGGGCTTGTTCATTTGGTCAAGGGCAAACAAAAATATTTCAAAAGTGCATTTCGGTAGTTGTTAAAAAATCACAAATATGTTAATAACTTGTAATTGTTCAAATGAACCAGGACGGATACGGCGTATGACATTTCCAAAGTGCTTCGGGGATTTGCAAAAAGTCTTCCCAATGGGGGAGGACGGACTTAGGTCGTCGCCGGATGAATGCCTTGCCTGCCAGTGCAAGACGGATTGCCTTCGATACGCCCTGGCCGGGACGGACGGGACGGCGGTGCATGAGGAGCAGGTGGACAAGGTTTATAATTCGGGGAATATGGGATTTTTAGAGCGGTGGTCCAAAAGAAAAACCCTGCACCGGGCGAAATCAAAAAGAAAAAACAAATAAAAAGATAAGAAAGTCGGAGCGGAAGCCATGCTGAACATGAGGGACGTGGATATTTCAGGGAAGCGCGTTTTAATTCGAGTTGACGTTAATGTGCCTTTGGACGCCAATTTAAACATTACGGACGACACCCGTATCCGCGCAGTATTGCCGTCAATCAATTACGCTTTGGACGAGGGCGCCAAAGTGATCATCGCCTCGCACATGGGGAGGCCCAAGGGACAAGTTGTTCCGGAGCTCAGCATGGCGCCGGTGGCCAAACGTTTTAAGCGTTTGCTGAAAAAAGAAGTGGAATTGGCGCCGGACAGCGTAGGCCCGGAAGTCAAGGCCATGGTGGAAAAAATGAAGGACGGCGACGTCATCATGCTGGAAAACCTGCGTTTCCACCAAGCGGAAATTGACAATGACGACGCATTCGCCAAGGAACTGGCGTCTTTGTGCGACGTTTATATAAATAATGCATTCGCCGTGGCTCATAGGAAAAACGCCTCCGTGGTGGCCATCACCCGGCATGCACCGGTTTGCGCGGCGGGCTTTTTGCTCCAAAGCGAGTTGAACTATTTCGCCAAGGCCATGAACGATCCGGCCAGGCCCCTGGTGGCCATTATCGGCGGCGCCAAGGTTTCCAGCAAATTGGGCGCCCTGCATCATATGCTCCAGCATGTGGACAAATTCGTGGTGGGCGGCGCCATGGCCTCCACCTTTCTGAAAAGCGTGGATTACAACGTGGGCAAGTCCAAGGTGGAAGACGACCTGTTGTGGGAAGCCCGCTCCCTGATGAAAAGAGCGACCATGCAGGGCACGGCCTTTTACATCCCGGTGGACGCCGTTGTGGCGGACCGTTTCTCCCCCGATGCGGAAAGCAAAATCGTGCCTATCCGTGAAATTCCGCCCGAATGGATGATCATGGACATCGGCCCGGCCACGGCCCTTTTGTATTCCGAGGTTCTCGCCAGCGCCAAAACCATCATATGGAACGGCCCCATGGGCGTGTTTGAAATGGATGCATTCAGCCGGGGCACCATGTCCATGGTGAATTACGTGGCCAATTCCTATGCATTGTCCATCATAGGCGGCGGCGATACGGACGTGGCCATTCACAAGGCCGGCGAAACGCACAGAATCACGTACATTTCCACGGGCGGCGGCGCCTTCCTTGCTCTTATGGAGGGCAAAACCCTGCCGGCTGTTGCGGCTTTGGAAAGGCATCAGGCAAAAATTTAAACGGAAGAGACATAGCGAAATAAAAGGCCTAAAAGGCTCATGGAGACACCGCCCCCAAAAATTAGAACCAGGATCGCCGTGGCAGCCCTGGTTCTATTGGGGATTGGAGCAGCGCTGGAACTATATTACGGCGGCTTAGGGGCGAGATTGGGAAGCCTGGCCGGGCTCATGCGGGAAAAGGAAAACATGAGCAGGTTTATGGAGTCCCTGGGACCGAGCGCTCCCTTTTACTTTATCGGCATACAAGCGGCCCAGGTTGTTTTGGCGCCTATCCCAGGAGAGGCCACGGGCTTTGCAGGCGGATATTTATTCGGAATATTTCCAGGATTCATTTTCGCCACCCTGGGCCTTACCATCGGCTCGGTTATCAATTTTTTTCTGGGAAGATTTTTCGGCCGTAAGTACTTAAAATTTTTTATATCCGAAAAAAGCCTGGAGAAGTTTCGAGACTTATTGAGACGCCAGGGAGTTGTGGTGGGCTTCCTCTTGTTTTTGATTCCCGGCTTCCCCAAAGACGTCCTGTGCCTGATCGTCGGGCTGGGTTCCATGCCGTTGACCGTCTTTCTGGTCATCAGCACCTTGGGGCGCATGCCTGGCACATTGCTCCTGGCCATCCAGGGCGCCAGCGTGTACGAAGCCCATTATACGCTTTTTGCAATAGTTGCAGGGGTTACGGTTTTGATCGGGGCGGCGGCCGCCCTTAACAAGAAACGGATTTATAAATTTTTGGAAAGGTTTAAATAGGAGGCCTGTCAATTGTCACACTGGATGAGCAGAGATGAGCTGAGCATGCAGAACAGGCTCCGGAGGTCTCATTACGAGGTCCTCCGGGATGAACTGGACCAGTACGTTTTGGATTACGCCCTTACAGGGTCTTACAAAGCGTTCAAGGCCGCGGGCGTCCCCTATCCTTTTGTTGAAAAGAGGGAGTTAAAGCCAAGGGCGCGCATTCCCCAAGAGGAATACGGGGAGCAAAAAGCCTTTTTAATCCTTTTTGTGGAGGACAGCGTTCCCTCCATCTATAAGAAATACATCCGTTTTTTTGACGTCAATAAGACGACCAAGGCCAACTTGTTTAAAAACAAGGCCATCCCCCTGTCCAGCCATTTTGACAGAAATTTGAAGTATTTTGAGTCCCGTAAGTTTTTCGACCTCATGGAGTGGCTGCTGCCCGTGGACTACGCCCTGCTTATCCAAAGGGAACCGGCATCCAAAACCCGTGACCGGTTCAGCCTTTCGCATTTTCATGTGCGCGTGGACTGGCCCATTGCGGACGCGGCCGAAGATCTTGCCAGGCGTTTACGTTATATTTCCAAGGAATTGTACGAAAAAGGGGAATCCTACGCCGAAGACCTGCAAAAGAAATTCTTCGAATATTACTCCATGCCGGTCATGGCAGGGGGCCGAAGGACTGCGGCCATTGTGGCGGCCCAATTTTTGAGAAAGCTCCCTTGCATCTCCACCATATACGCAGGAAGCAGCGAAACCCGGGCCACCATCCGCATTTCGGAAAAAGACATTTCCAAATGCATCCTCATGAAGTTGAACGCCGAGGAAATGGAGCGGATCGCCCAGGAAAACCTCCTGTCCCTGACCACCTTTAAAAAGAATTATCTGGTCGCCAGGGAAGGCAACTCAGGCGTGGCCATATTTCAGGCAACCTACGTCCACACCAGCCAGGCCAGCCCGCCGGAAGACGGCAAATTGCGTGAGCTTAAGCCGGACCTCCATTGGCTGCGGGTGGAAAGCCAGCATTTACTTCCCAGGCCCGGGGTGTTTAAATTCGCGCCCTTGCCTTACCCCATTATTTACAGCTAATGAGCCCGCCTATATATGGCGCAGCATGGCTATTTCGTCGCAATCCGGGAACTTGACGCAGTTGATGCAATCGGCCCAGATTTTTTGAGGAAGCTCGCTTTTATCGACCACTGCAAAACCGTGAAGTTCAAAAAACTGCGGCACGTAGGTAAGGGTGAACAACTTTTTAATCTTAAATTTCAGGGCCTCTTCCATGCTGAACTCCAGCAGATGAGACCCTATTTTTTTGTGCTGATGCTCCGGCTTAACCGCCAAAGACCGGATTTCCGCCATGTCCTCCCAGCAAATCTGCAGGCCGCAGCAGCCAATCACATCCTCGCCTTCCGCGTACACGCAAAAGTCGCGTACGTGGTCGTACAAGGCCATGAGAGAGCGGGGCAAGAGCGTTCCCTGAGCGGAAAAAATCTGTAAAATCCGATGTATCTGTTTCATATCAGCCACGGTGGCTTTACGTATCATGTTAGTTCTCCAGAAATTTTTCAGGCAGCCTGGGCTCAGGCGCCCCTTTCCGGGGCTCGGTTCCTTTTATAAACAAGGCCTGCACCCCATGCCCCGGCGAGGTCGGTTTGCCCGACACCGGGTCTATAAAAACCGAGATTACCCCATCCGGGCGCGGAAAGTAAACAACGGAGCGATCCTTCATTGCATTTTTCATGAAATCCACCCAGATGGGCAAGGCGGCCTGCGACCCGGTTTCGGTCCGGCCTATGGAAGCGCCGTCGTCCCGGCCCACCCAGACGCCTGTTGCAAACTCCGGGGTAAAGCCTATAAACAGGGCGTCCTTGCACTGGGATGAGGTGCCGGTCTTGCCGGCCACAGGACCGGGCACGACTTGGGCTGCTTTGCCGCTCCCTTCCTTGACCACCGCTTCCAGCATATCCACAATAACGGCCGCATCCTGTTCGGCGACGGCGATCTTTTGTTCGTGCCTGGGCCTGTATATGACCTGGCCTGACCGGTCTATGGCTTCCAGCACGGAATTGGGCTCGTTCCACTTTCCGCCGTTGGCGAAAGCGGCGTAAGCGGCCGTCAATTCCAGGAGCGTGACTTCCGAACTGCCCAGGGAAAGGGACAGATAAGGCTTTAATTCAGAATGAATTCCCAGACTTTTGGCCTTTTCGATCACCCGTGTGGGGGACAACGCGTAAATCAAACGCGCCGCCGGGATATTCCGGGAATAAGCCAAGGCCCTGCGGAAGCAGATCTCTCCCTGAAAATTGCCCGAGTAATTTTCCGGCTTCCACTCAGCGGTTTCCCTGCTTTTGGGAAAAACCACTTCTTCGTCCATGACCAGGGTGCTCTGGGTCAGGCCTTCTTCCAGACCGGCGGCGATCACAAAGGGCTTGAACGAAGACCCCGGCTGCCTTTTGGCCATGACGGCCCGGTCGTACTGGCTGTCGCCAAAGTCCACCCCACCCACATGGGCCAGGATTTCCCCGGTTTTGACGTTCAGGCAGATCAAGCCGGCGTTAACCTCCCCGGGCGCCAGCCCTTCCCTTTCCTGAACCACTTCCACGCCCTTTCTTACGGCCTGCTCCGCAAATTTCTGGAGGCGGTAATTTAATGAGGTGTGGATTTCCAGCCCCCCCTGGTACAAAAGACTCTCGCCAAGCTCCTCGCCAAGCTGCTTCCGCAGTTGGGCGGTGAAATACGGAGCCTTATCCTTTCCTGACCGGGATGCCGCGACCACAGGCTCGCTCACCGCCTGCTCATATTGCTCCTGCGTTATGTCGCCCACATCCAGCATTTGCTTTAAGACCACGTTCCGCCGCCACTTGGCTTTTTCCTTGTTGGCCAAAGGCGAGTAGGCGGAAGGCGCTTTGGGCATGCCGGCGATCAAGGCGCACTCGGCCAGGGTCAATTCGTCCAGTTCCTTGCCGAAAAACCTGCGCCCGGCCTCCTGCACCCCAAAGGCGCCGCTGCCGAAAGGAATCTTGTTCAGATAAAGCTCCAGGATTTCGTCCTTGGTGTAGCGGCGCTCCAACTGCAGGGCCAGAACGGCTTCCTTCAGCTTGCGGGTGAGGGTTTTCTCCGGGCTGAGAAAATGGTTCTTGGCCGTCTGCTGGGTGATGGTGCTGGCGCCCTCCCTGGCCCGGAGCGCCTTGATGTTCCGGAAAACCGCCCGCATGAGGCCTTTCACGTCCACGCCAAAGTGGTCGTAAAAATTCCGGTCCTCCGTTGCGATGATCGCCTGCCGGATAGCTATGGGAATTGTCTCCAAAGGGGCCGGGTCGCGCCGTTCCTGATACCATTGGTCCAGGACCACGCCGTCCGAGGAATATACGCGGGTAATGCTTAACGGCTTATTGCTTTGAAGATCTTGAATTTCCGGCAGGTCATGCATCAGGCCGAAGTACAACGCTATCCCCGAGCCTGCAATGGCCCCCAATAATATGGTCAGGGCCAAAGGCAGCCATTTTTTAATCCTGGATTTTGCCATCAGACTCCTAAAGTCTTGCCTAAAACCCCCAAGCCGGCCATGGCCAGGTTGCCGGACATATGGATCATGAGAGGAACCAGGAGGCTTTTCTCCCTTTCGTATGCATAGGCGAAAACAAGGCCTCCCACGGTTTGGGTGACGGGGAGGCCAGCCGATAGATTGTGGCTGATTACAAACAAAGCCGTGCTGCCGATTATTGCGGTCCACGCGCCCCACTGTCTTAGAAAGCCGAATAACAAGCCGCGATAGAAAACCTCTTCGGCAATGGGGCCAATTACGCCGGCGCCCAGAATATAGGCCAGGGCCGGCCAAAAAGTATGGGGAACCGGGTTGCCAAACAAGGACAAGGGATTCCTATCCATAAAAAAATAGACGGCGACCATGCCCGCCCCAGCCAAAGCGGCGAAGCCCAGACACCAGATGCAGCCTCTTATCAATCCCTTTTTCCAGGTGGAGGGCCCAAGGCCGAGACATGAGGCTCCTGCCCCCATTTTCACCACAATGAATATGATAAGCGCTGTTTGGACCATACGCAAGCCGAGCATGGCCCAAATCGCCGCCTGCCGAGACTCGGGCGCAACATAGGCAAACAAGACCTCGCACAGAATAACCGCGACTACAGCCGTAAAAACAGCCTTAACATCAATGGATTTTATATCCGTTGTCTCCATCCCAACCTTCTCAAAGCGTTATATGCGTATAGCTGCACATAATAATGATCCGAATTTTTCACGATATCCTCAAGATAGCCCGAGGGCCTGTCCCACGGCCTGCGGCCCAGAGCCCAGATCGCCTGACAGCGCACATTGGGCGAGGGATCTTTCAACAGAACCAGCAAGTCCTTTAGGCTTTCCTTGTCCTGATTATGGGCCAAAACCCTGGCCAACCAATAGCGCTCCGCCACCTTGGGGCTATGGAGCAAATCATCATAGACGGCGTGTTCGCGGATGTTTAAATCCTTACGCATATAATTCCGCAGACCGGCCAAACGCTCCCTGGAAGAAGACGATTCCAGCAATTCCTTAGGTGGCTTGCCTTCTTTCCCTTGATGCGCGAAATAGGCCAGTTGAGCATACAGGGTCAGGCCGATGACCATCCAGACGGCCGCGGTCAGCGCCGCGCCTTTTTTTCTGCCCAGCCATATGGAAGCTATTCCGGCCATGATGCTGAACAAAAAGGTGTAGATCCCCATGGGAAGCCCCAGCAAGAGGCTTGAATACACCGTGCTGCGGAAGTTCTTCTGCAGGTCGCATTGATCCGCCAGGGCTTCCAAATGCTTCCCTGGAGCGTGCAAGAACTCTTTGTATGCAAGATTTTCTATTTTCCGGCCGCGCCAGCCTTCAAGGGTTAACGAATCGTCCTTGTTCTTTCCGTAAGTTATGACGATGTCCGCCGCATTTTGATCTTCCACAACAAAATAGTAAGCGGCCAGCAGCTTGTTATATAAAACAGTCCTCTTTTTAGACTCGGGATTCCCGGACAAATAGACCGTACGCATGGCCCTTTTGTCCAGGGGTTTAAAGGTGCGTGCGGCGTACAATGTGTAGTCGTAGTAAAAATCGTTCACCGCCAGACCGGGCTTGTTATTCAGCAAAATGGCGTCCCGCAGATCCACGAAAGGATCTTTGGAAGATTGAAAAGCCCAGAGCAGGCCCAGGATCACCACCGGCAGGACGAAAAAGAATTGCGGCGCCCAGCCTCGGGAAGGCTGCCGCCTCAAAAGGAAGTTACGCCTCCACATGATCGCCGCCGGCGCCGGTGGGATCAGGATGAAAAAGGCGGTTTGCTGCCAGCAGCCCCAATTAGCGTTGAGAAAAAAGAAATACGCCCAAAACAAAAGGAAAATGCAAAGGCCGACCCAAATTCGCTGTATTTTGCCGCAAAGCATGCCCACGGCCATAAAAACCAGGGAAAGCCCGACGCCCAGGGTAAACGTATAAAACACGGCGGAAAGAAAAGCGGTTTTGAATTCCAGCAGCAAGGGCTGGACGATTTTGTTCGGGACGACCAAGTATCCCTGGGAATTTAGAACCTGGAGAATGGCGTGATACTCCTGGTTGGAAGCATAAATCCACAAGGCGGCGATAATATGGCATACGGCCATACCCGCAAGCAGAGCGACAGGCGGGCTTAGAAGCCAGGGAATCCTGTTTTCAAGAATTTCGGAATCAGACGTCAACGCCGCCCCCCTCTCAAGGCAGATTGGATGGAGTTAGAAGAATACAATTCATAGACAAAAGCCGCAAACCCGGTAATATCCCAAAAAGACGCTGGATCCCCGTTTCCGCCATTACGTCATGATGATTGCAAAACTACCGCAATCATCCCGCCTCCATGGCTGCACGGGGATGACGGCTGTTTTCAGGCTTGATTATGTTGGGTTTCGCAAGCTCAACCCAACCTACATTTTAGCCATAAAGACAGTAGGTTGGGTTAAGAAGGCCGGTTCAAAAGATTCGTCTTCCGTAAAAGATCATGGACTTCGAACCCAACAAAAAGTCGCCTGTAACCCAGCTTGTCGCCGCCCCTGCAGAAAATAACATCCTTCTATTTTGCAGGTTCACCCTTATCACAATCCTGGCTTCCCACATAGTCCATATATGTGGGGATGTACATGAGGGATGCAATGTGGGTTTCCAGGCTGCTTGGCCTGGGATGGGTGGCCAGGCCCTGGTCATAGGCCACTCCCGCCACGGCCGAAGCGATCTCCAGGGAAACCTCCCGGATGCGGGTGAGGGGCGGCAGCAGCATGCCCTGGTCCTGCTCTTCAGGGGTAACCAGACCGGACAACACCCTGGCGGCCGCCAGAAACATTTCGTCCGTTACCTTGCGGGACCAACAGGCCATGCACCCCATGCCCACGCCGGGAAAGATGTACACGTTGTTGCCCTGGGCGGGGAAGCGCTTTTCGCCCGCATAGGTGAAGGGCTTGAACGGGCTGCCGCTGGCGAACACGGCCCGGCCGTCGGTCCACTTGCAGGCGTCTTCAGCCGTGCACTCAGCTTTGGTAGTGGGGTTGGACAGGGGAAAGACAATGGGCTTTTCGTTATAATCCGCCATGCGCTCCAGGATTTCCTTGGTGAACATTTTGCCCTGGCCCGAAACCCCGATAATGGCCGTGGGCCTGACGGATTCCACAGCCTCCAGCAGGCTGGACGCGGGGGCGTGGTCATGGGCGAATTCCCTTTTGTGGGCGTTCAGATTATTGCGGCTTTTAACCACCAGACCTTTGGAATCCACAAACCAGCAGCATTGACGCGCTTTTTCCTCGCTGACGCCCTCGTCGACCAGAGCGGAAACGATCAGGTTGGCAGCGCCCATCCCGGCCTCTCCGGCGCCCAGAAAAAGGAATTTCTGGTCCGCCATGCTGCCGCCCGTATAGCGCAGGGCGGAGTAGATGCAGGCCAGGGCCACAGCGGCCGTGCCCTGGATGTCGTCGTTAAAGCACAGGACTTCGTCCCGGTACTTGTCCAAAAGCCGGAATGCGTTGGCGTTGGAAAAATCCTCAAACTGAATCAGGCACCGAGGGAACACCTGCTGCACGGCGACTATAAACTCCTCCAGAAGCTCGTCATATGCGTCGCCCCGCAGCCTGTTCTGGGTCAAACCAAAGTAAAGAGGATCTTCCAGCAATTCCTTGTTTTCCGTACCCACGTCAATGGTCACGGGCAGGCTCAGGGAAGGGTGAATCCCTGCGCAGGCCGAATACAAGGCCAGCTTGCCCACCGGGATGCCCATGCCGTCGGCGCCCAGGTCTCCCAGGCCCAGGATGCGTTCGCCGTCGGTCACCACGATGAGGCGCACGTCCTTTTGGGGCCAGTTGCGCAGGACGTCGGCCACCCTGCCCTTGTCCTCGGCGCTGATATAAATGCCCCGGGAGCGCCTGAATATGTGGGCGTACTCCTGACAGGCCAGGCCCACGGTAGGCGTGTACACCACGGGCATAAGCTCTTCGATGTTCTCCATCAAGACCCGGTAATACAGGGTCTTGTTCCGGTCCGACAGGCTGTTTAAATACACGTATTTATCCAGGTCGTTTTCGATTTTACGCAGGTTTTCCAAGATGCGCATGACCTGGGCCTCCATGGTGTGCACCCGGGGCGGCAAAAGCCCGTTCAGGCCCAAAAGCTCCCGCTCCTCTTTGGTAAAGGCCGTGCCCTTGTTTAAAAAAGGATCGCGAAGAATGGCGGCGCCATGGGGGATGTTTTCCAAACGCCTCATTTTTTCCAGGCAGTCGGCGGAATTGGAAAAGGCGCTTTTTCGTAAAATGGAACGCAGATTGATGTGGCCTAAAAACTGGGAGAGAGCGTCGTTATCCACCAGATCCTGGGGGAAGCGGATGACCATTTCCTGGCCTTCGAATTGGACCTTATACATGGTAAAAACCCCTTGTAAGGATTTAATTCCAGGCGGCTGCATCATACGGCCGACCTGAAAACCCGCGCCTCCCCCATTTGAACCTTCGGCGCAATTATTCATATTTCAAGGCCCTTGAACGAAACGGGGTTCATTCCAATCAAAAGAATGAACCCTGGATAATGTAACACAGTTGCATCAGCTTTGTTAAGCGTTCTTTAAATAAAACGGGGCTCATCCTCATGGATGAACCCCGTTTGTTTTTTCAATCAAGCGGAATAACTTAGTGGGCAGCGTCGCCTACTTCCGCTTTCACGCCGATGGCGATTTTGTACAGCACGGTGACGATCAGAGCGCCGACCGCGTACACGCCTACGGAGATCACCAGCTCGTTCAATGTGGGAGCGTACTCGTTCACATGCTCAAGCGGGTTGGGGATAAAGCCAGCCACGACCAGAGCCACGCCTTTTTCCAACCAAGTGGAAAGCACCAGCATGATCAGGGCGGGAATGAGCAGGTTGTAGTTGTTGCGGAACTTGGGCGGAATCAGCAGGATCAAAACAATCACCGCTAAAATCACCGAAGCCCACATGACAGGCACCAGGGCGTGTCCTCCGTGCAGTCCTGCAAACAGATAAATGAGTGCGTGCATATGGCCCGGAACCTGGCTGTAAAAAGCCGTAAAAAGTTCCAGAAGCAGGAAGAACACGTTCAGGATCATGGCGTAAGTAATGATGACCGCCAGGGATTTGATGGCCTTGTCGCCTGCGTCAAAAGAAGTGAACCTCCTGAGGAAGAACACGATCAACAGCAGGATGGCCGGTCCGGCGCAGAAAGCGCCGGCCAGGAATCGAGGCGCCATGATGGCGGTGAGCCAAAAATGGCGGCCCGGCAGGCCTGCATACAAGAAAGCTGTAACGGTATGGATGCTGACAGCAAAAGGAATGGACAGATAGATAAGAACCTTGACCCACTTTTGATAGTGGATGCCTTTCCTTTCGTTTTGGAGCACCGTCCAGCCGATGATAATGTTCAGGAACATGTAGGTGTTCAAGACCACCATGTCCCAAAAGAGGACGGAATTGGGAGTGGGGAAGATGATCATGTTCATCATGCGCATGGGCTGACCAAGGTCAACCAATACGAACAGGAGGCACATGGTAATCGCGCCCACAGCCATGAATTCGCCGAGGATGGTGATTTTGCCAAAGGCTTTGTGGTCGTGCAGGTAATAAGGCATGACCAGCATAACGCCAGAGGCCGCCACACCCACCAGATAGGTGAGCTGTGCGATGTAGAATCCCCAGGAAACGTCGCGGCTAAGGCCCGTCAGAGTCAGACCTTCGTTGAACTGACGGAGATAAGCCCCGAATCCCACGGCTATCAATAACAGAAGAAATCCGATCCATCCCCAGTATTTGCTGTCTCCGGTTAACGCCTTTTCAAGCATAATTACCTCACACTATATAGTAAACTTGGGGTTGAGTTCCAACTTCGGGTTTCCGCCTGATGGTGTAATTGTTGCGCAGCACCTTGCGGATTTCCGATTCCGGATCGTTCATGTCTCCGAAAACCAGTTCGCCGTTTTCACAGGCTTCCACGCAATGGGGCTGCAGGCCCTTGTCCAGCTGCTCCGCACAGAAGTTGCATTTTTCCACGACGCCCTTCATCCTGGTGGGGAATTCGGGATTGATTTCCAAACTGGCAATCCTGGGGTCCTTGAAGTTGAAGCTACGGGACCCGTAAGGGCACGCCGCCATGCAGAAACGGCAGCCGATGCAACGGTGGAAGTCCATGATGACGATGCCGTCGTCGCGCTGAAAGGTGGCCTTGGTGGGGCACACGCGCACGCAGGCGGGGTTTTCGCACTGGTTGCAAAGAACCAGGACTTCATTCTGGGTCACCTTGGGGGGCAGATGTTCGTTCATCTGTCCGGGGAAGGCGTTTTCGAATTCCTCTTCCCAGATCCACTTGATTTCGTCTTTGTTGTATTTGTCCCCTTTTTTCCTCAAAGGATGCAGGGGGATGTTATGAGCGTGGTTGCAGGCATGGATCATTTTTTCCATGGATTCCGCGGTCAGCTTGCGGGTGTCCACGACCATTGCCCATCTGGCGTTCTTTTTGGCTTCCGGATAAGGGGCCGCTCCCTTGGGGCCGAGCAACAGCTCCTTGGCGGAATCCAGCAAGTTCGCCTCCGCCGCCGTGGCCCCGGCCGCCACGCCTATGGTAGCGACGCCTGCAGCCTTCAGGAAGTGTCTTCTATCGCTTTTCATGACTCTTATCCCTCCTTCGGCGGTTCGATATGGCAGTCCCAGCAGAAGGGGTCGACTGCGGCGTAGGTATGACACCTGTCGCAGAACTCTGCCTTGTTAGAATGGCATTCCATGCACGTGTTGGACAGGCTCATTTCGTAGAGCTGGCCGTCGATGCCGGGGGCCGTGTGGTTGGAGTCCCTCACGACGGAGTCGCGCCACAGGTCCAGCACCTGCATATGATTCGATTGCATGTTTTCACGCACGCACACGGGATTTCCCATGCTCTTGATGGCCGGGGTGTCCAGGCTCGGCTGGGGAACAGCCGGAGCGCCGCCGCCCACGTTCAGAATGAACGGAGAGGCGAACAGGGCCACAAAGATGACAAGTCCGGTGATGATTTTACCTGAATCGTACATCCTATTCATCCTCCATTCCGGCAAGCGGCTCAAAACGAAGGTCTTCGGTGCGCTCTTTCTCGCCGTCTAGAATAAGAGCGTTTCCTACCAGTTCGTGGACGCCGGCGACCTGAACTCCAGGCACCCAGTAATCCATCAAGGGAGGCAGGGCGGCGCGGTCGATAGCGCAGACGCAGGCAACCGTGTTGACCCCATGTTTCTCATGGACGTGCTTCACTGCGTTGGCCCTGGGCATGCCGCCGCGGAACCTAAGCTCCAAATCCTCGCCGGCGTTGAGGCCGGACCCGCTGCCGCAGCAGAAGGTTTGCTCCCGGATGGTTCCTTCGGGCATTTCATAGAAATGGTTGCACATTTCCTTGATGATGTACCTGGGTTCTTCCAAAAGCCCCATGCCCCGGGAGGGGTTGCAGGAGTCGTGGAAAGTCAGATTGTAGTTGTCGTTCCTGGTTTTGTCGAATTTGAGCTTGTTGTGCCTCAGGAGGTCGGCCGTGAACTCAGTGATGTGGATCATCTTGGTGGACGCGGCGTTCTGGAACACCGTACCCGTGATGGGGCTCTTGGGAACTTCCAGATGGTCCGCGGGACCGTTCATGGTGTCCATGTACTGATGGATCACGCGCCACATGTGGCCGCACTCGCCGCCTATGATGTACTTGACGCCAAGGCGTTTGGCTTCCATGTACATTTTGGCGTTGAGGCGCTTCATCATCTCGTGGGAGGTGAAAAAGCCGAAGTTGCCGCCTTCGGAAGCGTAGGTGCTCCAGGTGATGTCCAGACCCATGCTTTCCAGGTAATGGAAAAGAATCAGGTATCCCATGGCGGTGTATGTGCCGGGGTCGGCGAATACGTCGCCGGAAGGCGTGATGAACAGAATTTCGGCGCCCTTCCTGTTGAAGGAAGGATTGCACCTGACGCCCGTGACGTCTTCGACTTCGTCTACGAAAAAGTCGATCATGTCTTTAAAGGCGTGAGGCTGGATGCCCAAGTGGTTTCCTGTGCGGTAGCAGTTGGAAACCGGAGTGGCGATCCAGTCGATATTCAGGCCCAGGAGGTTCAGCAGCTCCCGGCCGATGATGGTGATTTCCGCGGTGTCAATGCCGTAGGGGCAAAACACGCTGCAACGGCGGCATTCCGTGCATTGGAAGAAGTAGGTCCACCATTCTTTGAGGACCGTCTCCGTCAGCTTGCGGGCGCCGACCATTTTGCCGAGCAGCTTGCCGGCCAGGGTGTATTCCTTGCGGTATACGGACCGGAGCAGTTCAGCGCGGAGCACGGGCATATTTTTGGGATCGCCGGAGCCGATGAAAAAGTGGCATTTATCGGCGCAGGCGCCGCAGCGCACGCACACGTCCATAAAAAGCTGGAGAGAGCGGAACTTGTGAAGGCGTTCGTGCAGGCCTTCCAGGACGATTTCCATCCAGTTTTCAGGCAGATGCCAGTCTTCTTCAATGGGATCCCAATCCCTGCCATAGGGCATGCTTAAAATGTTAAGGGGCTTGGCCTTAGCAGAGTAGCAATACATGCCCGGTCTTATAACCGCCGGCGTATCCATCCACCCCGTTTTCGGCGGAGTGTGGTTGATCGCGGCCATTTCTTCTACCTTCGGGACTTCGTCAGCCATGTTACTCCTTCTCCTCTGGCGCAGCCGCCTCTTGGGTTTCTTCCAAAGTCTTCTCCACGGGCAGGCCCGCTTCGATCATCCTTTCCCTGAACTCATCTTCATAATGCTCGTAGGTATGAACCTTGACCGGGTAGTTCCAGGGGTTGACGTGCCTGAATTCCCGGGAATTGCACAGCAGGTTTCTGGTGGGGCTCAGGAAGATGCCGCCCATGTGCATGAGCTTGGACATGGGGAAGTACGCCAACAGCACGCTCACCAGAAAGATGTGGAGATAAAACATCCAGCCTATGGCCAATGCTTTTTCTCCGATCCCCACAAAATCGAAATTCAGCATGGACATGATCAGGGCCTTTACGGCCACAATGTCCACCTTGATCACGTGACGCATCAGGATGCCGCTGGCGGCGATGCTGATGATCAGCAGCAGGGGAAAGTAATCCTGGATCAGGGACACGTAACGAACCTGGGCGTTGGTCAGGCGCCTGAGCAGCAGCATGGTGGCCGCGCCAAGCAGAACAAAGCCGGAGATCAGCACATGGGGCAGACCCAGTTGCAGAAAGCCGTCCAGGTGTTCCAGGAACATCACGCCCTGAAATACCACGGAGCCGTCTTCAGTGAAAAAACGGAAGTGACGAATAAACACAGTCAGGAAGGCGTAATGAAAAGCCAGGGCGAAAACCCACAGCCACATCTGCCATCCGTAAGCCAGTTTGGGACCGTCGTGCAGTTCCATTTTTGTGTTGCGGAACAGGGACCTGAAAGTCAAAACTTCCAGTGCCATCCTTCCAACCACCCCCGCTTTGGTATAAGGCGCGTCAAAATAACTGGCCTTAATCCAGGGAAGGGATTTGCCCTGCCCTGCCACCGTGGCGATGGGAAACGGAACAGGACGGCGTCCCCACTTCACTACCTGAAGAATGACTCCTACGATGAACGCGATAAAAGCGAGCAACGGCACAACCACGCCCAAGAGCACTAAAAGCTCCGGAGTGTGGGAGTACTGGGCCAAACCGGCGACGCCGGCCGCGCCCACTACGAGCCCGCCAATCACGATCAGAGAAGCGATGAGGGAAATCCAAACGTTCATTTACCGTTACCTCTCTTCCACCTCTTTAACATTAGTTAACAGTTTCCCCGTCAGGATCGTCCGGAATTTCCGAAAGATCGCAAACAAGGTTCGCCCTTTTCATGGCCTTGTAGGACAGGTTGCGCACCTCGTTGACCCTTATTCGGTTCAACCTTTCCCGGCATTCCATAAACACGTCAAAACCCGCAAGGGCTATGGCGTCGATCTTGGAATCAAGGGCGGACCAATCGGGCCTCTCCTCCAGGTTGGACAGGTCCTTGCCAACCTGCTCCCGGATCACTCCCTTGAGCTCAAACAAAAAACCGACCGCGTTCGACGGCGAAAAATCCTGTACAGCCCGGACTTTCATGGAATCCTCCAGCAATTCCACCGCTTTTTCCCGTACGTCGCCCTCCCCCAGAAGCAAATCAAGCAGGCTTTCCAGCCCCTTTTTCAAAGTGCTGCCCACAGGATTTGCGAACGGGTCCTTTTTATGCTTGAACAACCGGTAGGCATCCGGCGAATAAGTGGACAGAACCCGGTCCTGCCACTTGTCAAGGATGCGTCCCTGCCTTTTTTCTATAATATCAAATAGATCCAACTGAATACCTGCTCTCGCCCGCTTTATACCTCCGGGCTTTTATTGAAAATTTGGTCGCCGAACCCAGGCCGTGCGCGGGAAAACCTGAAGTTCCTCCCCGTCTCCCCTTGTCAACGCGGTTCGGCGCCTTATCTTATCAAAAAGGGCGCGTAACTCCTTATTTTACGCCCGCTTCCGACAAGATGCGCCCCGGAATATCACTCGCAAAAGCGCGTCTTTTTCGAAAAGGAACAATGGCTTCAGGCGTCCCCGCCGCCCAAAACCAACCGGCTGATATGACAATGCATATTTGACCTGTACAGTCCGTCAACGGGCGACATTAGACGAACAGCCCTTGACTGTCAAGGAAAAAACCGGGTTTAGCGCCCTGAAACAAAGGTCTTTGTGCAGGAATTCACATGGGGATTGGGGGGTTAAATCCCCCTGAAAAAAAAAGAGGTTTTCACCTTCCTGCCGCCCCTTTGGCTCGCCTCTCCGTCCCAGGCCCTTCCCAGATTTTTCACAGGCCGAAAAAGGCCTATGCCAACTTATGCTTCTTTGACTTTTTGTTCAGGCTTTTTCCATGGGCAAGGCTCTGCCTGATGTGAGCATTAACTCTTTCTGACAGGTAAAATTCCCTTGCTTTAGCGGCCCCTTGAAAAAACAAACCAAGCCATGCTGTTTATCCATGAACCTTGGCTAGCGGATTCACTGTGTAGTTGTAGGGCTTGCCCTACTTAAAACGCGCTGAGCGCGTTTTTTAAGCACAGCAAGCTGTGCGTCTACATTACCTCAGGTATCCATTGTCAATGAATCCGCCCCTCATGGAAACGCCTACGGCCTTCCTCATTATTCCCAGACAAAATTTCCCCTTCCAAGTAACAGGGCCACAAGCCGCGTCATCCCCCCTTCACTGCGAACGTTCCCGGCGTGAGGCAATTCCGCCCAATGGAGATATTCCCCCTTATTGACGCCATTTATCCCAGGCCTGCACAGGCGGCGTTCTAATTACGGCACTTTTCCCATCAGGATTTTAAAAAATTGCTTCACCTCGGGCCGTTTTAGTGGTATCAAGAAAAAATACGAACGTTCGTTCGGTTGCGCAAAAATGGAGGATGCGCAAGGATTTTTCCAGGTTTTATTGAATTCGTCTTTCTTGTCCTGCAATCAGGATAAGAGCGTCAAATAGGGCGAAAAGAAGCGTAACTTCTTGATTTGCTTCTTTTAAGCGCTGCGGGAGGCGGCGCCCAGGCCCGAAAATTTGTCTTCCCCATCTAAACCCGTTTTAATCCCCCCCAGCAAAAGGAGGAAGCCGTGAACCAGAAGCATTTTCCCTTTTGGCCCAAACGAGTACCCAAGGAACTTGTTTACCCCCAAACCCCCTTGTTTGATTTTCTGGAAGTCTCCGCCCGCCGTTACCCGGATCAACCGGGCATTATTTATTACGGCAGGGAAATCACTTACACCGAATTCTGGGACTCCTGCCAGCGGCTGGCCGGCGTGCTGGCGGATATGGGCGTGAAAAAAGGCGACCGGGTGGCCGTGTACATGCAGAACTGCCCGCATTTTTCCATCAGCTATATGGGCGGCATGAGGGCCAACGGCGTGGTGGTTCCCCTGAACCCCATGCTGGTGGACAACGAATTGCGCATTCTGCTTACGGACTGCGAGCCCAAGGCGGTCATCACCACCACGGAGTTGTATCCCCGGCTGAAGGGCATATGCGACGAACTGGGCATCAAGAATATCATCGTGGGCGCGCTCTCGGACTACGTTCCGGAAGATCCGGACATCCCGGTTCCGGATTTTATCAGCCAGGTTCCCTCCTCCATCGACGGAACCGTCAAATGGCTGGACGCCCTTAAAGACGCTCCGGCGCCTCCCCCCGTGGAAGTGGGCCCCGAAGACCTGTGCCTGCTGCCTTACACCGCCGGCTCCACGGGCGTGCCCAAGGGCTGCATGCACACCCACAGATCGGTCACCTCCAACGTCATGGGATCCATATACTGGGCCAACGGCTCGCCCAGCATGGTGGCCCTGGCCGCCCTGCCCTTTTTCCATGTCACGGGCATGATTCACAGCTTTCTCGCGCCCATCGCCAACGGCGGCATCTCCGTCTACCTGACCCGCTGGGATCGGGCCGCAGCCCTGGACGCCATCGAAAAATACAAGGTAACCATGTGGGCCAACATCACCACCATGCTCGTGGACATGCTGGCGGCTCCGGACATCAACGAGCGCGATATATCCTCCCTGAGCTTTGTGGGCGGCGGCGGAGCCCCCCTGCCCGCGGCCCTGGGCGAAAAATTCAACAAGATGACAGGCCTGGAATTCGCCGAAGGCTACGGCATGACCGAGACCATTTCCCAGACCCACTGGAACCCGCCTGACAACCCCAAGCTGGGCAGCGTGGGCGTTCCGGTCTTTGGCGTGGATTCCCGGATCGTGGACGTGATCACCCTGAAAGAGCTTCCCATCGGGGAGCAGGGAGAAATCGTGGTCAACGGGCCCCAGGTCCTTAAAGGATACTGGAACAAGCCCGACGCCGACAAGGACGCTTTCATGGAAATCGACGGCAAACGCTTCTTAAGGACCGGCGATATCGGCCGCATGGACGAGGACGGCTACTTCTACATCATGGACCGGGTCAAACGCATGATCAACGCGGCCGGATTCAAAGTTTGGCCTGCGGACGTGGAATCCACCCTGTACCGCCACCCGGCCATCCTGGAAGCCTGCGTCATCGGCATCCCGGACGACGAACGGGTGGAGACGGTCAAGGCCATCATCGTCCTGAACGCCGACTCGGTGGGCAAGGTCACGGAAAAAGACATCATTGCATGGTCCAAGGAGCAAATGTCGGCTTATAAATACCCCCGCTTTGTGGAGTTTGTGGAATCCCTTCCCAAGAGCGGCGCAGGCAAAATCTTATGGCGCCAGCTTCAGGAGGAGGAGCGGGAGCGTTTGAAAAAATAAAGCATGCTAAAGGGCGTTTACTCTTTTTATAACAAACTTAACCCAGCGCCCGCCCGGGTTGGAAATACACCGCGCGGGCTCCCCAAAATACCTAAAAGATCAAGGAGGATCCCATGGCTACCGTGAATACCGTATTAGGCCCCATCTCTTCTGACGACCTTGGCGTCACCCTCATGCACGAACACATTCTGTACGGCTACCCAGGATGGGACGGCGACAGGACCATCGCGCCCCTGGACCGCCAGGCTATCGTGGCCGCAGGCGTGGAAACCCTCAAGCAGCTCAAGGACGAATACGGCCTGAACTCCTATGTGGACGCCACCGCCCTGGACGGCGGCCGCATGCCCGATATCCTTAAGGAAGTCTCGGAAAAATCCGGCGTAAACATCATTTGCTCCACCGGGTATTATTATGAAGGGGAAGGCTCCCCCACCTATTGGAAATTCCGGAGCAGCCTGGGCGACGTCTCCGGGGAGTTGTACGACCTGTTCATGACGGAAGTGACCGAGGGCATCATGGACACCGGCATCAAAGCCGGCGCTCTTAAGGTAGGGTCCAGCAAGGGCGAAATCACGGATTACGAAAAACTCATGTTCCAAACCGCCGCAAAGGTTTCCAAAGAAACCGGCGTGCCCATCATCACCCATACCCAGGAAGGCACCATGGGGCCGGAACAGGCCGAACTGCTGATAGCGGCGGGCGCCAATCCCAAGCAGATCCAGATAGGCCACATGAGCGACAACACGGACATCAACTACCAGGAAGAAACCTTCAAGCACGGCGTGTATGTATCCTGGGACCGCATGGGGCTCCAGGGGCTGGTGGGCTGCCCCATGGACGCCGAACGCATCCCCGTCATGATCGAGTTGATCAAAAAGGGATACGCCGACAAAATGATGATCTCCCACGACTTCATCATCACCTGGCTGGGCAGGCCCCTGAATCTGCCCGAGGAAGCCCTGCCCCTCATCGCCAACTGGCACCCCTCCCACCTGTTTAAGAATATCATTCCCGCTTTCAAGGAAGCCGGCGTGACCGACGAGCAGATCAACTCCATCATCAAGGAAAACCCCCGCCGCCTCTTTGCCGGCGAATAGAATCATCGTATTAGCTTCGCGGCGGGCCGAAACACCGGCCCGCCGTTTAGTTGTCCCAATCACCCATGCGCCGCCAGAACAATCCATAGACATGTCGCCGGATTCAAGACTTGTGGATGAATGATGCAGCGTAGGCGCATAGCTTGCTGGGTTTTTTAGGATGCGCGGAGCGCATTCCATGGCAGGCACGGGGGCCTGCAACTACACAGTGAATTCATCGTCTGAGACTATTTACAAAAAAGCCGAACGGCTTGCCGCGCCCATTTACGGGCGCCCCAGGCAGCGCTTTTTGCTGCCTGGGTTGCTTTAGCAACAAAAGGCGCGACCGGAAAAATAATTGGAGTTGAGAAAGGTCGGCGGGCGTACGGTCGTGTTCGAATCCTTGCTTATCTTTGACTTCGGATAGGACGTTCGGCCGCAGGAAAGTCTTGGTTTCTATTAACACAACGGCCGCTCCTTCTGCGCTCCGCGCCCAGGCAAGATACTGCTTTGCCTGGGCCACCCAGATATCGGCGACGGTTTCGATTTGCTCCATACTTGTTCGAAACATTTTTATTTTCAGATTCTTCCTATGCACTCCCACGTGAAGCCTGGGAATGAGCCAATAAAAATCATCAAATCATAAAAAAAATTCGACCCATGGGTCATTTTTTTCTTGACCCGGTCCTTGCAGAGGCGTACCCTGTAAAAAATCGACCAACGAGTCGAAAAAACCAAACGAGAAAATCAGTGGGAAATATATGAGAGAAGAACTTCGCATAGAGCGCAAAAACAAGCTGCTGCAGGCGGCGGCGGAAGTATTCGCGGAAAAAGGCTACGCCGGAGCGTCCATTTCGGACGTGGCGGCCCGGGCCGGCATGGGCAAGGGCACGGTCTACGGGTATTTTCCAAGCAAGGAAGATCTCTTTTTCGACGTGTTTTTTTGGTACGCCCTGCAACTGATGACGGACGTTCATCTTAATTTTTTTAACGGCCGTCTTTCCGTTCGGGAAGCCTGTCTGCGCTTTACCTCCGAATTGGTAGAGCGCATGATTGAGTCTATTGAAATGTATCCCCTGACCCTTGAGTTTTGGTCCGCTTCTGCGTCAGGCGGATTGCGGGACCGATTAAAGCAAGCCATGTCAAGGATGTACTGTGATTACCGCAAGCTTATTGGATCCATGATTCAGCAAGGGATTGAAACTGATGAATTCATGCCGGAAACCGATGTGGAAGGACTTTCCGCCGGGATCATGGGCGCCATCGACGCTTTGGGGCTGCAATTTTGGATGGACCCGGATTTTGACATCCGGGGGGCGGCCGATCAAACCATGGCTGCCATTTTAAATGGGATATCCATTCATCCCGAAACCGGCCATAAAGGATGATATCATGAAGCGACAAGCAACAGGCATTCTGGTTTTGCTGAGTTTAATCCTCGCGCCCTTCCCCGCCCTGGCGGACGAAGACGGCGCGGCCATTGTGAACAAGGCCTTTGAGTACATGCGGGGTGAAACCTCGAAATCGGTGGTGGAAATGACCATTCAGCGCCCTGACTTCACGCGCACCATGGTCATCAAAGGCTGGACCAAAGGCAAGAGCGACGCCTTGTTTTTCATCGAGTCCCCGCCCAAGGACGCAGGCAACGGCACTTTGAAGAAAGGCCGGGACATGTGGACCTACAACCCAAAAGTCAACCGCACCATCAAGCTGCCGCCGTCCATGATGAGCCAGGCCTGGATGGGCTCGGATTTTTCCAACGACGACCTTTCCAAGACCGACTCCCTGGTGGAGGACTATGACCACACAGTGACCGCGGAAAAGGAAGTTGACGGCATGAAGGTTTATGAACTGACCTCTATTCCCCATGAAGAAGCGGCCGTGGTCTGGGGCAAGCTGGAACTGACCATCCGGGAGGACGGCGTTTTGCTGCGGGAGGCCTTTTTTGACGAGGACGGCCTTTTGGTTAAGGAAATGACCAACAGCGAGGTCGCGGAACTGGGCGGCAGGCTTTTTCCCAAGGTGTGGACCATGAAGAAGGCGGGCGAGACGGACAGATTCACCCAGTTAACCTACAAGGAACTGGCATTTGACGTGAAGCTGCCTCCCAACCTGTTTTCCCTGTCCAGCCTCAAGACCAAACGGAGATAGTCATGGGCGATCTTAAACTGGCGTGGCGCAACATCTGGAGGCACACAAGGCGGTCGATCCTGACCATGATGGCCATCGGCTTCGCCTCGTTGCTCCTGGTGTTCATGCTCTCCTTTCAGTTCGGTTCTTACGAAGGCATGATCGATGCTTCGGTAAGGCTTTCCACCGGGCATTTGCAGGTCCAGGCCCAAGGATACCACGACAAACCGGAAATGCGGAAGGTGGTGACAAATCCCCGGGAGGTCATGGACGCCCTGACCCGCAATCCCGGCGTTGAAGCGTGCACGGCCCGATGCCAGACCTTTGTGCTGGCCTCCAGCGAGGATCGCACCCGGGGAGTCATGATCATGGGCGTGGATCCCGAGACGGAATCCAGAGTCCTGAAAACCTCCTCCCTGATTCGCCAGGGGGACTACCTTTCTTCGGACGATCCCAACACGGTCATCATAGGCGCCCTCATGGCCGAACGTTTGAAGATAGGCCTGGGGGAGGAACTGACCATTTTAGGCCAGGCAAGGGACGGCTCCATTGCAGCCACGGTCATGACGGTGCGGGGGATATTCAAGTCCGGCATCGACGAGGTGGACCGGTCCACGGTCCAGATGCTGCTGACGGATTTTGACCAATTATTCGGTATGGACGGCGCGGTGCATGCAGTAGTGGCCGTAGTCCACAAATTGACAGAGGTGGGGGAAGTCAAAAGAGCCCTGATGCAGGACAGCGCATTGAAAGGCCTGGCGGTCCTGGACTGGATGGAATTGTCGCCCGGGCTTAAACAGTCCATCCAGATGGATCTGGTGAGCGGAATCATCATGTACGTGATTCTGATCATTGTGGTGGCCTTCAGCATCATGAACACCTTTTTGATGGCCGTGTTTGAACGCACCCGGGAGTTTGGGGTCATGATGGCCATAGGAGTCAAGCCCTTGCGGCTGGTGAAAATCATCCTCATGGAATCCATGTTCATGACCGGGCTGGGATTGTTGTTCGGCATGGTCTTGGGTGCGCTTCTCACCCAGTATTTTGCAGGCGTGGGAATATCCATGGGAGGCGCGTCGGACCTCATGGCTCAATACGGAATTTCCGGCAGGATGTTTCCCCGGTTGTCCGTGATTTCCTTGTTCAGCGGCCCGATCCTCATCGGCGTGGTGACCTTTTTGACGGCCCTTTTGCCGGCCTTGCGCATTCCCAGGCTCAAGCCCGCAAACGCCATGAAGGCGGTGTAGTTTAGGAGGAAATATGTTTGCACAATTGGCATGGCGTAACTTATGGCGCAATCCAAGGCGCACGGCGATCATTTTGCTGGCCATTTTCATGGGTGTGTTTTCCATGATTTTCTTCGCCGCCTTTTCCCGGGGCATGGCAAACGGCATGGTGAACAACGCCATAGACAACTTGGTGGGCCACATTAAAATCCAGCATCCGGACTACCGGTCCGACCCGGACATATCCCATCGGATCGAAGATCCCCGGTCCGTCATGGATAAAATTCTGCCCGTGCTGCCCGAGGGATCAAAAATCGTCCAGCGCATCCGGGTGGAAGGCGTGGCCGCCAACGCCAGGGAAACTGCGGGTATAGAAATCGCAGGCATTGAGCCCTCCAAAGAGAAGGGCGTTTCGTTCATCGGGGATGCGCCCATTGAGGGGGAAATGCTGGAGGACGGGGATAAAAACGGAATCCTTCTGGGCGCGGCCCTGGCGGACCGGTTTGACACGGAAGTCGGCAAAAAGCTGGTCCTGACCACCCAACGGGCCGACGGCGAAACCCAGTCCAGGGCATTCAGGATCCGGGGCCTTTATCACGCGGAAATTGAGGCCACGGAAAAGGCGTATGTTTTCATTACCCTGGATGCGGCAAAAATTCTGGTCGGGGACAAAAATGGCGCCACCGAAATCGCAGCCACCCTGCCGGGAAAAAAGGTGGACCGCATGCTGCAGCAAACTGTTTCCAAGTGCAAAGAGGCGCTCAAACCGCTCAATCTGTCCGTTTTCGACTGGATGGAGCAGATTCCCGCCATGAAAGCCTATCTGGCCATGTTCGACATGTTTCTTTACATCTGGTTTGTGGTGGTTTTCATCGCCATGGGCTTCGGCATCGTCAACACCGTACTCATGGCCGTTTACGAACGCATGCGGGAGTTCGGCCTGCTAAAGGCCATCGGCATGAAGCCTTCGTGGATCATCCGCATGGTCCTTGGAGAAAGCAGCTTTTTGCTTATTGCAGGCTGCGCTGCAGGCACCTTGTGCAGCCTGGCTTTCACCTGGTACGTGGCCATGAAGGGCATTGACCTTGGGAGTTTCGCCCAGGGGGTGAAGATGTGGGGCATGTCCCGGATGATTTATCCGGCCATTGATAATGGAGACGTGATCGCAGCCAACGCCGTGGTGATTGTGCTGGGATTGATCGTCTCCATATATCCGGCGGTCAAGGCCGCCCGGTTTACGCCCGTGGAAACCATGCGGCATAATTGATATTTATTATCAAAACATCGCTTTGAAGATATCCAGTGCCAAGAGAGAATAATGCAGGCTGCCAATTCCAAAAGGGCGCAAAAAAAAGCTCCCTCCCCCTTGACGGGGGAGGGTTGGGGTGGGGGTGACGTTCCCGACCATTCCGACAGTCCCCCCCATCCTGTCCTTCCCCCGCCAGGGGGGAAGGGACAAAGATTTCGGGGCTTTGGTTTTAAAATCCCTACTGGAGCTGAAATTGCCTAAGGCTTCGAGTTTTAACGGCCATCCGGTTAAAAGGGCCCCGTTTGAACAAAAAACTCGCTCATATGAAAAGCACAAGGGCGAAATGAAAGGAATGAAACCATGAACGCGGTAAGTGTATCGGACGTTTCCAAAATTTACATGCAGGGCGACGTCAAGGTGACGGCGCTCAATAAGGTCAGCCTGAACGTGGACGCCGGGGAATTCGTGGCTCTGGCCGGGCCTTCCGGGTCTGGGAAGACCACCCTGCTGAACCTCATCGGCGGCCTGGACGAGCCGGACGGAGGGAAAATTTCCGTCAACGGAAAGGACTTTGCAAACATGTCTTCCGGGGATCTGGCCGAACTGCGGCTGTCCCAGATCGGCTTTGTGTTTCAGTCATATAACCTCATTCCCGTGTTTACGGCTGAGGAAAACGTGGAATACATCCTTCAGCTTCAAGGCGTGGGCAAGGCCGAACGCAAGGAAAAAGCCCGAGCCATGCTGGACGATGTGGGCCTGGAAGGAAAATACGACCGCAAGCCGGCCCAGCTTTCCGGCGGCCAGCAGCAGCGGGTGGCCGTGGCCAGGGCGCTGGTTTCCGATCCCACGTTGATCCTGGCGGACGAACCCACGGCCAACCTGGATTCGGTCACCGGCGAAAGCCTGCTCCGCACCATGCGTGAGATGAACCAAAAGCACGGGGTCACCTTTATCTTCTCCACCCACGATTCCATGGTCATGAACGCGGCCAAACGGCTGGTGTCCATGAAAGACGGCGCCATCGTGGACGACAAGGTTAAATAATGCGACTCACACGCACGCTTTGCATATTCTGTTGTTTGCTTTGGATTGGAGCCCTCCCCTGCCAATCCGCAAGCCCGGACGTGGAAGCCAAGTGGGGCGGCCATTTGCGCGCCCAGGGATCCTCCTCCTGGTACGGCAAGCCCCATGTGCTGGAATACGTGGGCGACACAGGCCCCCTTGCGGACGGAGGCTTTGACGGCCGTTTGAACGGATCTGTTTTCGTGGGCGAACATTTGACCCTGGAAGCCCAATATCAAGCCGCTTTTACAGGCGGGGAATCCCGCAGGCAAATCCGGCGCCTGGCCCAAGGATTTCCCACGGCTCAATCCCTCGCGGCCGGCGCCCCGTCGGACGAGCATAGGCTATTTTCCCTGACGGGCGTTTTGGAGGAAAACGAGGATTACCTTTTATATCATCGCCTGGATAGGCTTTCGGCAACCTACGCCGGGGACAAGCTGACGGTGCGGGCCGGGAGACAGGCCCTCACCTGGGGCAACGGGCTGATTTTCAACCCCATGGACTTGCTGAACCCCTTTTCCCCCTCTGACGTGGTTCGGGACTACAAAACCGGCGATGACATGCTGGTGCTTCAAGGGTGGGCCGGACCTTTTTCCGACCTGCAACTGGCTTACGTCCCCCGCAGAAACGTCTGCACGGGCGACGTTTCCGGCAGCGAGTCGTCCATTGCAGGCAAGGCCAAGTTTTCGGCTTTCGGCTCGGATTGGGACGTCATGGCGGCGCGGCATTACGAGGACGCGGTTGTGGGGTTTGGCATGGTCCGGTACGTGTTGAACGCGGCGTGGAGAACGGACTTCACCATCACGGCCCTGGACGGCGATTTTTCCGACAGCGATTTCAGCGCCGTGACCAACATGGATTATTCCTGGGTGTGGGGCGGGCATAATTTTTACGGCTTGTGCGAGTTGTATTACAACGGGTTCGGACACAGCGATCCGTGGGACTCCCTGATGGACCCGGACCTGCTAATCCGGCTGGATCGAGGAGAAATGTTCACCCTGGGCAGGTGGTACGCCTCTGGGCAACTGCAGTTTGAGGCCCATCCTTTAGTGAACCTGTTTCTTTCCACCATCGTCAACCTGGACGACGGTTCTTTATTGATTCAGCCGAGAATCTCGTGGGACGCCCTGTCCTCCCTGAATATCCTGGTCGGGACCGACATACCCGCCGGGTCCGGCAATACCGAGTTCGGCGGCCTGGACGAGCCTTTCAGCGGCAAGTCCATGGGCTCGCCGGTCAAGGCCTATCTGCTTTGCACCTGGTATTTCTAATCAGCAAACAAATCCAGGTACAATCCACATCTAAAAAACATTCTCCTGGCGCCATACAAAGTCCGTTGTTAGACGCTATTCCGCCCATCCTTGACAAATCCGCATGGTCCCGATTTATTGCACGAGGCAAATTTAGCATCACAGGATGTGGTTTATCCTGACGTAAAGCGCCAGTTCTTTGATGGAGATCGAGGGGATCTTCTGAGCCGGGGTCGCAGGATTCGCATTGTTCTAAATTGTCACGCCAATAAAAACCAGCTCAGGAGTTACTTCATGACCGCCTTAGTAGACCGGATCAGGCCAAGGCCTTTTTGCGCCATTTTTTTCAAACATTATTTTTCCTTTATTTTCATATTGTTATTTACAATTTTCACTCAAGCAAATATTTCTTTGGCAGAGGATCTATGCCCTTCCGACCCGTTTAAAACCACTCCCGGCCTAACAGGCTGCGGAAATCCCGAGCCCATGATCGCCTGCGGCGAGTATTTTTCTCTGGCTTTGGATCATGCAGGACGGGTCTGGTGCTGGGGTTTCGGCCATTACGGTCAGATAGGGAATGGAAGCAGTAACACTCAACAAACTGGCCCCTCCATGGCGGGCGACGGAGTCTTGTCCGATGTGCGAAAAATCGCAGCCGGAAAGAGCTTTGGCATGGCTCTGGACGGTAACGGCCAGGTGTGGACCTGGGGCTCTAACGATTATTACAAGCTGGGACGCGGCGCGGACCCGGAGCCAGATAAGAAAAATATTCCAGGCCGCGTGAACTCCGTCCTGTCAGGCTGTACGGCCATAGCGGCGGGATACAACCACGGCCTGGCCGTGGATGCCCAAGGCAGGGTGTGGTCCTGGGGCAAGAACGAGGGGGACGCTTTGGGAATTTCCGGCATTACACAGCGCAGCAAGCCGGGGTTGGTATCGGGAACGCTTCCCATAGTAAAGGGCGTCGCCGCAGGCTATGATTTTTCCATGGCTCTGGCTGAAAACGGTTCCATCTGGGCGTGGGGCGCCAATGGACGGGGGCAGCTTGGAGACGGAACCAATACCCCCAGGCCCTTCCCGGCGCAGGCCAGTTCCGTACTTTCTGATATCACGGCGATCTCCGCAGGCTATCAGCACGCCATGGCCCTGGATTCCCAAGGCCGTGTCTGGGTGTGGGGATACGGCGGCAATGGGGTTTTAGGCCAGGGGGATTACCAGGATCTTTCCACCCCCATAAAAATGGGCGGGCCTGTATCCAACATCGTCAGCATATCCGCCGGGCTATGGCATAGTTTCGCCGTCGCCGCCGATGGATCCGCCTGGGCTTGCGGTTACAATAGCACCGGGACCCTGGGGGACGGAAGCGCCTTGGAGCGAAAGACTCCCGTCCGGGTTTTGGCGCCGGGCAAGGTCTTGGCCGCCGCAGGCGGTCGAAATATGTCCCTGCTGCTCCTGGATGACGGTCAGGTGCGCTCCATGGGAAACAACATGTACGGCCAGCTTGGCATTGGAACTACGGATTATGACGCGCATCCCAATCCCCTGGCCGTGCTGGACGGGGCTTCGCCATTCAAGATTTTTTCGGACCAGGATGACGACGGCGTAGGCGACCTGTGCGACAATTGCCCCTTCACTCCCAATTTTAGCCAGCAGGACGCAGACAATGACGGGATCGGCGACGCCTGTCCGGGCAAAGGCGGCTGCGATTTGAACGGCGACGGATCAGCCAACCTTGCCGACGCCATCCGCATTCTACAGATAGCAACCAACAACGATCCGGGCGGGACGATCAACCGCGACAACGCCCTTGGCGCCGACGGCAGGTTTGACGTGGAGGAGGCGGTGTTTATATTGCAAAGGGCCTGCGAATAATATAGCCTGAATATCGTTGCGGGGTTTTGATCTGCCATGGATCCCGCTCTTTTATAGAAAAGGCTATTTGTTTATGTTTCTCCCCACAACCAAACAGGAGCTTAAAAGCTGGGGCTGGGACCGTTTGGACGTGATCCTGGTCTCGGGCGACGCCTATATTGACTCGTCCTACTCCGGCGCCGCGGTGATCGGGCGGGTGCTCCAAAACGCCGGATACCGGGTGGGGATTATCGCCCAGCCGGACATGGACTCCGGGGAGGACATTTCCCGTTTGGGCGCCCCAAGATTGTTTTGGGGAATAACGTCAGGCTGCGTGGATTCCATGGTGGCCAATTACACGGCCCTTGGCAAAAAGATCAAACAGGACGATTTCACGCCCGGCGGCGTCAACGATCGCAGGCCGGATCGGGCCGTCATCGCCTATACCAACCTGGTGCGGCGCTATTTCAAGGATACGGCGCCCATCGTCCTGGGCGGGGTGGAGGCCAGCCTCCGGCGCGTCTCCCATTACGACTTTAAGTCCAAATCCATTCGCCGATCCATCTTGTTCGACGCCAAGGCGGACGTTCTGGTCTACGGCATGGGCGAAAAAGCAGTGCTGGAGCTTGCCTCCGCCCTGGATAAGGGCGAGGATTGGCGCAATATCCGGGGGATCTGCTTTGCGGACAAGGAGAAGCCCGAGGGATTTTTGGAACCGCCCTCCCACGAAGAGGTAAGCAGGGATAAAGCGCGATTTACGGAAATGTTCTGGGCGTTTCAGGAAAACCAGGACCCGGAGACCGCCCGGGGATTTTGCCAGTTGCAGGACACGCGGTATCTGATCCACAATCCGCCCCAGCCCCTTCCCGGCGCCGAAGAACTGGACGGGTTTTACGAACTGGACTACCAGCGGGACGCCCATCCTTATTACGCGGAGCAAGGGCCTATCCGGGCCTTGGACACCATCCGGTTTTCCCTGACCACCCATCGGGGATGCTTTGGGCAATGCAATTTTTGCGCAATCACCGCCCACCAGGGCGCCCGGGTTCATTGCCGGACCGAAGCGTCCATCTTGCGGGAAGCCGAACGCATAACCGCCCTCCCCGGCTTTAAAGGCTACATCGCCGACGTGGGCGGCCCCACGGCCAATATGTTCGGCGCCGCGTGCAAGAAGCAGGGAGGCCCGGGCGCATGCGCCCACAAAAGATGCTTGTGGCCCAAACCCTGCCCCAACCTGGTTTTCGGCCATGACAAGCAAATGGCGCTTTTGAAAAAACTGGGCGCCCTGCCCGGCGTGAAAAAAGCCTTTGTGGCCTCGGGAATCCGGTACGACCTGATCCAGGCTGACGGGAAGCAAGGCGCCGCCTATCTGCGTCAAATATTGAAGGATCACACTTCAGGCCAAATGAAAATAGCGCCAGAACACGCCGTTGACCCGGTCCTGCACCTCATGGGCAAGCCCGGCGGCGAAGGCTTGGAGCGGTTTAAGGAGATGTTCGACGCCCTGGAATCCAAGCTGGGCAAGAAACAATTCCTGACCTATTACTTCATGGCCGCCCATCCAGGCTGCACGTTGAACCACATGCGGTCCCTGTCCAAATTCGTACAGGAGAAGCTAAAAACCCGCCCGCAGCAGGTGCAGATTTTCACCCCCACTCCGTCCACCTACTCCACCCTTATGTATTACACCGGCAAAAATCCCTTTGACGGCAAGCCTGTGTTCGTGGAAAAAAATCCGCCCGCCAAACAAGATCAAAAGGACGCCCTGACCGGGCCGGCGCCAAAACCAAAGTCCGGTTCGACTAACAGGCGCTTTACAAAAGGCCGGCGCAAGGGCAGATAAAACGCATTCTTCCAAAATGCATCCTGGTGCATTCGGCGGCGCAATTAAATTGCCATCAACACCCCCTCTTTGTTATAAAATTTGGGGGCTTAATTTTTGATGAGAGAATAATTTCATTGAGCGACTTCATCCAAATTCGAAAATCCCAAATATATTATTACGAAAAAACGCCGTTGTATACGAAGACGGACAAGGGCGATTTTGTGTTATATAAAGCCTCGCATCTGAAAGTCGACCCGAAACGTTTTGCGGCGGATGGCTCCCCTTTGCTGTTCACCCCCATTGAAGCCCAGGAACTGGCCTCCAAGGAGTTGCGCGCTCAGTTGACGAATGCGCTGTTAAAAAATGTGAGGGGCGGCGATTTAAAGGCTGTCAAGTCCGGCATGTGCAATATTGTGGACGAGGCGTTCCAGGATCCTTTGGACGACAACCTGCAAATCCTCCCGGATTCCCTGGACATCATGTTTGAAGGCTACCTCAACATCATACAATGGATCAGGGAAATTAACGAAATTCGCGTGGGCGGGTCCAGTTTGGTGGAGCACTCGGTCAATACCATGGTGTTGGTGATCAACTACTGCGTCTACGATTCTTTTTCCGTCAAGGACGCCAAGGATATGAGCCTGGCCGCCCTGCTCCATGATGTGGGTCTAACGAAACTTCCCAAAAGCCTGATTGAAACAAACACAAAACTGTCTGATAAGGAGTTTTTAGAGTATCAAAAGCACCCGAAAATCGGATATGACATGGTGCGGGAAAAGGTGGAAATGCCGGACGCCATGGCCACGGGAATCCTTGAGCACCATAAGCGTTTTGACGGGTCGGGCTACCCCAAAGGCGCGACCAAAATTTCATTTGCCGGCTCGTTAATAGGCATGCTGGATAGTTATGAAAGCCTGACCAACACGGAAAAGCAACACCGAAAAAGAAAAAAGCCTTTCAACGCCCTTAAAATCGTCCAGGACGAAATCCTGAAATTCGGCCGGCACGACAAAACCGTGTTCATGAAATTTTGCCTGAGCCTGAAAGGCAAAAGCAATTTTACCCTGTAGACGTCCTTCGGTGGGCTCCTTTTTTGGGTGGCCCAGGCAATGCAGTGTATTGCCTGGGTTGCGCAGCAACAAAAGGTGCGACCGAGAACGTGTGCTGAAATTAGGGGCGTTCGGCGGGCGTAAAGAGTGGATTGAAACCCTGCTTTTAATCGATTTTGAATAGCGGCGTCATTGCTTTTAATATCTGTAATTTCAAATAGTTCTATATGCATTCCCACGCAAAGCATGGGAACGAGGCCTGTTTTTGGGAGTGCCGCCGTTTGTTTGTCGCCACTGGTTTCAAACTAGGCAAGGGTCAAACTTCATGTGCTCGCGCACCCTGGCAGGATACTGCTCTGCCAGGGCTACCCACAGACATGCCGCCGGATTCCGTCTGCGTGGACTAATGACGCAATGCAGGCGCACAGCTTGCTGTGCTATTCAGGACGCGCCGACCGCGTCCTAGCAGGGCAAGCCCTGCAGCTACACAGCGTATTCATCATTAGAGGCCATTTATAAAAGAGCAGCGCGGCTTGCCGCTCTCATCATTTGGGTGGCCCAGGCAATGCAGTTTGTTGCCTGGGTTGCGCAGCAACAAAAGGTGCGACCGAGAACGTGTGCTGAAATTGGGGGCGTTCGGCGGGCGTAAAGAGTTGGTTGAAACCCTGCTTTTAATCGATTTTGAATAGCGGCGTCATTGCTTTTAATATCTGTAATTTCAAATAGTTCTATATGCATTCCCACGCAAAGCATGGGAACGAGGCCTGTTTTTGGGAGTGCCGCCGTTTGTTTGTCGCCACTGGTTTCAAACTAGGCAAGAGTCAAACTTCATGTGCTCGCGCACCCTGGCAGGATACTGCTCTGCCAGGGCTACCCACAGACATGCCGCCGGATTTATTCATTGTGGATAATTGACGCCATGCAGCGGCGTAATTTGCCAACCTTTCAAAACGCGCAAAGCGCATTTTGAGCAGGGCAAGCCCTGAAACCACATAGTGAGTTTAACGCCTGAGGCAATCAAAAGCAAAGCCGCGCGGCTCGCCGCGCTTACCTTTTGGGTAGCCCAGGCAATGTAGTGTATTGCCTGGGTTGCGCAGCAACACGAGGTGCAGCCTGGAAAGTATGTTGAAATTTGGGGAGGCCGGCGGGCGTAAAGAGTTGATTAAAACCCTTGTTCTCAAAGGAATTAAAACCTACCGAAAATGCGTTTACTCTTGTCTTTTTGCATGGGCTCGCCGGTGTCATTGCATAGGGGGCATTTTTCCGAATAGAAAAATTTTGTGAAGACCTCCTGATACGGAACGATCTCCGCCAAAGGGCGAAAAGGCTTCTTTCCGCATTTCGGGCACTGGATGGCGTAAAAAATTATTCCCATTCCAACGGCGGCGGTCAGCACGGCAATGACAATAAAAAGCTCTATAAAAGAAGATAGAGGCGCAACCCATGGATTGCCGGGGTAGCTATGAGCAACATAAGCCATCGCCAATAAAGCAAATGCTACTATCATGAAGGCCATGGCGGCATTTAGCTTCCAGGTTTGATTTGTTTTGTCGATCCAGGTTTTCTTTTGCATATCGTTAATACGCCAGCCTACCCAACGACTTGAGGATCAAGGCGAAGCCCATGGCGAACATGCCGGTGAGGCCCATGCCGCAGGAGAATCCGGCCAATAGGACCGGCGCGTATTGCCTCCAGGATTTTCCGTATTTCTTGAGGAAGAAAAATCGTCCCAGCAAGGCGCCGGCCACTTCCAACAGCATGCCGTGGGGCGTGCTCTGGCCCAGGCCGCGGACCACGCCGTAAATCAGCATGATGGGCAATCCGAACAGCATGAGCAAAAAGTAGGTCAGCACGCCGAATCCCATGCCGGCCGCCACGTATTCTCCTCGCAAGGCCTGGAAAAACAGGGAATTGCCTTCCAAAGTGGAGGTCTGCATCAGCAAGGAGTTCAGGGCCTGCAAGTGCCATAACTCCTGGGCGTAGGGATAGCTGGAGGACGGAATGGGCGCCAGTCTCCAGATAAACTGGGAAAACAACAGGCTGGCGATGATCACCACGGGGAAGACCACGATTTCCGCCTTGATGATGCCCCGCAGGCTGGTTCCTGTCAACTCAATCTGGCGGAAGTGCACGGTGGCCTCGCCGTAGTTGTGGATGGGGATGGGCGCGTACCAGATTTCAATACCCGAATATCCGAAGAACCGGGCGCCCGCGATAAAGCTGGCCTCCCGCACCAGGGGCAGGCTGACGAACTGGCCGGCAATGCCCTCCATCCGGGCTGAGACGTACGACACCACGGGGGTGTATATAAACCCGTAGGCCAGGAAGAAGATCCACGGAAAGGTCGGCACCAGCCACACGCACAAAAGCACGTAGGCCAGGGTGGAGAATACATAGATCCCCAGGGATATATAAATGCTGAAATCCCCCCTGCCCTCGGGCGGGTTGAAGAGGTTTTTCCACGAGCCCCGCTCGCCCGGCGCGCTTTTGCCGAAGGAGCGCACCACATGCCAGACGCCCACGGCGGCGATGGCCAGCCCCAGGCCGATGCCGAAGCTCATGTAAAAGTCGAAGTTATTGGCGAACACCGTGTCCACCGTGCCCATGCCCGGATGCCACCGGTGCAGGATGCCCACGGAATGCAAAATGGGATTCAGGATAATGGTGATGATCAGGCCCACAAGCCCGCCGATCACCGCCCAGAACGGCAGCACCATGCCGATGAAAATGAGCCCGATATCCAACTGGATGCCGGTTGCCACGGCGGGCAGGACTTGCTCGGTGTAGCCTGTCAGCTCCACCCAGGGTATGGGAATCAACCGGATTGGCTTGGCGAATAGCAGGCCCGAGACTATGGGCAAAAGCACGTAGATGGCGCCGAAGCCCAGGCCGATCATGCCGCCTATGGAGAAAACCCGCCATTTCCAGCTTCTCTTGCGGTCTTCGGTGGATTCGGCCAGGGCCATGGTTCCCAAAGCCCCGACGGGCGCCATGGGGAAAGGCAGCTTTTCCACGTCGGAGGTAATGCGGTACAGGGTGTAACCCAGGCCGAAATGGTCGATGCGCTGGATCAATTGCGCGCCTGCCAGCAGCAGAATGGGCGTCAGCCAGTCCCTATGGAAAAAGGTGCGCTCCACCAGGGAGGTGGAATCGGGTCCGGGCGCCACCCAGCTTGGAATGTATTCCACCAGCCCGAGCATGCGGGCCGCGTCGGACTGCACCAGATATTGGCTCCACAAAAGCCCCTGAAAGGGCGAGGCCAGGGCTGCTCCGGCCATATAATATAAGAGAAAAACCTCCTGCTGCTTCAGCTCTGTATAGGAGCGCTTGGCGATTTCCGCAAACAGGATGATGGTCACCCACCGGGCCGCCGGTCCTATGCCCGTGCCAATGACCAGTTGCAGGTACATGCTTCCGGGCATCATGAGGAAGCCAATGAAGATGGCGCCCACAATGGTTTTCCAGTCAAAGCCCTCTTCAAAGTGGGAGGGAGGCTTTAACAAATCCCGATATTCTTGTAGTTCTTTGTCCTCGTACATTACCCGCAGCCTTTAGTTGTATAGGACCATGTAGCTGGAATCTCCGAACAGCCCGACAATCGCCCAGATCCCGCCCATGACAAAATCCCCGATGATCAATCCCATAAAGAACAAACGCAACCTGTTGAACAACTTGACCCCGCCGTACCGCATGCACAGGGAATTGGCCAGCCAGCCCACGAAAAAGCTGAACCACAGGACTTTCATGGCCGAGCTGTAGGCGGTCAAATATCCGATGGGGTGGATGGGCCACCAATAAAAGCGATGGTAGCAGACCACCAGAATCAGCATGACCACAGCGCCCAGGATGGAAAAGAAATGCACCCAATGGCCCGGGTCCGGGGGCGACTCCACCAGAGTCTGCACATTCTGCAGAGCGGCTAAAGTGGTCCGGGTGGCCCAGTCCAGTTGTAATTCGCGAATGCCGAATTTATAGCACAGGGCCAGCATGGAGATAAAGGACACCGCCACGGCCAGGATGATGGTCACGGTCATGCCCAGTAGGAACATGTTAGGCCTGCCCGCCCTCTTGCTGATTTTGCTTGCATGAAACAGGGAAGGCATGAGCGATTCCCTGAGATCCAAAAACAGGACCTTTTGGCTGACTCCGGCGATTAACACGCCCATCTTGCTGAAAAACTGAGGCCCGAAAAAGGACATCATGCCGTCCAGCGGCGCCATGGTCAGGGAAAAATACGCCACGCCGCCCTGGCAGATAATCCGGCTGGCCACCAGCATGATCATAAAAAACGCGCCTATGACCAAAAAGCTCACAATCAGAGGCATGCCGAAATACCAGTTCCACAAGATGAGAGCCGCGTATCCGATTACAAAGCCCCAAAAGGCATGGCGGGTGGAAAACCACTGCGCCCCGGACCATTCCACGGGCTTGCGCCCGAATGCCTCCCGGACTACGTCGGCCAAATGCCTGCGCGCCAGCCACAGAATAAACAAGAAAAAGATGCCGTATGCTCCCAGCATCTGGGTTTCTTCCGGCCTGGTGATGTTGGGGCCGAAGGTCACGCCCAGGGCGGCGGCCGGGATGTTCAGGCCGAACAGGCTCAAGGCCCCGATGAACAATCCGCCCAGGATGAAGAAGAACCAGAAGGAGAATGATATCTGCCTGGAAGCCAAAAAGGCGAATCCGATATAGGCGGGAAACAAATGAATCTTCAGCTTATGAAACGCGGAAAACAGCCCGTATTTGGGAAAGTACGGCCCGGCCAGAATCAGCGTGGGAATATCGGGCACCGATGGATAATAAAAGTGCAGTCCGTTCAAAATATGCAGAAAAACCGGAATGCACAATCCCGCCAGCAAATACGGATTGCCGAAAAAACCGCCCAGGTTCTTGTTTTGCACGGCCTCTTCCATGGCCAGGGGAACCTGAAGCAGGGGCAAGTTCATGCGTTCGTTGTCCACCCATTGCCTGGCGAAAATGTTCACCATGCAAAGCATGACAAAATAGCTGAGCAGGATGAAAACGCTCCAGGTTATGAGGGGCGTGGTCCAGGCGGACCAGGGGATGTTTTTGATCAACTCCATCCACCCCATGTCCCTGCCGCCGTCCAGGCCGTTGTACAATAATTGGACGGCGTCCGGGTTTTGGGGATACCACGACTTGGGCAGCAAGGGGTGAAGTGTTTCGGCCCATCTGTTACCGGCCGTGGCGAAGTGGTACGGCGCGGTCATGTTGATGAAGAAGGTGCGCACCAACCCGGTGTAGGCGATGCCCGAAACCAGGGCCATTAAAATCCAGGAGACCAGCAATTCCATGCCGGTGAGGATTTCCCGGCCGATCAGTTTGGCCAGGGCGTACGCGACGAGAGTCAGAATCAAAAAGGCGCAAAAGGGCGCCAGGGGAAAATGCCCCCCGCCCAGGGGCGTGCCCTGCAGGTAGACGTTGTTGTAAGGCGTTACCGCGCAGATGACCAGAGCCAGTACGGAGCCCAGGATCACCGCTCTTTTTCTTACGCTCCGGCTTTGCGACCGGGGTTCTATTTCATTGCGTTCCAAGGTCACTATTCATCCGCCGATCGAGAGTTCATGGCATTATTCAGGATATCCTTATACCGGATTTTTTCCTCCGGAGTCAGGGACCTCCAAACCAAAAGCTGTTTGCGTAACTGGTTGACAAAAACCTTGTTGATGCGCTTCCACGCGTTGGTCTCACCCGCTTCCCTGGTGAGGACGGTGCGTATTTCCAGGAAATAGGGATCGTCCTCCGAAGGCGCTATATAAATGTCCACCCGCTGCATGATGCCGAAGTCAAATGGCGCCAGCCAGGCCTTGACTTTCAAATGCAGGCAGTGGCGCTTTTCGCACTGGTTGTCCGTACATAAAATAGGAACGGCGTCGGCGTTAAAATCCATGAATTGGCAATGGGGCTCCACTTCCATTTTGTTGGTGGAAAATATTCCATGGGACACGTCCTGGTAGGAGGCGAAATAATCGGCGATAAACCCGCCGATGCCTCGCACCTCATCGTACCGAATCAGCACGGGCATGGACACGTTGATGACGTTCTTTTCCGCGTCCGGCAAACTCCAGGAGCGATTGACGTCCGGGATGGCGATGCGCGCCGCCACTCTGGACGGGTAGATCACTGAAATCAGGACCACGGCGAAGACCAGAATCATGGCCGCCACGCCCGCCAGGGACGAATAATTGACCGTCAGCCCGGCCCATAGGGACGTGCCCGAGAACAAAGCCGCTGCGGTCTGGGCCACCACGTAGCCCAGGACCACCGATATGACGGCGAAAGCCATGGACTCCGCTACGAACAAAAAGGCAACATGGGAAGGCGCCAGGCCCACGGAGGTGTATATGCCGATCTCGCGCTTGCGTTCGTAAACCGTGCCGATCATGGTGTTCAGCACGATGAGCGCCGCAATGATGATGGGAATGGCGATGTTGGGCACTCCGCTGTAGCTCAATGTGTCGCTGGCGTGATACACGAACACGCCTTTGGGCTCGCCCAGAAAGATGGAGAGCTTGAACCGGTCCACCAGCTTGGCCGCGGTTTTCTTGACGTCCACCCCTTTGGCCGGTTTGAAGGCAATGCCTTTCAGTCCTCCGCCCATGGCCATGACCGTGGTGTGAGGCATGATGATGGTCAGGTTGGGCTCTACATGCTGATACCTGCTTTGGAAGGCTTTGACGTCCTCGCCGGACTCCAGGGCGGCGGCTTCCACCTCGCTCATCTGGGCGGAAATCTCCCCGGGAAAATACACGGGAGTCAGCATTTCATCGTCCAGGTCTCTTCTTTCCTCCAAGACCTTGCTTGAAAACACACCGGCCACGTCAAAAGGCTCGCCCCACAGGGTCACCACGCCGGTTGGATTTTTCGGATCAATGCCCAGGGCTTCGGCCATGCGCTCCGGCAGCAAAACCGCATGGGAATCGTTTTCATCCAGCCAACGGCCTCCAACAAGCTCCTTACCAATGCCCGTAACCTCGGGCTCCGTGCTTGCAAGGCCCACCAGCCCGGCGGCATCAAACACCTTTTCTCCGCGCCGCACCGTAATGTGCAACGGCCGGGTTTTATCCTCCACCTCCAGCCAGACGCGGGGGGCGGAGACGCCCTTTCCGGCCAGAGCGTCCCGAAGGGTTTCCCGGGCTTCCGGCGGCAGGTCCCGCCAGTTGATATTTTTCAGCAGCAGCCCGTTGTACGGCGCCGTATCCATGAACAAGCGCGAAAAGCTGTATCGCAGGCTTTGTATGGAGGTGAAGCTCATGATGGTGAAAGTCAGGATGATCAGGGTGATGCAGGTGAAAGTGGTCCTTAACCTGCGCCTTCTCAGGTTGCTGACTCCCAGGAAAAAAGCCGCGGAAAAAGCCTGCCAGCGCCCCATTTCAGCGGCGCGCACGTGGCTGGCCCGTTTTTGCAGCAAGGTCATTTCCTCTTCAAAACGGAAGAAGATAATAAGGCTGACCACCAGGGACAGGCCGATAATGAAAAAGGCCAAAACCACAACCATGGGACTGTAGGCAAGCTGGAAGGCCGGATGCACTTTGTATATGACGAAAATCAGGGCCGCCAGGATGCCCAAAAAGGCGATAATCCGGCGATGGATGCCGGCAAACGAGAACAAAAGCCGTTCCATGCAAAAGGCGAATGGCACAAACAGGGCGATGTAGAACAATACGCCGAAAAGCACGTCCTTCTGGGTCTTTTCCACGTCGTCGTAAACCCTGCTGGCAAGAGCCCAGGATTTTTTAGCCGATTCGTAGGCCCTGGCGTATTGCTTGGATTTCAGAAACTGCTTGGAACTATCCAGCGCTGCGGTTCCGTCGTCCATGAGCTCCCGCAGCTTGTCGTTGTATATGCCGTGGCTTTCCAAGCTGTCGATGCGCGGCCCTAAAAGCGCCCACATGTCCTTGGCCGCCTGCTGCTCGGTATTCAGGATGGCCGGCTGATCGTCCACGGAAAAGCCCACGCCTTCTGGCGCGCCTTCCGTGGCGTTGGTCAGAACCAGCTTTTTCTTGAGCACCGTGTCCGACAAGGTGAGCTTGAAACGGGACTGGGGCGGCATGAATATGGAGGCCAAAACCGAGGTGCGGGTGTCAATCCGGCTATACCAAAAACGCCGGGGCTCGGCTTCCTGCCTGGCGTCGATCAACTGAATTTTGGTCATGGGCCAGAAGCTGCGCGGCTCCAGCAGGTTGAACAAGGTGGTCTGGCGGCAGGAGAACATGATAAGGTCGGTTTCCGCGGATTTTCTGAGAACCTTGACCCGGTAGGCGTTTTTGCCGGTGGTCTCCTTGTCGATGGCCCAATAAGCCTGGCCGTTCTCGTCAAAACGGTATCCTTCCAGGATCGCCTTATCCGTGGAGTGTTTTTTGTCCGCCATGCCCTTTAGCTGAAAATCGCCTTGGGCGTCGGTCATAACATGGATGATGGAAGGGCCCTGAAAGCAAAGTATGATGGTCTTGGGGGCGGCCTGGTCGGCGAATAGTTCGCCATGACGCATAAATTTTGCGTGGCCCGTGACAGTGGAAAAGCCTAATTTAGGATCTTTTCCGGAATGCAATTCGTCGGCGAATGCCAGTTTTTCCAGGACCCCCAAGACCATTTCGGCCTGCTTGGAGACCGTATTCCAATCCATGTTGTCTATGGTGTCAAACGGCGTCCCCCACATGGGGCGGGAATCGTTGATCGTCACAAAACTGGCGCTGGGATATCCGGCCAGGGCTCCCACTTCGCCGCCCAAGGCGGGCTTATCTCCAAACCAGCTTTGCCAGGTGCGCAGCCCGCTGGGCCTGAGCGTATCGGCCAGGGGATATTCCACGCCTATTTTCTCCAGCTTGGCGGCCGCCTTTTGCATGGCTTTGTCCAGGCCTTTGTAGGCGGAAGTCCTGTTGACTCTGTCTCTAAGGGAATAATGCCACCCCAGGCTGAAGCCGCCGGCGCCGTCCCCGTGGCTGGAAAGATGCAGAGACAAGGCGGAGACCACCTTGTACTCGCCCACCTGTTTTCTGAAGGCCCTGGCCGTTTTGATGATCTTGCGCTGCTTATTGGCGTCCTTGACGACGTATTTCAGGTTTTTTTTGGCGGGAGCGATTAAAGAGTGCATCAACTCCCGATCCTGATCGGTCAAATCCTTGTACGGAACCCAAAGCAGGGAGCGCAAAGCCATGCGTTTTTCCGCCAGCTTGTTGATTTCCTTTTTCTTTTCGTCCTTATTGTCGGCCAAACGCAAACGCATCAGCTTGTTGGATATGGCGTCCACCTGGGTTTTAAGCTCTTCGGACGCTGCGTCCCGCAGGGCCATGAAATCCTCCCTGTTGGAAGGAAACTTGTCGGAAAATGCATTCAGGCTTTCCAAAGCATTTTCGCCGTCCTCAATGACCTTCTCCAGACGGGCTTTTTCTCCCTTGATGATCTTATTTTTGGTGCATAGGCTCCACCACAACTCCCGGGCGCCGGCAAGACCCTGGGCGTGCCCGGCGGTTGCTACAAAGAGAACCGACCGAGGCGGCGGGTTTTCCTTGAGAATGCGGACCAACTCCAGCAAAGCCACGATGCCGCCGGCCTCATCCGCTCCCGGGGACTTGCCGAAAACCAGGGCGGTGCTGTCGTAAAAGGCCTCCACCACCAGGAGTTCCTGCTTGAGGTTTTCGTCGGTTCCTTTTATGAAACCGTAAATATTCTGCGCCTTGACCTGCTCCCAGGCCATGGAGGTTTTCAATTCCGCGTTTTCAGCGGCCAAACCTTTGGGCGCGGATTCATAATCCCCAAAGACTTCCCGTGCCTCGGCTCTGGTCATCCAGAAGCGGGGAAAATGGTAGGGGGTCAGCTCGAATTTCTCCTGGAAAAAAATCTTGGACGTGTTGGGATCGCCCACGTAGATCAAGGCTTTGGCGCCCAAGGAGGCGGCGTTTTGCCAATTCTTGCCCGACTCCATATCCATGAGCATGATGCAGCCGGCGACCTTTTTTCCTTGAAGATCCTGCAGCCCGCCTTTTCCGGCGTAGACCACGGGTCCGGAAACTCCGTTTTCAAAGGATTGGGGAGCAATGGCGTTGGAATAAATGGGATTTAAAGCCACAGGCTGGGAATCCGCCCCCAAGGAAAGGGCGCTTCCCTTATGCTCCAAAATGGGTACGCGAAAGTCCAGGGATTCCATGTCTTCCAGGCCCAAAGCCTTAAAACGCTCCGCAATATAGGCCGAAGCCTGGACGCAGCCTTCCGAGCCCGTGCTGCGATCTCCCAGTGAGGACAGGTAAGCGGTGTCTTTCCGCATTCCGTCGTAATCAAGGGAGGCCAAGCCCGCGCCCGGTAAGCCGAGGCTGACAAGGAACGCCAGCAGAAGGAGGAGCAATCCCGCATAGAATTTATTTGTGTGCATTGGGGGCATATTTGGTTCAGCTCATCAAGAGAGTGTCATGGCCATCATAAAAATCGTTCCGGAGAGAAGCCGCAAATGCATAAAAGTTAATGCTTCTCCGCTGCTTCGCGCGTTCCGATCTGTCCCACGGAAATGTTCAGCTCGTCCCGGTTTTCCACTTTGTCCACCAAGCCGTCCCGAATCCAGACGACCTGATCCGATACATTGAGCATCTTAAAGTCGTGCGTGGCGGAAATGACCGTCACGTTGCGCTCCCGGCTGAGCTTTTTAAGCAGAGCAATGATTTCCTCGCCCGTGGACAAGTCCAGGTTGCCCGTGGGCTCATCAGCCAGGATGATGCTGGGATCGTTGGCCAGGGCTCTGGCCACGGCGACCCGCTGTTGCTGGCCGCCGGAGAGTTCGTTGGGCTTATGGCTGTATCTGTCGCCCAGGCCCACCAGCTTGAGGAGCTCCATGCCCTTTTCCATGGACGCGCTGCTGGTCTCGCCGGCGAATGTCATGGGCAGGGTCACGTTTTCCAGGGCGGTCATAACCTGGATCAGGTTGAAGGTCTGGAAGATGTAGCCGATTTTGCGGCAGCGCAGCCAGGCCAGTTCATAGGCGTCCAACTGGGCGATGTCCACTTCGTCGATGTAAACCCGGCCCGAAGTGGGTTTGTCCAGCCCGCCTATCATGTTAAACAGGGTGCTTTTTCCCGAGCCGGAAGGCCCCATGATGGAAATGTAGTTCCCCGTGGCGATCTCCAAGTTGATCCCCTTGAGGGCCTGTACCGTGATTTTGCCAAGGTTGAAGCTCTTGGTGACTTCCGATACCCTGACCACATTCTCGATATTACTCAAGTTTCAACCCTCATGGCTTCCACTGGTTGCATGCGTGAGGCGATCCAGGCGGGATACAGGACGCCAGCCAAACTTAGCAGGATTCCGGCCGCGATCGCCGTTCCCACGGACATAAACACATGGCTCCAGTTCATATTGGTTAACACCGGAGACCCGAAACGCAGTAAAAAACTAAGCAAGGCGAAAAAGGCGCCGCCCAGCGCCCCCGCAAGGGAGCCGACAAGGCCCTGCATGCCCGCCTCCAACACAAATAGCCGCAAGACAAACCGGTCCAGGGCGCCCAGGCATTTCATAGTGCCGATCTCCCGAAATCGCTCGGTGACGGCCATCAAGTGCGCGTTGACAATGCCTACAACGCACACCAAAAGCGACAATAAGGCTATCCATCGCTGCTTGGGGCTGCTCCCCGCCGTGTCCTGGTCCGGAGCCAAATCATAACCGGACTGAATCAATGCCTGCCGGTATCCCCGCTCTCCTGAGGACAACAATCCATTGGCGGCGTCCGTGCTAACCAGCACAAAGCTGAAAAAACTGATAGCCAACACCAGCGAGGTGGTCGTTATCAGAGAACGAAAAAACCGCGCCTTAATGCTCTTGAACGAAATTTCCAGGGATTTCCTGAACGGAAGAACCACAAGTCTGCTGACTTTGCCTTTCCCTGCATTCGATCCTTGGGCTGTTTCCGCGCTAACCATGAACTTACAAGCCCCCAAAAGAAGCGATAGATTTAAAAAAAACAGGCGTACTTCGCCGTGTTCTGATGGAAATGAGCGTCCAAAGGAAATGATTTATTGAAAGAAATTGGGCGTCCATACGCCCTGTTTTATGGTTCTGAAAAAACTATAATACAGTCTGGGCAAAAGTAAAATTAATAATCACTATTAATTTTACGCGAGAGAATTAAAAGCGCCCAATTCGAGTTTCTTCTCCGCGCGAAAGGCCTGCAGCAAAGCCTCCAGAGCTTTAAACGCTGCCTCGTTCATCAATTGATGGTGAATCATGACCCCGCAATATCCGCTGGACAGAGCCTTGGACAACTCCTGAAAAAAATCCGTTAAATCCTTTTTTCCGTTCTTTTCCCGGCGGGTGTGAAGATCCACGTTCACAAAGATGTCGGGAAGGCCTTGCGATTTTGGTTTGGCCCCTTTACTGCGCGAAACTCCATTATACCCCATGGATTGCAGCAGGGCAAGCGTATGCGCGCTGCAACGATTCCAAGGGGGCGTGAAAAACGGAAAGAAGCGTGAGCCCAGGATTTGTTCCAGCCGCTCCTTTCCCAATGCAAGGTCTCGGGCGATCGCCCCCTTGGTGCGGGACGGGCCGAATTCCTGCTTTTTACCTTCCGACTCATGGTTGATATGCCGCCATCCGTGCTGATGCCAGCACCACAGGGAAGGTTCGTCCCCGGCGACCTCCAAAAGAGCCTGCCATCTTGGGCGGGAAATCCAGGAGGGGGTTACAGCAAGGCACAAAGGGGCTTGATATTTTTTAAAAAGCTCCATCATACGGGAAAAGTTTTTGGACGGCGCGGCAATATCGTCAGCCCGAAAAAAGACCTTTCCCCGGCGAATTTTTTCCAGGGACTCATTCATGGTTCGGTCAAGCGAGCATTGAAAATCGTCCGGGTCGCATTTCCAAATGTCAGAAACAACTTTCAGCATCCGTCTCCGCTCCCATTTAGCGCCAGGCTCTCGGCCCATGCCGCCGTTTCCGCAGCGCCGTTCAGGTTGATCGGCGGAGTTTCCCCCCTGCCCTTTTCGATGATTCGTTGCATGCGAGGGATGAGCAGGTCCGGCTTTAAGCCCGCTTCCTCCAAAATTTCCAGGGCGCCCAGGGCTTCCAGCTTCCGGGCGCGCATAAGCTGCTCGCGATTTTGCTCGAAGGGCAAAACCAGAGCCGGGGCGTGTGCGGCCAAAGTGTTCATGCAGGTATTGTAACCCGCCATGCTGATGGACAAATCCGCGGCGTCCAGCCAGGTCAGAAAGTCGTCGGAAAATCGTTCAATGACAAGATGATCGTTGGAGCAGGCGGCCAGGCGCTCGAAATGGTCGTCATCCAGAAACGGGCCGGTAAAAACGTGCATATGCCAATTTGACGGGGCTTTTTCCAAAAAGGCCTTTTCCACGGGCTCCAACAAAGGCGCGCCCACCTTGCCGCCCCCGGCGCTGACCACGATCAATTTTTCCTCCGGTCCTATCCCCAGGGCTTTGCGCAATTTTTCTCCGGCGCCGGGCCTGGGCTTGGGCGTAACAAAACCGGTGTAATAGACCGGGACCGTGATTTTATCCATGGAGGCGAATGTGCCGCCCAAACTGACCAACGACGGGTCTGCATGCACGGCTAATCCATCAAAACAAGAATTCAAGATGCTCGTTACCCTGCTTTCATAGGCGGAGGGGTGCTTCTTTTCCACCAGGATATCCCGAAGGCTGCACACCACTTTGCAAGGAGGCAAGTCCCCCCTGCGGATTCCCGTCAGAATGGGATCCAGCTCAAACCGGAAGGCCTTACGGCCGAAGGGATACAGCTCTACAATGAAAAGATCGGGCTTTTCCTCTGAAAATATCTTTCCTAAAAGCTCCACGCGCTCTTTTTTGACCTCTTCAATGCCCTTGGCCGGGTCCAGGGAGTACATGCGGGAAAAGTCCTCGTCCATAGCCAGGCCGGGCAAACGGACTTCCCGAACATGAGGAGGAAGCGCTGCATCCACGGGAGGACCTCCGGACACAAGGATCACCTCATGGCTTGAGAAGGCCTTGATGATTTCCAGGCTGCGGAAAAAATGCCCCATCCCCAGCACGTGTTGGCAGTAAAAAAGTATTTTCATGGACTCTTTCTTTATTGAAAGCAGCAATAGCCTGGCAAATTATTGCAAAGCCACGCCGTTCAGGGCCTCGATTTTCAGCCCGGCGCCGTCACACGTCAAAATCTGGGCGTAGCCTTTTTTCAGCACCGAAGGTTCGGAGGGTAAAAAAGCCCGGCCCAAAAGATGGTACATGATGCAGGCTATGACGCCCCGATGGGCGACGATAATAAGGGTCTGGCCCGTCCATTTTTCGTGAAGCGTTTGTAAGGCTTTGGTGCAGCGTTTCATAACCGATATACGGGACTCGCCGCCCGGCGGAGAGAACTCCCAGCCCAAATCCACCATGCTTTGCAATATAACGGGCGATTCCTGCTTGATTTCAGCCAGGGTTTTGCCTTCCCAGCGCCCCCAAGACTGCTCCAGAAAGCCCACGTCCTGGCTCAGGGGCAAATCCAGGGTTTCGTTGATGTATACGGCCGTATCCACGGCGCGATTCAAGGGGCTGCATATCATCCGGTCCGGGGAATATTCTTTTAGGATCGCCCCCCAGGAACGAGCAGCCTGCACTCCCTCCGGGGTGAGCGGGCTGTCCGTCATCCCCTGGATGAGCTTCATTTGGTTCCATTTTGTCTGAGCGTGACGCACCAGAATAAACCGGGTTGTTTTAGCCTTGTCGTTCATAATGCTCCCTAATGCACCGGTTTAATATGTCTTCCATATTGGAATAATTGCAATCCAAGTCATGCCGGGATCTCACATACGAAGCCGCCCGGGCGCCCATTTCCGCCCTTTTGCCGGAATTCAAAAGCAAATCCTTCAAGGCGTTCACATAGGCCTCCAGATCGCCCAGAGGGGTGAGAAAACCGGTCCGGCCGTGAATCATGACCTCGGGGATGCCGCCGTTATTGCAGGCGACTATGGGCAAGCCGCAGGACTGTGCTTCCAGATAGACCATGCCTAATGTTTCGTTAAAACCGGGAAAGGCGAACACGTCCCCGGCGCTGTACACCCTGTTCATCCGGTCCCGCGGAATTTTTCCCAAGAGAATAAAATCTTCGCCCAAACACTCTTTGGCCGCCTGTTCGATGCGGCGGCGCTCCTTGCCGTCGCCGGCTATGGCCAGCTTAAACCGAAGGCCCTGGCTTTTCAAAACGCCGCAGGCCCTGATGACCCACAGCAGGCCCTGGGTTTTGACGTCAGCCCGGAACATGGCGGCGGAGAGAATCACAGGCTTGTCTTCCGCGCCCCACTGTTTTCTTAGTTCAACTCTTGCCTTTTCGTCAAAGGTGAAGGAGTGGGGCTTAATGCCCGGGCGGATGTAGCTTAGCCTGGAAGGAGCGATCAACCGCCTCAGATTTTTCATGTCTTCCTTGCGATTGGAGAATATATGGTCTGCGGCCTTCAAGGCATGCCGGTTCAAGTAAAACCCGGGCATGGTTTTTATGCGGCGTTTGTGCTTGGTGGAATAGACGCCCTGAAAAATCGCGTAAGGCAGGTTGAGCGCCTTGCAGACGCCAGGACCCAGCAAGTCCGGGGCTTTGTAATAGGAATGATAGGTCAGCCATAGGTCGGGTTTGGCGGATGCCGCAAGATCCAGCACGCGCTTTTTTTCCGCCCGGATTTGGGGAAACATTCCGGGCTCCCAATAAATCCAGCGGGTGCGCAGCCTGCTGGCGGCCGTAACCTCATGGCCGCGGCTTTGCAGGTATTCCACCAGCCCGCGGGCGGTCACAAGATCCCCGGAGGGATTGGGGTGATCCAGCGGCTTGAATGGAGGATAAAAGAATATCTTCATACACCGGTCCAGGCAATTGTCGGCTGACTAACTGGCTATTATTAAACTCCGGCGGCCCGATGAAGTTCGGCCAGATCCCCTATGAGCTTTTTGTTGGCGAATTCGGAATTCACAAGCGCCCGGGCGCTCTCGGCGACTTCCTTCCTGAGCTTTTCTTGCGTGAGAAGCTCCATGATGGCGTCAGCCATGGCTTCGGGCGATTTGGGATTGACTACCAAACCGGTTTTTTCATGGCGCAGCACCTCCGGAATGGCTGACACGTTGGTTCCCACAACAGGCACGCCCATGGCCATGGATTCCAGGAATACATTGGGAATTCCGTCCCTATCTCCGTTTTTGGCCACTTCGCAGCCAAGGACGAACAGATCGGACTTACGGAACTGATCAAGCACAACGCCGTGGGGCTGGGTTCCCAGGATTTTTGTTTTGGATTCCAGGCCGAGTTCCTTGATGAGCGCCAGGATGTCTTCCTTGTCATCTCCGTCGCCGATAAGGGTATGCTCAAACTCCACACCCCGTTCTTCCAGGATTTTCAGAGCCTTGTAAATGGTGGGCAGGCCTTTTTTGGCGGTCATCCTGGCAACGGTGAACAATTTATAGGGCGGTTTGGGCATGGCGCCGTTTTCGGACCCGGCAAACAACTCCACATCGATCCCGTGATAAATCCTGTATATGGGCGTCGACCCGTCCAGGGCGATTTTCTTTAAGTGCTGACGGTTGTATTCCGTGCACGTCACCACGTATTGGGCCAGCTTGATCTTTTCAGCAAGCTGCCTTTCGTCCGAGGTGTAGATGTCCTTGGCATGGGCGGTGAACGAAAAAGGCAGACCGGAAAGCATGCTGGTGAACATGGCCACTGACGTGGGCGAATGGGCGAAATGGGAGTGCAAATGCGCAACCCCGCTTTGAGGCAGTATTTTATGCACAACGTATCCAGCCTGGAGCAGGTGCTTGAAGGTGGCCGACTTTCTGGTGCGCAAAAACCGCTTAAAGGCCAGCCCCAGAGCCTTGAGGTAGACGTCCGGCTTTTTTATCAGCAAAGGGATGTTATGCCTTAAAAAAGTCCCCATGGGCTTCCAAAGGGTCTGGGGAAGATAGTCCACGGGCGCTTTAATCTGTTTGACGCTGTCGTGGCAAAAAGACTCTCTGGGATGCCGCATGGAAATCAGATGGATTTTAAAGCCCATTTTTTCGAGCAAGAGAATTTCGTTGGAAATAAATGTTTCGGAAATTCTAGGATAGCCTTTTAGAATAATACCCAACACGGGTTTTGCCTGATCACTCATTATGCATCTTCCTAAACGTAAAAAGCCGAAGGCGTTCGGCGGAAACAACAGCCCCGCAGCGCCGCAGCGGCTTTGAATTTAATATTTTGGGCTTCGACTTCACTCCGGCCCATGATATCGGGCCATTTGGGCGTGGGCTGGCAGGGGGTTGGAGGGCTCTGAAAGTCCGCCGTACGAAGTGGATGCGGCGGCTTTTTTACAGGAACATCCGGCGGGTTGGCGTTGGAATTGTTTAAGGCGCTGGCTGATGACATCCAGGCCTGTGAGTTGAAATTCCGAAATGGCCTTTAAGTAAGTTTTGGAATTGCCCAGAAGCTCCTTGATTTTGGAGTCCATGGCCTCCGGGCAAAGGGAATCTTCGGGGATATAGTCAACCAAACGCCTTTCCTTGAGAACCTGGGCGCGAATCAACTGCTCCTTGCGCGGCGTCTCCCTGGGGATGATCAGGGACATTCTTCCCAAAGTAAGGCTTTCGCAAACCGTGTTATACCCTCCCATGCTGACCACCAGGTCTGCAGCGGCCAGAACTTCCTCCATGCTCCGGTGAAACTGGATGGCCTGCACGCCCAGCTTTTTGGCCCGGGAAACCACGTTATCCCGCTCTTTTTCCGCCATAAAAGGTCCTGTGACCAACAGGCTTTTAAAGGAGGTTTTTCCCTTTTGGCGTTCCAGCATGGATAAAAAGCAGTTCAGCAGAGAGTAGCCGTCCCCTCCCCCGCCGGTGGTGGCCACTACCAGCTTTTCGCCGTTGGAGCACCCAAACCTTTTACGCATGGCTTTTACGGCGGCTGGCGCGGGCACATTTCGGGGGATATAGCCGGTAAAAAGCATCTTGTCGCTGATTGCCGAAGGGATGCGGTATTCGGTTATGGGATCGTAGAACTCCTTAATTCCATAAACCCAGATCTCGCTGTAGGTGTCTTCCAGCAGGTCGTAAATGCCTTTATCCCGCCAGTCTTTGCAGGTGGCCGACGATTCGTCCATGATGTCGCGCAGTCCCAGGACGGTCCTGGTTCCGGGCAAAGACCTGCGCAGCCACTGGAGGGTGGGCAGGATCTCTTTTTTAAGGCCCAGGGGCTCTTTGTCCACAATGAACAAATGGGGCTGAAAGGTTTTCGCCGTGGCTTTGATGATGCTCTTGCGTATGTCCAGCGCCTGGTTGGGATGAATCTTGATGGAAAGGGGCAGATATTCTTCGTTGGCCTTTTTGATCATGCCCGGAATCCGGACAAAGTCGATCTTGTCCGGCAAGGCGTACCGCCCCACAATGGGGGAGCCCGTCAGTATGAGTATATTGGTGTTACGCCCACGTAAATGCGATGCAATGGCCATGGTGCGGCGGATGTGCCCAAGGCCGTAAGTGTCGTGGGAGTACATCAAAATATTGTATGTCGATTTGCGTTTCATCCCTTGTTCCAACGTGGTGTGCGTGGAGTGTTTTCGTATTAACAATAATGGCTTTTCGGGTCAATAGGGAAATCAAATTCGACGGTTTGTGAACAATTTTTTGAATTCTGCAAGTCGCGGAAGGCGAGTGACAAATTCAACCGGCTTGAAGATGCCATGACAAAAGGATGGCAAAAAAAGGCCGAGCCCGATGGGGTCCGGCCTTGTGAGTGGGATCAAACAGGTTTTCTTTAATTGCCGGCCCAATCCTTGGCGCCCTTGTTGTGGCCGGGCCATTCGGATGATTCGCCGATGCCGGCCCATTCCTTGGCAATGCCGATTCGGTATTCCAAATCATAATGGGACCGCACCAGAATATGCCCGGTATGGGGCGAGCCTGAAGCGTTCACGCCCCACCCCATATAATAGCCCGTAAACTCGGTGGAGGAAAGCTCCCTGCACAAATACAGGGCGCGCATGCGTTCTTCGGTGGTGTATTTTTGGTTTCCCGCCAGGGTGACGTCCAGGAGCTTTTTGAGCTTGGGGTTCTGGTAATCCCTGGCCGTGGGCATGGTGACAATAATGCCGCCCCCAATATCATGGAGCATTTGGATATGCTCTCCGGTCAGCTCCTTGATGTAATTAAGCCCTGCATTGGCCTTGAGGGGATCGGGCATGAACACGCCGCTGGGGTGCATCTTGCCCGCCGCCGCAGCTCCAAAAGCGCACCCTTGGGCGATTTCCGCCATTTGCATGCAGTGCGTCAGCTTGTCCTGGATATGGGACTTGTTCAAGACTCCGTTTACATCGGCGACCAGGGCGGCGATGCCGGCCACCAGGTCCGAGTGCCCTGCCAGGCAACTGCATTTGGACTGACGCTGAATCGTTCCGAAATAGTAGGGAAACAAAGCCGCCATGTCCCATTCTCCGCACAGGAGGACCTGATCCCAGGGGATGAAAACGTCTTCGAAGAAAGTCGCGCCTTCCACAATTCCAAAAGCGGAGCTCATGGGGCATTGCATGGGCATGTCGATATGCTCCACGTTGGGAGAGGGTTTGGCGATCAAGGTGATGCCCGGGGTATCGGTCCGCGCCCAAAAGGCCACGGCAAAGTCCTTGTCCTCCTCGGTCATGGCCCTGCAAGGCAAAACGCTGATAATGGGCGTGCACGGGCCGTAGGATGTGTGCACCTTGCACCCGCTGACCGTAATGCCCTTGGCGTCCCTTTTGACGACCCGTACGCCAGGATAATTCTGTTGTTTGGAAGGCCTGACCGAACGATCCCCTTTGGCGTCCATCTTGCCCAAGGACGAATCCCAGTCGTTTTTCTGCATGAGCTCCGCGAAACGCTTCATGTTCTCATGATACTTGGTTCCGTGCTTCTGATCCGTCTCCCAGGTAACGGCCCATAATAGCGTTTGGATGTTGGAGCCGCACCAGGCGCAAAACCGGCGATTGGCAATGTCCCGGGTTAAATCCAGCTTAAGCAGGGAGTCTTCCATGGTGGTCTGAAGGTGGGTGCTCAGCCTGCGGATGGGTTCATTAACAAGGGGCGACTGCACGGCGGCCACATCCTTGTTGGCGGCCTCAAAGGCAAAGTCATGATTTTGGGAAACGATCTTCATGGTGGATTCAAAACGGGGATCGTCCCAGATGTTTTCCACCTTTTCCCCCAGCATGTACACATTGGGTTTGGTTTCCCGCAAAAAATCCAGGTATTCTTCTCCGGTTTTAATAGCCATGGCGTCTCCTTTCCATTTTTCGGTTTTTGTCGGATATGAAACAAAGCGTTGGTCCCTTGGCTGCAATTTGTTGGCGCCATTATAACGGGCTGTGTAAGCCTTGACTATCGGCCTGTGTCGGATAATTTTTACAGAATATGGGTAGGCTCTTGTCAGAATTTGGACTACATTGTATACTGGAATAATCGTAAACCGGCCTGGAAATGGAGGTTCGTTTTAACCTAAAAAACGAGAGCAACTTATGGATGTATTGCGCAGCGAAATCGCGGCGGAGCTTTTGGATGCGCTGGACGAGGCTTCTCAAAGCGTCTTTTACGTCATCCAGGACGGAAAATTCGTGTACGGCAATAAAAACGGATGCCGGATCACGGGACTGGACCATCAGCGGGACGTGTATGGAAAGCCCGCCTTAAAGTTCGTGCATCCGGACGACAAAAAGCTCATCACGGAAATGACCCGCAAGGTGATGAACGGCGACAGCATCCACCCCTTTGAATGGCGTTTACACACAGTTGACGGAAACATCGTGTGGGTCATGGGCTTTTTGGTCAGGATCAATTTTCGCGGCCGTCCTGCGGTTCTGGGGAGCTACATTGACATAAGCCGGACAAAGGAAACGTGGTCGGAGCTTCAGGAAACCAGCAAAAAGCTGGAGGAGGCCACTCTGAACCTGCAACTGGTGCGGGAGGAGGAGCGGGCGCAGATTGGCTGGGAAATCCAGGAGAACCTTGGATCCACCCTGGAGAGCCTGCGCACGGAAATCGAAGAGTTGTTTGAGGGTGGAGATTCGGACAAAGCCCCTATCCTGCACAAGATTGACTTGGCGCAAGACGCTTTGTCCAGGATTTGGGCTCACATGAACTGGCGGGAAAAGGAGACCCCGGACTTAAACAGCGCGGTCAGGAGGCATGCCAGGGAGATTGAAGAGCAAACCGGCATACAGGTGGAGCTCAGCCTTACGCGAAAGAAAATCAGCCTTGCTGCAAAGGACGCCGCCGCCATAGCCCAGTTATGCGGGGGAGTGCTGAAGACGCTTGCTGATATCGGCGATTGGCAAGCCATGGAGGTCCATCTCGAATACAATAATCAACGCATTGAATTAGAGTATATCTGCCATCCCTCCGATAAAGGAAGCCCGTCAATCCCGGGCATTGATGAAGCCCGTTTTCATCCCATATCAAAACGGCTGCAAGAGTGGGGCGGCGGCCTGGCTATTGACAAGTTAGAACGCAAGCTCGTGCTGAAGGCGTCTTTTGCCCCGCCCTTTGTCTCCGGGGAGCGTCAAACCCGCATTTTGTTGGGCAGCGGACAACCGATTTTGCGGGAGGGAATCGTCCGGATTTTATCCGGAATGGAAGATGCGGCCGTCGTGGAAGAAGCCTCCACCTTCCTGGAACTCATGGACAGACTGAAAGATGTGGATTTTGATTTGCTGCTTTTGGATACCAGCATTTTGGGCGCCCAGGCGGTCCATAATCTCATGAAAATCAAGGAGACCTCTCGGTACACTCCCGTCCTGACGCTAACGCCGGACAGCGATGACGATGATTTCAGCGTTCGGATGCTTCGCCATGGCGCAGCAGGCTGCCTGTCGCATTCCAGCAGCGTCAACGAATTGATAGCGGCCGTGCACAAGGTCGCCGCCGGCAGGAAGCATGTGAGCAATCGCATCGCCGAAAAACTGGCCTTTGAGGTGGATATCTACGCGCCCAAGCCTTTTCTATACAAACTCTCCGACAGGGAGCGCCAGGTCATGTTTATGATCGCCGAAGGCAAGACCATGAAGGAAATCGCCTCGGAGTTGCGCCTCAGCTACAAGACCATCGCCACGTACAGAACCAGGGTGTTTGAAAAAATGCATATGCGGACCGACGCGCAAATTGTCCGCTATGTGGTTTCGAAAGGGCTGTTATAAAAAGGGGCCTGCGCCGTCTATGCGCAAGCCCCCTGTTTTTAGTCCGGGCTTTTTAGCCCATGATCATTTTTGCTGGCTAAAAGTCCTTGAAATCATCATCGTCTTCAAAGGGGATTACCTGAGCGGGGCTGACCTCCTGGGATTGTTCCAGTTTTTTCGGTTTCGCGGCCGTCCTTGATGCCGGTTTGGCTCCTGCGCGCCCGGAGGCAATGGCGAGAGGCCTCACGCCGCTCTTCCTTTCCAATCTACCGCCTTTGCTCCCGGCGCCGCCCACCAAGGCGAGCAACTCCTCCACGGAGCTTTTCATTACCTCGGCCTGGGCGTTCAGTTCTTCGGAGGCAGAGGCCGATTCCTCGGCGTTGGCGGCGTTCTGCTGGGTGACCTTGTCCATTTCGGAGACGGCCTTGTTGACTTGCTCGATGCCTTGAGCCTGTTCGTTGGAGGCTGCTGAGATCTCGCCCACCAGTTCCCCGACCTTTCTGGAGCTTTCGGCAACCTGGCTGAAGGCTTCGTTTGTTCTGGTGACAATTTCTCCGCCGTCTCCCACCCTTTTCACGGTGGTTTCGATCAGGTCGGCGGTGTTTTTGGCGGCTTCCGCCGCGCGCATGGCCAGGTTGCGCACTTCGTCAGCCACAACGGCGAACCCGGCGCCGGCCTCCCCTGCCCGAGCCGCTTCCACGGCTGCGTTCAGGGCCAGCAAATTGGTCTGGAAGGCGATTTCATCGATGGTTTTGATAATTTTGGAGGTTTCTTCGCTGGCCTTGGAAATTTCCCCCATGGAAACGGTCAAATCCTCCATGGACTGATTGGCCACAGCCACCACCTGATTGGCGTCCCTCATGAGCTTATCGGCCTGATCCGCATTCTCGGCGTTCTGCTTGGTCATGGAGGACATTTCCTCCAGGGAGGAGGAAGTTTCCTCCAGGGAGGCCGCCTGCTCCGAAGCCCCTTCGGCCAGGGACTGGCTGGAGGAGGACACCTGGCCGGAGGCGGAGGCCACTTGCTCGGCGCCTTCATCCAGATCGGCGCTGATTTTCCCCAAAACCTGAATCAAGCCGCGGGTGATGAATAGCGCCGCGAATATGGCGACGCACAAGCCGATGGCAAGGCCCACGATCATGACCAAAGAAGCAGTGGACAGTGCCGAAGCGGCCTGTACCGCGATTTCATCCGTGCTCTTCAACCCAGCATCAGCCGAGTCCTCACAAGACTTGATCAGTATATTTGCCGCCTCCAAACGTTCGGAGGCTATTTCCTGGAGCTTATGCCAACTGATCAGAAAATCGTTCAATCCCGCGGCGTAATCTTTGCCCGCCTCCTCAGTATTGTTAATCTGATCAATATTGGCTTGGCTGCGCGTGATCTTTCGCAGCTGAGCGTATTTAGCATCAATTTCAGGAAAGTTTTCCAGCGCGCTTTTGATGAGCTCAGGGTCGCGTGTGGCTTGGGACTTAAAGGCTTTCACCCGGGCGTCGTTCCCCAAATCAATGATGTCGTTCACCAGAAAAATCTTCTGGTTGCGCTCCTGCATTTCAGCATTAAGCTGTTTTTGCTGGGACTCCAAAAAGGACTCGCAATTGGAAACGTACCTGGCGGCTTCGTCATCCATGGCGCCTCGATGCCTTAAAAGGATGCTTTGGTCCGCAAAATCCCCCTTCTTGAACTCCGCCAAAAATCCGGTCATTGCAGATCCGTACGCAACGGCCGCCGCTTCGGTTTCATCAATCTGCTTGATGTTCATTTGGTTGCGGGTAACAGCCCTAAGTTTGTTGGTGTATGTTTTTAAGTCACCAAGCTGGGAAATGGCCTTCTCCATCATGTTCGGGTCCGCGTTAGCCTGAGCTTTAAAATTGGCCACTCTAACCTGAGTGCCCAAATTCACTATATCGGTCACAATTTTGATTTTATTCTGCCTGTCTTCCAAATCCCTTTGAAAGGCGGCTTTCTGGTCTTCCAGGAATGAGTTGCAATTTTGCATGTAAACGGCGGCGTTTTCATCCAGTTTGGACCTTTGGGCGTCCATTTCTTCAATGGTTGCTTTCGTTTGCTCAATCAGGCCTGCGTAAACCTCAGCAGCTTTACGGGCATCGGCGACCTGAAGTTTCAACGCCTTCAAATGCTTGGAATTTTCCGCCAAATCCGAAGCTTCGTCCAAATGACGTTTGACCGCTTCAGATTCTTTGAGTGCAGCCTGTAAATAGTGCGTTTCCTCGGACATGCCGTACCCGCGCATCTGAAACATGAGCTGGTTGACCGCACCTCGTAAATCAGTGGTCACACGAACTTCCGGCACATATTCATAGGCAAGTTTTGTTGAATCGGCCTCCACTGTTTTCATGTTGTATACGGCCATGCCGCCCAATCCCATGGCGATCAGAATTACTATCGCGAATCCCAATATGATTCGCTGTCCAACGGTCATTTGCTTTCCCATAATGTCTCCTTTTTTCACACCTAGAGATTATTGAAAAAATACAGCTAAATTATTTTTCCGGTTTTCAGTATTTTCCCGGATAGTTGCCTTACCCGGTCTCCTCGGCCTGCATGATTTCCTTCACCATGGCCCCCACATTTTTGGCGTCGTCCAAGGTATGCACCGCGCTGCTTGTTTGGCCTCGGGACCGCCACAGGACATGCAGGCGCGAGGGGTCGTAGTCATATAATATGGCGGCGGACTCCGCCTGAGGATTATTCAAAACAAGGATTTGGGACAACAGGTAGCCCTCTTCAATGAGCTTGTCGATGATGGCGGGCAGCGTCTCAGAACGGGGCGCAATCACCATAAATATCAAGGACCTTTTTTCACTGGGTAAAATGTCGAAACTCTCGATGCGCTTGACCATGCGTCCAACAAGATTCACGCCGCCGCCGCCGTAAATTTTGTCATGGGGGCTTACGTGCGCCATGTACCCGAACCGTCTCGGGCATGCAGCAAGAAATCCGGTGCAGGTGGATACGCCGAATGTATGCAGCCGTTCTCCCTCCTTGGCCCATAAAAACTCGTCCATATCAATACGAAGGGTTCTTGATGCCTGCGGGATCTCCAGGCGGCGGGCGGGGGGCGCCGGCTGATTTTGGAGTTGATCCATCAACCTGTTTGCATAGTACTTCCGGTGCTCGGCGTAATGCTGCGTAATGATTTCGTCCTTATCCATTTTTGCGACGACAAGCCACTGGACGCCCATGAAGGAAACGACTTCAAAGGATGATAAGGCCTGACATCCCCGGTAATCCGTAACCATGCGCCGGCCCCGGCCTTCCTTGAACTTGGCCTGGATGTTCCTGTCGTCCAGCTTTTTGTTCAAGATGCTGGAATCACCCGTAAAATTAGATTCCGTCAACATTAGGCCATCTGCATTGACCAAAAAAGTCTCTCCGGTTTGCCCCAAACTTTCTATCCAGGCGAATATGGTGTTCACTTTGTTGACTGCCAGTTGAAGCACCAACCACCCCTGATGTTCATTTTTAATAAGCACCGGCTCCACAAAAAAGGCGGCGGATTCGGCGGACGGGGCGTACTGGAAAAAATCCACAAAGCATTCTTCTTGCGGCTTTGCCTCCAGGCATTGAGACAAGCGGCTTCCGCCAGCCTCCCCGGTAATAAGGTTTGCGCCGGGAATATAGTCCTTGCGCATGGAATGGATGACATCTCCATTAAGGGTCACAAACAGAACGTCGTAAAACGCGAAATAATTTTCGGCGAAGTAAACCGAAAGCGACCTTTCCAATTCGTCGATCGTTTTTTCCAGTTCACGGGAAGAAAGATTTTGGCTTTTGGCCTGGCTGTATTGCTGATGAATATCAAAACAGCCCGACATAAAAGGATCCTTGGCGACCTGACGCGCCAAGCCGTGAATCCGGTCGCAGAACCGGTGCAGGGCCGCTACTTTTTCTTCCCTGGCGTAATCCAGAGCTACATAGGCCCAATCGTACACTCCCTTGGCGGAGCAAGGGGCGGCCGCGGCAAGCAACGAAGAGGAGATGATAGTCATTATCAATAAGCGACTAAAGAATCGGACATGCCATTTGAGGGTAACTACTTTATAATAAAGAATTTTGATATGGGATGAATCCATTGTGCTAAGCATGTCTGTGAAATTTTACTCCCCTTGTATTATCGACAGTTTTTTTAAACAGATTCTAATTGGATTTCCGGCAAGAGAATTATTCAAAATTCGTGCCAGCAAGGAAAGGCCATGCAAAATAGCGGGGTCGCCCTAACCGCGGCGAAAAGTAAAAAGTGCGGAAAATTAAACACGGCATGTTTGAATTTCAACAAAAGGCGGTGTAATTTTCAAAATTTAGGACAATCATATGTGTGAGGTTTGAAAGGCCGGCGGGAAGTTCACGCCTGGTCCAGCGCGGTCCGGACGACCTGGGCCAACTCCCTTTTTACTACAGGCTTCGTGACGTATCCCTGAATGCCCATGGAAGCGGCCTTTTCTTCGTCAATAAAATTGCTGAAGCCCGTGCAAATTATGACAGGCAGTTCCGGCCTGATTTTACGCATCTCCATGGCCAGTTGGGCGCCCGTCATGTTCGGCATGGTCATGTCTGTCACCAATAGATCAAAGGCATGGGGGTCTTTTGTAAATGATTCCAGAGCTATGAGGCTTGAGGAGCAGGAGACGACATCATATCCGAGTCTTTCAAGAATTCTTGTTTCCAGTCTTTCCACGGGCGCCTCGTCGTCCACCAACAAAATTTTTTCCGATCCCCCAGGAACGGGCGTTTCGTCCGTTTTTTCCCTGGCCTCGAAGACGCGTTCCTTAACAGGCAGGTAGATGCTGAACTTCGTCCCTCGCCCGGGTTCGCTATAAGCCCGCACGGCGCCTTGGGCTGAGGTGACGATTCCATGCACCACGGAAAGCCCCAGGCCCGTCCCCTTGCCTCTTGGCTTGGTGGTGTAATAAGGATCGAAAATTCTTTCCAGGACCTTATCTTCAAGGCCTATGCCTGTGTCCGACACGGTGAGCACGGCATATTTCCCCCCCGACAATTCGGGAAAAGAGGGGTCGTTGGAGGAGACGGCGCTTTCCTTTAATGTCACAGTGAGGGCGCCGCCTGTCATTTCCATGGCATGATACGCATTTGTCGCCAAATTCATGACTATCTGGTGAATCTGCGTGGGATCGGCCATCACAATGCCGCATTTCGGATCAATGTCCAGTTGAAAGTCGATGGTGGTCGGAATGGCCCCGCGGAGCAGCTTCATGGCTTCCTTGATGATGGGCTGAAGCCGGAGGGGCCTCACTTCCTGATTGTCCTGGCGGCTGAATGTTAAAATCTGCTTGACCAGTTCCCTGGCTCTTAAAGCGGCTTGAAAAACCTCCTCCACATGGTTCTGCATGGGACTGTTGGGAGGGATGTCTTCCTTCAGCATCTCGGTAAACCCAAAAATGGGCGTTAAAATATTATTGAAATCATGGGCGATCCCACCAGCCAGGGTCCCGATGGCCTCCATCTTCTGGGACTGGGCCAGTCGCTCTTCCAGTTGGATTTCCTCGGTGATATCCCGTTTCACGCCAATATAATTGGTGATTTCGCCGTTTTTATCCATTACGGGAGAAATGGAGGCCTTTTCGATGAAAAAGCCGCCGTCCTGAGTTTTATTAACCATGCGGCCTTCCCAGGTGCGGCCGCTGCTTATGGTTTGCCACATGTGAGCGTAAAAGGCCTCATCCTGCTCTCCGCTTTTTAGTATATTGGGGTTGCGGCCGATCACTTCCTCCCTGGAGTACCCGGAAACCCTTTCAAATGAGGGATTGACGTATTGGATATTTCCATCCGTGTCGGTAATGACGATGGTTTCCCCGCTTTGCTCCACGGCCTGGATCAAACGCTCCCGGTCAGCCTCGGTTTTTTTATTCTCCGTAACATCCGCAAAAATGCAGGCAAACTGCCCGGGGGCGGGTCTGTAAGCGGTCACGTAAAAATGCCGTTCCAATGCCACGGAATAGTTTTCAAATGCAATGGGCTCGCCGGTTAAGGCAACCTTTCCATAGGCTTCAATCCAGCTTTTCTCCGTGAGCGGAAAGACCTCCAGCACCCGTTTGCCCAGGATGTCTTCTCCTTTTAATCCGGTCATTTTTTCAAAGGCGGGGTTGACCGCCAAAAAGCGATAATCCACGGGCTCTCCATCGTCATTGCAAATAATCTCATGGAGCGCAAACCCGTCCATCATCTCCTCAAACAAGGACTTGAAGTCCCTTTCCACCTTCCTGTGTTCGGTGATGTCCCGGCAAATACCCAAAACCGAGGTCAGTTGTTTTTTGGCGTCCCACACCGGAACGAAACGCACATTATATACTTTGACGGGATGCGTCCCTGTTACAACAAGTTCGGACTCGCAGCCGGCGTTTGTTCTGAAAACCTGGTTCAAACTCTTATCGAGAAATTCCGCCTGATACTCGGGATAGCCAAGCTCCCTATGGGTTTTTCCAATTCCTTGCCCGGGAGTCAGGCCCATGACCTCTCCGGCTTTATCGGAAATAAAGAGGTAGCGCCCCTTCCTGTCCATGCGGAACAGTAAATCCGGCAGGCCTTCCAACAGAGCTCTTTGCCTGGCCTGATTTTCTTGAATGGTTTCCTGCAGGCGGATTCTTGCAGCGACCCTGCCGAGCCTTTCCGCCAGTGCGTGCAGAAGGTCCGCCTCTTCTCTTAAAAACGCCTCGCCGTCATGAAGCAGAGGCGTCTCCAGGTATCCTGCTTCAATAACTCCGAGCCTTTCCCCTTCCACTTCAATGGGAGTGGAAATCTTGAGCGCCGTGTCCTTGTAGTTTTCCGTGGCGTAGGTTTGCCCCTCAAAGGAAATGCTCGCCCAGGCCATGGAAGAGTGCCGGAGTCCATGGGGGATAAGCTCCACGCACCCGCGAATGATTTCCTCCTGGGTAATCCCCGGCGTTTCCACCAGGCGTCCCAGCCCGAACAGGCACTGGAGTTCGCTGACCCTTTTGCGCAGGAATTCTTCTGAGCGCCTCATTTCCGTAATGTCTGACATTACCGCCTGCACCTGGTCGAGATGTTCTCCCCCATGGGAGAATCGCGGAACAATGCTGAGTTGAATCCAGCGATACTCCTTCAATTTGGGGTTATAGACTCCTCTCACGATGTCTCGAACAGGCTCGCCGGTTTCTAACACCTTTCTGGCGGGCGATTGGTCCGGCGGCATGGCTTCCCCGGACTCCAGAATGACGTTCCAGTCGAATTTATACAGGTTTTGTCCGAGCATCTCCTCCCGGGACAATCCCAATATTTCGCAAGCAGAGGGGTTCACCTCGGTCAAATTCCCAAAGGCGTCAATCACCAGCACCCCCTGAGACATGGTGTCAAACAGATGCCTGTAGCTTGTCTGGCTGATTTTCAGCGAATTGAACAGAGTCTCGAAGGGCCTCCGCAAACCGGAATAAATCAGGCTGCGATAAATCAGATAAAAGGAAATGATTTTAAAAAGGTGCCCGACGACGTTAGATATGCCGTAGACGCTGATATAGAAAGTAAATGACAGCTCCGAGGCGATGGTGGCGGCCATGGAGAGCGACATCATTCTGTATATGTAGGGATTTAAGAAACGGCGATTTTTTCGCAAAGCCGCCAATGAGGCCAGCAAGGTTGCGCAAATGACGTACTCGCTGATCACCTTGAAAGGCGCAAGCCCCTTTCCCTCCACAAAGCAGTCAGGAAATATTCTCCACCAGAATATGCTTACCAATGCAAAAAGGGTTACAGCCCCGTATGCGGCCATAACCGGCTCTGCTTTAACCTTTTTGCCTGCCATGATGGAAAAAAGAAAAAGAGCGGAGCTTTCCAGGTATCGGGCGAGAATCCAAAGCTGAGTCGGAAGATTGGGGCCCCATTCATTGGAAAACACCCCCATGCCTTTGTAGGACAGCGTGTGCAGCAAATCCACCCAACCCACAAACAAATAGGCCGCGCCCACCAGCAAAAGTGCGTTTTCCTCCATCATGCTTCGGGAGTTCCACACTAAGATGAAAAGCCCCCACGCAACGACAATGGAAATGAATTCGACCAGGACGTGAAATAATAGAAAATTTTGTTGGCTCAACCAATACAAAGAGATCAGGAGCAATAACAGAACTACAGCTAAAAAGCGCCGCCCCCACGTCCTGCCGGGCGCCTGCATGTTCCAAAAATCGGACAAAATATTGGGGGAAAAATCACCTGTTGGCTTCTTAAGGAACTCGGGCTCCGAGGCAATTTTTTGACGTTTTTTGTCAGATTCTCCACCCATTCAAACATCCCTGACATATCTGGAAATTACTATCCACTTAATATTATAATGATATTCTCAGCGCCAACAGTCCAAGCGGCGGTTCTGCAATTTTTCACGGTAAAAGCGTCTTTACAGGGTGCAAAATCAATGCCGGAAGATCAACCTTTGGTTAAAGCATCCATCCCTAACCGTTTTGAGCAATCACAGCCAGGTTGAACTTTTTATACAGCAGCCAGGGATGGAGGCAGAGGGGCCTTTTGCACAGAGGATCGGCGGGAGATAGGATAACGTAAAAATAATTATATTAAAAAATCAATTAGTTAATTAAATCAGATGCAAGCAATTTGCCGTCCGCCAGTTCCAGGCGGGAATCCGCAACCCTGGAAACCTGGTCCGGATAATGGGAAACCATAAGCACCGTGCAGCTTTCTTTCAGGGATGCCAGCAAATCCTCAATCATGCCTGCGGCTTGATAGTCCAGGGAAGACGTGGGCTCGTCAAAAAGCGGCACCATGGGCTCCAATATCAGGGCCCGGGCGATGCACAGCCGTTGCTGCTGTCCTCCTGACAACTCCAAAGCGCTGGAGTGAAGGGATCCTTGACCTCATCCCACGGAAAAGCCCGTTCCAGGGCTTCTTCATTCCCAGCTCCTTTTTTGTCCGTAATTATTGCCGTTATTCCCAACACCTTCCTAATGCATCTATAGATTTTGGTAATATATTGGCGAATTCTCCGTCCTCTCGATTTCCCCCCTTTTCCTGGCGGGCAAAAAAATGCTATGCCCTTTGCAGATAAAATTTGAGGAGGTTGAAGAAAGATACGTGGAGCCATTTCATTTTACATTGGACGCCGTGTGCGAAAAAACGGGCGCCAGGGCCGGAACCCTGACAACGCCTCACGGGGTAATCAAGACTCCGGTCTTCATGCCCGTGGGCACGCTGGGGACGGTCAAGTCTCTTGCGCCGGAGGATCTTACGGGCCTGAACGCCCAGATTATCCTCGGCAACACCTATCATTTATATCTGCGTCCCGGGTGCGACGTAATCGACGAATTCGGCGGCCTGCATCAGTTCATGAACTGGGACAGGCCCTTGCTGACGGACAGCGGCGGGTTCCAAATATTCTCCCTGGCCAAGCTGCAAAAAATGACGGAGGAAGGGGCGCATTTTCAATCCCACATTGACGGGTCGCGCCATCTGCTGACGCCGGAAAAGGCCATGGAAATCCAGGTGTGCCTGGGCTCCGACATCGCCATGGCCTTGGACGAGTGCATCCCCTACCCCGCCTCCCATGAACAGGCTTTGGAATCCCTTGGCCTGACCACCCGGTGGGGCAAACGAAGCAAGGAAGCCTGGGAGATGACCAAAAGGCCCGGCCACGCCCTTTTCGGAATCGTCCAGGGCGGCATGTACGGCGATTTGCGGAAGCAGTCGGCCGAGGAGTTGCGGAAAATCGGCTTTGACGGCTACGCCCTGGGCGGGCTTTCCGTGGGCGAGCCCCGGGATTTGATGCTGGAAATGGCCGGAACCTCCCTGCCCTATCTGCCCCAGGACAGGCCCCGGTACATCATGGGCGTGGGCAAGCCCCAGGACCTGGTGGACATGGTCAACCTGGGCGCCGACATGTTCGACTGCGTGCTTCCCACGCGAAACGCCCGGAACGGCCAGTTGTTCACCTCCAAGGGCCCGTTGAACATATGCAACGCCCAGCATCGGACCAGCACTCTGCCCGTGGACGAAGAATGCCAATGCTATACGTGCCGGAACTACTCCCGGGCTTATTTAAGGCATTTGTACATGTCGCGGGAGCTTCTGTCCTACCGGCTGAACACCATCCACAACATCGCCTTTTTCATATCCCTGATGGAAAAAGCCCGGGAAGCGGTGCTGGCCAACGATTATGCGGCTTTTTACAAGGATTTTTTCCAAAAGATTGAAACCGGAGCTTAAAAGGATTATATTTATCCTGCGAATGCACGTTATCGAAACGCAGTATGCTTTTGATCCCAAAAAAACCCTAACTAAGGGCCATGGCCCGCAGGTTTAAGGAGACATATTATGAAAGAACAAGTTAAAGCAGCGATTGATGAAATCCGCCCCACCCTGCAAAGGGACGGAGGAGACGTGGAACTGGTGGAAGTCGGGGACGACGGGGTCGTCAAGGTGCGTCTGGTAGGCGCTTGCAAGGGCTGCCCCATGAGCCAGCAGACCCTGAAAAACGGGATTGAAAAGTACATGAAAAAGAACATCCCCGGCGTGAAATCCGTGGAAGGCGTGGATTAACTGGTTTCGAAAAGCAACAGGACCTTCTGAATAGACGATTAGGGGCGGGACCTTCCTGCCCTTAAATCGCCCTTACCGCAATACTGTTTTATTTAAATTCCCCAGGAAACAACGGAAGCGCCCCAGGTGGGGCCGGCCCCGAAGGTCACCAAAAGCACGTGGTCTCCTTTTTGGATGATGCCTTTGCGGTGGGCTTCGTCCAGGGCGATGGGAATGGAGCCGGAGGATGTGTTCCCGAACCGGTCGATATTGGTGTACACCCGGTCCATGTCCACGTTCACCCTTTCGGCCAGAGCGGTGATGATGCGCATATTGGCCTGATGGGGGATGAGCAGGGCGATGTCCTCGCCGGTCAGGTTGTTGGCTTTCAGGGCCTCATGAGACAGGGAAGCCATGCTGGAAACCGCTTTTTTAAACACCCGATTTCCTTCCATAACCACATGAAAAGGCTTGGGCTGTATAGGCTCCAGGCTGGGATGCACATAGGGCGCGCCGTACTCGCCGTAAAGCATGTCCCAGCATGCGCCGTCCGAGCGGATATGGGTTGAGAGTATCTTCTCCGGCCCATCTCCGGCGGTGACCACCACGGCGCCGGCGCCGTCGCCGAACAGCACGCAGTTGGCCCGGTCCTTCCAATCCAGCATGACGGAAATCCGGTCCACGCCGATTACCAGTACGGTGTCGCACTGGCCTGCTTTGATGAGGTTCTCAGCCATGGACAGGGAGTAAATGAATCCCGAACATCCTGCGGAAATATCAAAGGCTGCGGCTTTTTTGGCTTTGATTTTCTCCTGAACCAGGCAGGCGCAGGCGGGAAAGGGCTTGTCTCCGGTGACGGTTCCCAGGATGATCATATCCAGGTCGGCCGGGGTTTTTCCCGCCATTTCCAAGGCGGCCAGGGAGGCGGAGGCGGCCAAATCCGAGGTTTCCTCGTTCTGGTCGGCTCTGGCGATAAAGCGCTGGCGAATTCCGGTCCTTCGGGTGATCCACTCGTCGGAAGTATCCACGATGTTTTGTAAATCCAGGTTGCTGACAGCCCTCTGGGGCCATGCGGAACCCGTCCCGATTATGACAGGCGCCCTCCCTGTTTTTGCGTCCATGTATGTATATGCTCCGGCCCGGAAAGTTGCCGGCCGCCTCAAGCGGGGAAGTAAAACCATTCCTTTTCTTGACGCGCCCGAAAAAAAGTGTAAGGACAGCCATAGCATATTGACTTAAAGGTGTCACTGAATTTTGTCCCGGGTTTTTCCGCCCGGGTTTCAGACGAAAAACAATTGAATTCCACTAAAGGAGAGCGTGCATTCCATCGCACTTTGCAGCATCGATCGTCAATATTTTCAGGCTGATTTCAACATGCTTGCATAAACGCTCCCAACCATAATTCGTCAACCCCAATTACCCGTGGAGGCTGTCATGTCCATATCCAAACTGATCCAGGAAAGCGTTGAAAAATCCTCATGGATTCGCAAAATGTTCGAAGAAGGCCCCAAGCTGAAAGCCCAATACGGAGCGGAAAACGTCTATGATTTTTCCCTGGGCAACCCCAACCTCCAGCCTCCCGAGGAATTTCACAAGGCCCTGGCCAAAGTCGCCGCCGACTCCGTGGAATTCGGCCACGGATACACCCCCAATTCAGGCTATCCTTTCGTCCGCAAGGCGGTGGCCGACTATATCAATGAAGAACAGGGCATCAACGCCACGGAAAATGAAGTGATCATGACCTGCGGCGCCGCGGGCGCCCTGAACATCACCCTCAAGGCCCTCCTGGATCCGGGCGACGAAGTCTTGTGCCCCGCGCCTTATTTTGTGGAGTATGGATTCTACGCCCAGAACCACGGCGGCGTGCTGAAAACCGCGCCGGTCAAGGACGACTTCACCCTGGATATTGACGCCATGGCCGAGGCCGTCACGGAAAAAACCAAGGCCGTGCTGGTCAACTCCCCCAACAACCCCACGGGCCAGGTGTATTCCGAAGAAAGCCTCGGCGCCCTGGGCAAACTCCTGGAAGACAAAAGCAAACAGTACGGCAAAGTCATCTACCTGCTTTCCGACGAGCCCTACCGGAAAATCGCCTTTGACGGCATCGAGGTTCCCAGCATCTTCAAATGCTACAAGGAAACCATTGTGGCCACCTCCTACTCCAAGGACCTGTCCATCCCCGGAGAGAGGATCGGATGGGCCTGCGTCAACCCGGAAGCCACGTACAAGGATCAATTGATCGGCGCCATGACCATGACCAACCGCATCCTGGGATTCGTCAACGCTCCCGGAATCATGCAACGGGCCGTGGCCGAATCCATCGGCGCCACCGTGGATGTATCCCAATACGCGGAAAAAAGGGAGCTTATCTGCAACGGCCTGAAAGAAGCGGGATACACCTTCACCAAGCCGGCCGGCGCATTTTACCTGTTCCCCAAAACCCCCACGGAAGACGACGTGGCCTTTGTCCGCGCCCTGCAAAAAGAGAGAATCCTGGTGGTTCCCGGACGCGGCTTCGGGACCCCCGGCCATTTCCGGATCGCCTTCTGCATGGACAACGCCACCATCAAAAACTCCCTGCCCGGCTTCGCCAAGGCGCTCAAGGAGTTTAAATAGACAGGTCAGGGACAAGCCGGACCACCGACTATTTCCAGCCGCCGACTTATAAACAATATCCTGATTTTGTTGGGTTTCGCAAGCTCTACCCAACCTACGCCGCAGCAAACGAGACGTAGGTTGGGTTAAGAAGTCCGGCTGTAATGATGGTCCGCGCTGACAACGCTGTTGGACTTCGAACCCAACAAAGTATAACCAAGACTTTTAATGATTAAGGTGTAAAAGGGGCTGCCTGATTTCAGACGCCCCTTTTCCTATTTCAAATGCTGCACATAACTGGTCACGGAAAGGGCCATAATGTCGTGCAAGGCATGGGCTACGGCCAGGGGCCAGATTCTTCTTCTAAACCAAAATATGGTTCCAAAAGCGGCGCCGATCAAGGCAGTCCCCAAAACCGCCCATAAGCCCTGATAAATATGCCCCACGCCGAAAATCAATGAACTGACGATAATGCAAAACCAGGCGTTATCCTTGATCATCTGCAGCTTGGTCATCAAATATCCTCGCATGACCAGTTCCTCGGAAAAGCCCACTCCCAAAGCAAGTACGACCATCAGGACGTATTCCGGCCAGCCGGAAGGCCCCGTTATCAGCTTCATGATGGGAGATCCCTCTGCGTTGGGCGGCTGAAAGCCCAAAGCCATCACAAACATCATGACGACAAACAGCACGATAAACAGTGAACCCCACATGGCGATGACGGACAATATCCCCTCCCCCACGTCGCGGGGAAAGCGAAACCTGTCCAGCCCAAAATCCCTAAATGAGTAAGGGCTGCGCCACATGATATAAAGCACCGGAATCGTAGCCCATATAAGCCCGATCAGGGTATTCCCGGCAAACCATACAAAGGGCTGGGTTGTAAACTTTTCCGGGAACAAAAAAACAAGCAAAGACCGTTGCACGGCGGGAAACAGCACAATGCACAAAACCACAAAGATTTCCAATACGCACAGCCAGGCGGGCTCCTGCGCCTTTGGCCTGTAAACCTGCAAGTTCAATTTTTTCATGGATTGCTAAGGCCTTCCGGTAAAATTGGGATAAAATTAACGAGAGGGCTACCATGGAAACTTGGCAAGAGTCAATGAGCGCATTTTCCATCACGATTTGCGGGACGTCTCTCAAAAACTCAACGATTTGCGGGACGTCTCTCAAAAACTCAAAACGATTTGCGGGACGTCTCTCAAAAACTCAATAACTCCTTGTGTTTTGCGGGATGTATCTCAATAACTCAATGTGCTGCCTGCGGAGCCTGAAAATCAAAATGACGCTGGATTCCCGCTTGCGGGCGATCCTGAAAAGCGGATCTCCCTTGCGGGAATGACGGTCTAATTTGGCTGCGGGATAATCCATGGATCGGGTTTCCGCAACTCCGGCCATTCCAAAACAGGCGCCCACAGGGGGGCGCGACTACAGTGCTTCGGCTACTCCATAACTGTGACGGCTGGCGCCTTTTCTAGTTCCCACGGTTCCCGTGGGAATTCATGCCGGAGCGAAATCCACCCCAACAGCAAGATATAATATAATTAATTTCAGTAAGTTACAACATAAATCCCCACGCAAAGCATGGGAACGAGGCGCCAAGGATCGCGTCCCCCTAACTCCGCATGCCCTAAACAAATCAGCCGCCTGCGTGTCGCGTGCAGGCGGCTGTTTTGATTTACTTTTTATAAAAGGCTGGCAAACGACCCTTTATTCTTTTTCCACGACGTCCTTATCGGAGATCACCGGGTTATCGCGCAGGTATTCCAGGCGATTGATGCCGTTCACGTAGGCCTTGGCGCTGGCCGTGATGATGTCCGGATCCACGCCGCGGCCGAGAGCAATGTTCTTGCCCTCTTGCAGCCGTACGGTGACCTCGCCCTGGGCGTCGGTGCCGCCGGTCAGAGCGCTGACCGTAAAGCGCAGCATCTCGGACGTTGTGCCGGTCATCTTGGCGATGGTGTTGAACGCCGCGTCAATGGGGCCGTTTCCGAACTCGGCGCCCATGAGCACGTCTCCATTGGTTTTCAGGCCCACGGTGGCGGTGGGCTTGACGCCGGTGCCCGCGGATACGTGCAGGTAGTCCAGGCTGTATTTATCCGAAGTTCTCAGAATGCCGATGGAGACCAGGGCTTCCAGGTCCTCGTCCACCACGTGTTTTTTCTTGTCCGCCAAATCCTTGAACTTGATGAACAGGTCCTGCAGTTCCTCGTCGGACAAGACATAGCCCATGTCCGCCAGATGGGACCGCAGGGCGTGACGCCCGGAATGCTTGCCCAGGACCATGTTGTTCTTGGACAGGCCCACGGTTTCGGGCCGCATGATCTCGTAGGTCATGGGATTTTTCAGCACGCCGTCCTGATGGATGCCGGCTTCGTGGGCGAAGGCGTTGGCGCCTACAATGGCCTTGTTTGGCTGGACCATAATTCCCGTGATCATGCGAACCAGCCTGGAGGCCGGGTGTATTTGCTCCGTCACGATATTGGTATGAAAGTCCAGGTAATTCGGCCGGGTGTGCATGGCCATGACGACTTCTTCCAGGGAGGTGTTCCCTGCCCGTTCGCCGATGCCGTTGACCGTCACCTCCGCCTGACGAGCTCCGGCCTGGATGGCGGCCAACGTGTTGGACGTGGCCAGACCCAGGTCGTTGTGGCAATGGACCGACAGTATCGCCTGGTGGATGTTGGGCGTATGATCCATGACGTACTTGACCAGCTCGGCGAACTCGTGGGGGATGGCGTATCCCACGGTGTCGGGCAGGTTGACCGTGGTGGCCCCGGCCGCAATGGCGGCCTCGAACACCCGGCACAAGTAATCCCGGTCGCTCCGGGATCCGTCTTCCGCCGAAAACTCCACGTCGTCCGTGAAGGATTTGGCGTATTTGACGGCGTTCACAGCCGCTTCCACCACCTGCTCCCGGTTCATTTTCAACTTATGTTCCAGGTGAATGTCCGAGGTGGCGATAAAAGTGTGGATCCTGGGATGCTTGGCGTGCTGCACCGCGCCCCAGGCTTTATCGATGTCACTCTTGGAGGTCCTGGCCAAGCCGGCCACGCTGGATTTCTGGCACACGGCGGCCACGTCCTGAACGGCGGCGAAATCGCCTTCGGATGCGGCGGGAAAGCCTGCTTCCATAATGTCCACGCCCAAGGCTTCCAGGCGGCTGGCTATGCGCACCTTTTCCTTGGCGTTCATGGTGGCGCCGGGGGATTGTTCTCCGTCACGCAGGGTGGTATCGAAAATATATACTCTATCGCTCATGGTTTTGCTCCTTTATGTTTCGTTTTGTTTTCTTTTTTCCGGCCATCTTGCCGGATTTTTCTTTTAGAAACCGTAAGCAAAACCGCCAAGGACCCGCCGCAGGGCGGTGTGTTTCATACACCCTGCGGCGCACCTCGCATGTACAACATTTACATCGGGGTCGTTATTCATATTGAATTCCTTATGAATGGTTCTGTTCTTCCCTGGCCTTGTTCAGCCTGTACTGAAAGCTGTCCGCCAGGGCTTGCCAACTGGCCTCAATAATATCTTCGGAGACGCCTATGGTTCTCCAAATCTCCTTTTTATCCCGGGATTCGATGAAGACTTTAACCCTTGCAGCAGTGCCTTCCCTTCCGTCAATAACCCGCACCTTGAAGTCCACCAGGCGCATGTTGTCGCACTCTTCGGGATAGAACTTGTGCAAAGCCCGGCGCAGGGCGTTATCCAGCGCGCCCACGGGACCGTCGCCTTCGGCTGCGGTGAACCGCTCCTGGCCGTCCACCAGCAGCTTGATGGTGGCTTCGGCGTAGCATTGGCGATCCTTTTCCTTGCGGATAGTCACCAGAAAGGACAGCAGCTCAAAGGCGGGCTCGTATTGCCCCAGCTTCTTTTTCAGCCAGATTTCAAAAGAGCCTTCGGCCGCGTCGAACTGGTATCCCTGGTTTTCCATTTTCTTGACTTCCGAAACCAGAGCCGCCGTGTCCGTGCCGTTGCCTTCGATCTCGATGCCCAATTCCTTGGCCTTGTAAGCCACGTTGCTCTTGCCCGCCAGGTCCGAAACCAGCACCCTGCGGCGATTGCCCACAAGCTCCGGGCTCATGTGCTCGTAAGCCACGGGGCACTTCATGATGGCGCTGACATGGATGCCGCCCTTATGGGCGAAGGCGCTCTCGCCCACAAAGGGGCGATTGCTCACCGGCGTCATGTTGGCGGCCTCGCTCACGTATCGGGAGAGTTCCCGCAGCCGGGCCAGGTTTTCGTCGGTCAGGCAGGGCCGGTTCATCTTCAACTGCAACACCGGGATGATGGAGGTCAGGTCCGCGTTGCCGCAACGCTCTCCGTACCCGTTGACGGTGCCCTGTACTAGGGTGGCGCCGCAATCCACGGCCGTGATGGTGTTGGCCACGGCCAGATTGCTGTCATTATGGGTATGGATGCCCAGGGTTACGGGCTGGCCTCCGTTCTTTTTCCTGTGCTTTTGGATGAACGCCCATATTTCCGTTACGATGGCCGTGATTTCCGTCGGCAAAGAGCCTCCGTTGGTGTCGCACAACACAATGGAGTCCGCGCCGCCGTCCAGGGCGGCCGCAATGGTCTTTTCCGCGTATTCCCGGTTGTTCTTATAGCCGTCGAAAAAATGCTCGGCGTCGTACAGGACTTCCCGGCCTTGGGACTTGACGTACTCCACGGACTCGCGAATCATGGCCAGATTTTCGGCCAAGGTGTTGTCCATGACTTGTTCCACATGCAGGTCCCAGGTTTTGCCAAACATGGCCACGGCCGGAGTGTTGGCCTTGACCAAAGCGTTCAGATTGGCGTCGGCCGAAGGCCTGACTCCCGCCCTACGGGTGGAGCCGAAGGCCACCAGCCTGGCTTTTTTAAACTTGACCCGGGAGGCCAGGTCGAAAAAAGCGTCGTCCCTTGGATTGGAACCCGGCCAACCGCCCTCAATATAATGGATCCCAATGTCGTCCAGCCTCATGGCAATTCGTATCTTCTCTTCCGCCGTGAAGTTGATGTCTTCGCCTTGGGTTCCATCTCTCAGGGTGGTGTCGTAAAGCCATACAGGTTCCATATCCAAATCTCCTCTAAAAATAAGTTATTTGCCCTGATTTTCAGGGCGAAGGCTGCGTACCGCAGCGCCTGCACGCCACATTTCGGAATTCTTGATGGCGTCCAGTTCCACTTGAAGTTTTTCCGCGTAATCAGGCTGGCTGTTGGACTCCAGGGAAATCCTGGTTTCTTCGCCGGAGGTTACGCTTTCGTACAATTGATCGAACACCGGGACTACCGCGTCGCGGAAACGGGGCGCCCAGTCCAAAGCGCCGCGCTGGGCCGTGGTGGAGCAGTTGCCGAACATCCAGTCCATGCCGTTTTCCGCAACCAGGCGGATCAGGGACTGGGTAAGCTCTTCCACGGTCTCGTTAAAGGCTTCGCTGGGGGAGTGGCCGTTTTTCCTCAAGAGGTTGTACTGGGCTTCCATCACGCCGGCCAGGCATCCCATCAAAACGCCGCGTTCGCCGGTGAGGTCGGAGTACACTTCGTTCTGAAAGGTGGTGGGGAAGAGATACCCGGAGCCGATGGCGATGCCCATGGCCATGCAGCGATCCATGGCGCGCCCCGTGGCGTCCTGGAAAACCGCAAAGCTGGAGTTGATGCCGCTGCCGTCCAGGAAGTTCCGGCGCACGTTGGTGCCGGAGCCCTTGGGGGCCACCAGGATTACGTCCACGTTTTCGGGCGGAACGATCTTGGTCTGCTCCTTGTAAACAATGGAGAAGCCGTGGGAAAAGTACAGGCAGTCGCCCTCGTTCAGGTTTTCTTTGATCACGGGCCACAGCATCATCTGGGCGGCGTCGGACAAGAGATACTTGATCATGGTGCCCTTGGCGGCCGCTTCGGCGATGGGGAACAGGGTTTCGCCGGGCACGAAGCCGTCTGCTATGGCCTTGTCCCAGGATTTGCCGCCTTCTCTCTGGCCGATGATGACCTTGAAGCCATTATCCCGCAGGTTCAACGCCTGGGCTGGCCCCTGAACGCCGTATCCGATCACGGCGATAACTTCGTCTTTCAAGACTTCACGGGCCTTGTCCAGGGTGAATTCCTGCCTGGTGACCACTTCCTCAATAATGCCTCCAAAATCAATCTTTGCCATCCGTTGTTCTCCTTGTTTGGTGTTTTGTTTTTTATGTAAAAGTTTCAATTCTTGGGATTCGTCTGTTTATTTCGCCTTGCATTTTCATTGCGTGAATCCGTGCGTTCCTGTTTTTTCGTGTACAATTTTTCAAGAACCCGGATAGCAAATATTTTTAACCTGCACAGATTCAGCGCAGGACCGTCCAGGGACTGGGTGTAAGGGCGGGCTTGATGGCCCGCCCTTACGGGCGCCATGGTTAGGCTTTATGGGTCGCTCTTGATTGCGCCATGGTTAGGCTGCGATAAGAGTTTATCCCTGTAAGCGCCTTGGTTAGGCATTGGATCGCCCCCGCGGAAGCCTTGGTTAGGTTGCGGGAGACTGTCCCTTTGGACGCCTTGGTTAGGCAATTGGATTTCGCCCCGGCAAGAGCCATGGTCAGGCTGTAAATTCTTGCCCCTGCAAAGCCGTGGTTAGGCTGCAGGATGGGTCGGGGGGTATGAAATCCAAGCAAAATCATTTGTTAATCCAGGTTGTTACCCAGAACGAACTTGCTCCCATGAATTGAGTAAAAATATTCTTGGTTTAAGCGACTGTCATCTCCGCCTGGCCTTAGTTTCCGTTTCTTTGCTCCCGGGACAAGGCGGTTACGCCGGTCCGGGCGATTTCCTTGACGCCCATGGGCTTCAAGAGATCCAGCAGCGCGGTGATCTTGCCCTGGTCGCCCGTGACTTCCACGGTGTAATGCTCGGCGCTTACGTCAATGACCTTGCACCGGAAAATATCCACAATGCGCAGGATCTCAGCCCGGAACTCGGGCTTGGCGCTCACCTTGACCAGAGCCATTTCGCGATAGACCGCCGGTCCCTCGGCCAGGTCGGTGACCTTGACCACATTGATGAGCTTGCGCAGTTGCTTGATGATCTGTTCAATGACCAGGGGGTCCGCCTGGGTAACCAATGTAATGCGGGACAACCCTTCGGACGCGGCGTTGGCCACGCACAAACTTGCGATATTAAAGCCCCGGCCGGAAAAGAGCCCGGCTATGCGAGAAAGCACCCCGGGACGGTCTTCGACCAGAATGGACAAGACATGTTGTTCTTCGGACATGGTTTATTCCTTTATCTGTTGCGGGATAAAACCCGGTTTAAACCAGCAGCATTTCGGTGATGGGCGCGCCTGCAGGCACCATGGGATACACGCATTCCTCCCGCTCCACCACAAAGTCCATGATCACGGGTCCCTCGGCGGCCAGCCCTTTTTTCAGGACTTCGTCCACCTCTTCGGGCTTGGTCGCCCGCAGGCCCGTTGCGCCGTAAGCCTCAGCCAGCTTGACAAAGTCAGGCTGTACATCCATTTGAGTGGCGCAATACCGCTTTCCGAAAAACAACTCCTGCCATTGCCGAACCATGCCCAGGTATCCGTTGTTCAGGATGACCACCTTGACCGGCAGTTTGTGCTGCATGGCCGTTCCCAATTCCTGGATGTTCATCTGGATGCTGCCGTCTCCTGCCACGTCCACCACCAGATCGTTGGGGGCCGCCACCTGGGCGCCGATAGCCGCGGGCAGGCCAAAGCCCATAACGCCCAGGCCGCCGGAGGTGACGAACCGATTGGGTTGATCAAAATCATAGAACTGAGCGGCCCACATCTGGTTTTGGCCCACTTCCGTGCTGATGATGGCCTTGCCTTCCGTGATTTTGCACAGCCTTTCCACCACGTATTGGGGCTTGATGACGTCGGTTTGATCGTAAGCCAGACGCTGAGCGGCCTTCCATTCGGCGATGCATTTGAGCCAGGGCGCCCGCTTTTCCGGGATTTCCGTCAGGTTTTCCCCGGTCAAGAGTTCGTTCAACTTGTCCAGGGTGGCCTTGCAGTCGCCCACCACGGGGATGGAAACCGGCACGTTCTTGCGGATGGACGTGGGGTCGATGTCCACGTGAATGATCTTGGCCTGAGACGCAAAGGTGTCGGTCTTGCCGGTCACCCGGTCGTCGAAACGGACTCCCACGCCCAGCAGCACGTCGCAGTCGCCGGTGCTCATGTTGGCCCGGTAGGTGCCGTGCATGCCGATCATGCCCAGGGACAGGTCGTCGGAGCCGGGAAAGGCGCCCAATCCCATGAGGGTAGTGGTGACCGGAATTTGCAGCTTGCGGGCGAAATCCGTCAGCGCCTGGGAGGCGTTGGAGGAAATGATGCCGCCGCCGGCCATGATCAAGGGCTTTTTGGCCTTCATCAGCTCTTTGATGACCTTGGTCAACTGCTTGGTGTTGGGCGTGACCGTGGGGTTGTAAGACCGCATGGTCACAGGCCCTTTGGGCTGCTTGAAATTAGCCGTCCCGGCCAAAACGTCCTTGGGCAGGTCGATCAGCACGGGGCCGGGCCTGCCGCTCCGGGCGATATGGAAAGCCTCCCGGATGGTGTCGGCCAGTTCGTTCACGTCCTTGACCAGGTAGTTGTGCTTGGTGCAGGGCCGGGTGATGCCCACGATGTCCACTTCCTGAAAGGCGTCGTTGCCGATGAGATTTGTGGGAACCTGACCGGTCAGAACCACCATGGGGATGGAGTCGCAGTATGCCGAGGCGATTCCCGTGACCGTATTGGTTGCGCCGGGGCCGCTGGTAACCAGGCACACGCCCACTTTGCCGGAAATTCTGGCGTACCCGTCGGCGGCATGGACTGCGCCCTGCTCGTGCCTTACCAGGTAATGGCGGATGTTTGACTTTGCCATCTCATCGTACAAACCGATTAGCACGCCTCCGGGATAGCCGAATATGCTGTCCACCCCTTCGGATTCCAACATTTTCAATAATATTTCAGCGCCTGAGAGTTTAATGGTGCACCTCCTTGCTTGGTAACAGAATAACCCTACTATAGAACCACCGCGCCTTTGCTGGCTGACTCCACGTTCCTTGCGTAACGAGCCATGTAGCCCTTGGTGATCTTGGGCTCCGGCGGGGTCCAGTCAGCCATGCGCGCCTTGATTTCCTCTTCGGGAACGTCCAGGGCGATGGTTTTTTCCGGGATGTTTATTTTAATGATGTCCCCTTCCCTGACCGCGGCGATAGGTCCGCCGCTCATGGCCTCGGGGGATACATGCCCGATGGCGGCGCCCCGGGTGCCGCCGGAAAAGCGGCCGTCCGTAATCAGGGCGACGTCGGCGTCCAGGCCCATGCCCGCGATTACAGACGTGGGGGTGAGCATCTCACGCATGCCCGGACCGCCTTTGGGTCCTTCGTAGCGCACCACCACAACATCTCCTTTCTTGATCAAACCGTCCATGATGGCCTTGGATGCCTCGTCTTCCGAGTCAAACACCCTGGCAGGGCCTTCATGAACCAGCATTTTATCCACCACGGCGGATTGCTTGACCACGCAACCCTCGGGCGCCACATTGCCGAACAACACGGCCAGGCCGCCTTCCTTATGGTAGGGGGTTTCCACCGAGCGGATTACTTCGGGATCCAGAATCCGGGCCTTGGAGGCGTTTTCGCCCACGCTTTTGCCCGTGACCGTGATGCAATCCGTATTAATCAGGTTATGCTTGATCAGCTCACTCAGGACGGCCTGAATGCCGCCGGCCCTGTTCAGGTCTTCAATGCGGTGATATCCGCCGGGGCTCAACTGGCACAGATGGGGAATCCTGGCGCTGATTTCGTTAATTTGCTTGAGATCGAATTCGACGCCCGCTTCATGGGCGATGGCGGGCAGGTGCAGGGCCGTGTTGGTGGAGCAGCCCAAAGCCATGTCCACGGCCAGGGCGTTTGCAAAAGCCTCAGGCGTCATGATCTGGCTGGGGGTGATGTTCTTTTCCACCATATCCATGATCGCCATGCCCGCCTGTTTGGCCAGACGAATACGGGAGGCCATGACCGCCGGGATGGTTCCATTGCCGGGCAGGCCCATGCCGATGACTTCGGTGAGGCAGTTCATGGAATTTGCGGTGAACATGCCCGCGCAGGAGCCGCAGGTGGGGCATGCCTCGTCTTCCATCAGGCTCAGCTCCTCCTCGGTCATCTTGCCGGACTTCACCGCGCCCACGCCCTCGAACACCGTGATCAGATCGATCTTCTCGCCGTTCTTCACATTGGGATGACTGCCAGCCAACATGGGGCCGCCGCTTATGATAACCGTCGGGATGTCGATCCTGGCCGCTGCCATGAGCATGCCGGGGACGATCTTGTCGCAATTGCAGATTAAAACCAGACCGTCGAAAGCATGGGCCGTAGCCATGATTTCCACGGAGTCAGCGATAATTTCGCGGCTGGCCAGGGAGTACTTCATGCCTGCGTGATTCATGGCGATGCCGTCGCAAACGCCGATGCCGCCGAATATAGCGGGGGTGCCGCCGGCCAGATAAATGCCCTTTTGCACGGCCTCGGCAATATTGTTCAAATGAACATGCCCGGGGATTACCGCGTTCATGGGATTGGCCACCCCGATCAGGGGCCGGTTCAGTTCTTCGTCCGTATAGCCCATCGCCTTAAAAAGGCTGCGGTGGGGGGCTCTTTCCAGTCCGATTCGAACATTATCGCTTTTCATTAGGTTTCCTTTTTTATGCTTTTTGCCAAAATTTTGTTTTTTTCGCCGTTAAGGCAAAAAAAAATCCGTTGCCAGCGGGCTGGCAACGGATTTTTTTAAAAACTTATGTAAATTTAACCGTTATCCAGCCCGTCCGTAGCAGGGAAGTACCCCTACTACGATAATAAGACCGAGGCTAATAATGATAACGGAAATAATGCTTTTCATGTTCGTTCTGCAAATCCTTTGGGTAAAAGTTCCTGCTTCAAAAACTGCGACCTTGTAACAAGCCTGTCAAGCGGCTGTCAAGGATTTTTATTCAGTATTTTTACACTAACGAAAATTAAACCTCAATGCCCGCCACCCGGGCCAGGGTGGTTTCATAGTCCCCGCCAAAGCAAACCCGGGTCACGTCGCTGTAGCGATACACCTTGTCGTCGTCCACCCATTCCGCGGTGGGGGACAAGGCTTTCAGGGTGTAAAACTCGTCTGCTGCCATCTTGATGCGCCCGACCTCGCACTCTCCGTCCGAATCCCATTCCCTGTGAATAACCAACAAGGGAAATAACTTTTCAACGGACCGGAACATGGAGCGGGTATCTTTGAGGTCAATGCCCTCCAGAGGGATCGGCCGCATACCCCGTATGCCCAGAGCCCGTTCCAAAAATCGCCTGTGTTCGAACTCAGAATCCAGCAAGGTGATGTTTTCCGTCCGCAGCACCTCGTATCCGTCCAGGTCGAACCGGTCGCTTATCAACTGGATGAGCACGTGCTCCCGGGAAAAATCCAATATAAACCCGTGGAAGAGAAAATCCTCTCCGTCCAGGTCCTGGCGACCTATCTGGACCAGGATTCGTCGTTTTTTCGCCTGGGTAAGAGCGTTAATAAGCTCCGTCAAATGTTCATCATCCTCAATCATAACAGCCTCACAAATATGGATCCATGGAAAAAAAAGTCGAGGACCGCAGCCTCGCTTCAAATAATAGGCCTCTTTAACGATTGAGCAAGGGTCAAGCAGCGACGATCGGCATTTTAACCGCCTTTCACCATGTCAGCCATAGCCTGCAGGGCCATGTTGTAACCCATGGCGCCGAAGCCCGCCATCTGGGCCGTTGCCACACCCGAAACAAAAGACTTGTGGCGAAACTCTTCCCGCTTGTACACATTGGACAGGTGAAGCTCGATAATGGGAACGTCATGCAGCAGCAAGGCGTCCCGGATGGCCACGCTGGTATGGGTGTAGGCCGCCGGGTTGATGATGATGCCGTCCACGTTTTGAAAGGCCTCCTGGATTTTGGTCACCAGGGCGCCCTCGGAATTGGATTGAAAGCATTGAACCTCCAGGCCCAATTCCTCCGCCTGCGTTATCAGGCCCTCATTGATTTCATCCAGGGTGGTGGAGCCGTAGACTTCGGGCTCCCGTTTGCCCAGCATGTTCAGGTTCGGACCGTTCAGGACCAGTATGACGGGTTTGTTCGTATTTGCCATAGCCCCCTCCCCCAAATTGGGGTCAAATCTACGTTTGACGTTTAAGATCGTGAGTTTTCTCGTTCCCATGCTTTGCGTGGGAATGCATATCGGTGTTATTTTAAGGCGTTAGGTTCATTCTTGTTGGGTGAACCTGCATAACGCCTTGGCGTTCACTGGCGTATAATCAAATCATAACCTGCTGATTTCAATTACCATCATCGCAGCAGAACCACCCAACCTACGTCTCTTTGGCTGCAGCGCAGGTTGAATAGAGTTCGTAAAGTCCATTAAAATCAACCAAATATTGGCAGGGCAAGCCCTGAAGCTACATAGATAGTTGCATCCGCATCGCTATGTAGCGGCGCCCCCCTGTGGGCGCCTGATTTTGGACGGATACGCCCTGCGATCCACTTGGGCAGGGAACCCCGCCCCCACGCCGCGGCGCCCATATAACGAACCGGCTAAGCCTCACCCAAAAGGGTTCTGAACTCCTTGATGGTCGCCGCGTAATCTTCGCTGCCGAAAATAGCCGAACCGGCCACAAAGGCGTCGCACCCGGCGTCGGAAGCGGACTTGATGGTCTTGGAATTAATGCCCCCGTCCAGCTCGATGAGCGCGTTCAGGCCTTTGGATTGGATCATATTAGCCAATTCCTCGGTTTTCCGCAGGCTGTTATCAATGAACTTCTGGCCGCCGAAACCCGGGTTGACGCTCATGAGCATAACCAAGTCCACGTATTCCAGCACCCATTCCAGGGAGGACAAAGGCGTTGTGGGATTTAATACCACGCCCGGCTTGGCGCCCAGTTCCCGGATAAGGTTGACGGTCCGGTTGAGATGGGTGGTGGACTCCACCTGGATGGTGATGTAATCCGCCCCGGCCTTGACGAAATCCTCCACGTACAGTTCCGGCTGTTTGATCATCAAATGCACGTCAAGGGGAAGGTCCGTCACCCTGTTGACCGCCTTGCAGACCACGGGGCCAATGGTGATGTTGGGCACAAACCGGCCGTCCATGACGTCCACGTGAATCCAGTCGGCTCCAGCTTTTTCAACAGCCTGTACTTCCTCGCCCAGGCGGGCGAAGTCCGCGGACAAAATCGAGGGTGCTATAATTTTCACTTTTTCAGTCTCCCATAAAAAAATATTTCACGGCTTTGCTTGATTATTCGGCCGTCCCGGTACAGGAAAAACTCCCCGTCCTTGTCCGGCAGCAGGAACCACAACCGGGTTCCCGGACTAACATATTCGTCGTAAAGGACCTGCAGGCCGCCTCCCACGCTGACCTTAAGCTCCATATGGCTCTTCAAGAATCCCGGAGGCACGCGGAAGGATACAAACCCAGGCCCCTGGCTTCGGCCTATACTCTGGTTGTCATTAGGTTTGGGCCGATTGACCGTAAGCTCTATGCCCTGGCCTTCCAGAATGCGATACCCCATCGCCGGATACTGGTCAACCACTACTCCGGGCGGCTGGTCCACCTTGTTCACCGCCCGGACGTCGTTCACCTTGAAGCCCCAGCGTTCGGCCAGTAACATGGCGTCTTCCGGGTTCAAACCGGAGAAATCCGGCATGATCATGGCCTTGGGGCGTTTGCCCTGACTCACCAGCAAACGGACTTCCGCACCGCGCGCCACGGAGTCGGGCGGCAAAGGCTCTTGGGCTAGAATCGTGTCTGGCAAAGCGTCGTCGTACACCCTGGTGATCCAGGCCAGGTTCAGACCGTTATCCTCGATCCAAATTCTCGCCCTGCGAAGATCCGACCCCACCAGGCTGGGCATGGACAGGGTTTCCGGCCCGGAAGACAGAATGATGCGCACATCCCGGTCTTTCTTGATTTCCCTGCCCGGCTCCGGGTCCTGGGAAACCACGCTGTTTTCCGGAATCGTGGGATGATAGCGCATGCCCGCCACTTTGGTGTTCAGGCCCATGGCGGAAAGGGTTTGCAGGACGTACACCACGTCTTTGCCAACAAGATCCGGGGCCGTCACCGTGTCGGCGGAGCCGAACAGAAAGCGCAGGGAAAGATAGGCGCTTCCGCCCATGACGACAAAAAAAATCACAATGTATATCAGAAGCCTGGGCAGTTTTTTGATCATGCTCGACGCCTCATGCGTGCTGCAAAAAAGCCGTCCATACCCTGCCTGTGGGGAAAGGTTCGCATGCAGCCATGCTCGTCCAGCATGGTTTGATCCCCATCCTTGGGCAAAGGACTCGGCTCCAGGGTGAAGTCCTCATTGTTCCTTAAAAAAGCCTTAATAACGCCGTCCGTTTCCTCCGGTTCCATACTGCAAACCGAGTATAGGATCAAGCCCCCGGGCCTGACAAGCTCCGCGGCGCGGGATAGGATCATCCCCTGGAGTTTGGCGTGCTTGTGGATGGAATTCAGGGTCTTGGACCATTTGGAATCCGGGTTGCGGCGAATTACGCCCAATCCCGTGCAGGGCGCGTCCACCAAAACCTTGTCAAAGCCTTGGGGCTCCAATGAACGCTCCCCAGTAAAATCCACAGCACGCGTTGTGACAATGGAAACCTTTAGCCGCGCCATTTCCTCCTCAAGTTTTTTGAGCTTACCCGGCTCCAGGTCGGCGGCCAGGATTTCCCCTTTGTTGTCCATAAGTTGGGCCATGTGGCTGGTTTTGGAGCCCAGCCCGGCGCAGGCGTCCAACACCTTTTCTCCGGGTTGAGGATCCAGGCAAAGGGCCGTCATTTGGGAGGCGGCGTCCTGCACGGAAAACTTTCCCTCAGTAAAACCCGGCAGCTCAAATACAGGGACCAGAGGCGCTGAAAACGACATGGCCATGGGCGGCCAATCGTGCAATTCCAAATTTTTGACTTGGTCCCGAATTTGGTCCGCAACTTCGTCCCGGGATGCAGCCAGGGAATTCACCCGGATGGTTATGGGCGCGATTTTGTTGCCCGCCTTGCATAGTTCCAGGGTTTCTTCGGCTCCAAAGCGTTTGATCCAGCGTTTGACCATCCATTCAGGATAGGATTCGGCCACGCAAATAGCCTTAAGCGGGTCTTTGGCGAAGTCGGGAAGCTGAAGCCCCCTGCCCTTTCGCTCCACATTGCGCAGGACGCCGTTGACAAACTTGGACACAAAAACAGGAGCGGCCTTTTTAGCCATTTCCACGGAGGAATCCACGGCCAGGGCCGGAGGCACCCTGTCCAGGAACAAAAGCTGAAACACGCCCATCCGTAGAATATTCAGAATTTCGGGCTGAATTTTCTTTAACTTGGTCTTGGAAAACGAACTGATAACCCAGTCGATACGGCCGCGATTGCGCAAAACGCCGTATACCAGGGCCATGACCAGCGCCCGATCCTTGCGGGTGAGCCCCGGCTCTTCGTCCAGGGCGCGGTCCAGGACTACGTCCAGAACCTGATCGCCGGATTCCAGACGATCCAGGATTCTTGCTGCAGTAATTCGTGATTTGTCCTTGCCGGCAGGAGGTTTCACGGCTTATCCCAGTTTGGCGCCCGGATCGATCCTGGCGCCGCGAAGATAATCTTCCGCTTTCAAGGGCTTGCCCGAAGCGCCCTGGACCCGCGTGATGTTCAGCACGCCGTCGCCCGTAGCAACCAAAAACACGCCGCCCGTGCTGGAAATCACCGTTCCGGGAGCGGCCTGGGTGGGCTCGTCCCATAAACGGGCTTCCAGGAAGCGCATGCGTTTGCCGTCCAAAAAGGTGAAAGCGCCGGGCCAGGGAGTCACGCCGCGAATCAGCCTTTCTATGGCAAAGGCGGGCTCTTCCCAACGAATCTCCCCGTCCGCCTTGGAAAGGGCCCGTGCGTAGGTTGCTTTGTCGTGCTCCTGGGGCGTGGGCGTGATGGAGTCCAGATTGTCCAGGATATTGATTAACAAGTCCGCTCCGGCCTGGGACAACTTGTCATGCAAAGTCTCGGAGGTGTCCGTATCCGTAATCCCCACCTCGGCGACGGACAGAACGTCGCCCGTATCCATGCCCGCGTCCATGCGCATGGCTGTCACGCCGGTCTTGGCGTCTCCGTTGATGATGGCCCACTGGATGGGCGCAGGACCGCGATACGCCGGCAAAATAGAGGCGTGGATGTTTATGGGCATGATTTTGGGCAGAGCCAGGACCTCTTTGGTCAGGATATGCCCGTATGCAATGACCACAAACACGTCCGCATCATAGCCCGCAAGCTCGCTGACAAACTCCCGGGTCTTGGGGTTTTCCGGCTGTAAAACCGGAGCCCCCAGGCGCAACGCCTCTTCCTTGACCGGAGGAGGCGCCAGCTTTCTGCCGCGGCCCTTGGGCCGGTCCGGCTGGGTGACCACCGCGGCCACGTCATGGCCCTGCTCGGATAATTTTTTCAATGGAAGGACGGCAAAGTCCGGGGCGCCCATGAACACGATTCTCACAGACGCCTACCTTTCCGCCTTCAAGGCCTTTGCCACGCGGCGCTTGTACATGCTGCGCTTTAAAGAGCTGATTCTGTCGATGAACAGCTTGCCCTCCAGGTGGTCGATTTCGTGCTGAAGCACAATGGAAAGCAGCCCTTCCGCATCGATCTTCACCGGCTTGCCCTCATGATCCACGCCTTCCACGGTCACACAGGCGAACCTGGGAACGTCGGCGCGAAATTCAGGCACGCTCAGGCAGCCTTCATTTTCCGAGGTCACCTTGCCTTCCGCATGGACGATCTTGGGGTTGATCAGCACCTTAAGGCCAGTGCTTTCCGAGTTTTCGTCCTCGGCCACGTCGTAAACCAGCATGGCTTTGTCCACGCCCACCTGCACGGCGGCCAGGCCCAGGCCCGGAGCGTCGTACAAAGTTTCGGTCATATCCTCCACGAGGCAAACAAGGTCTTCGTCGATATCTTCAATAAGTTTACACGGCTTTCCCAAAATGGGCGCCGGATAGGTCACTATGTCTAAAAGAGCCACAAGCCTATCCCCTCTCTGTAGTTTGAATATTATTTTCAGCCAGCTCTTCGCCGGCGCTCGAAATTTGCCTGATGCTGACTCCGGTCATGACCACGCTTATCAGGCCCAAAATAATGGGCACTATCAACTGGATTACGTGGTTGACCAGGGTAAATCCGGCGGCCTCGTCCCGAGGCACGCCAAAGAGCACCATGGCGAATATCCCCCCGGCCTCCCACAGGCCCCAAAAGCCCGGCGCGGAAGGAAGGGAGATTGCAAAGCATATTATAACCATCATGGCGGTTAATTCCAGGGCCGACATGGAAATACCCGGACATCCCTGGACCATGACAAAATACGTTCCGGCCAGCAGGCTCCAGAGCGCCAGGGAAATTCCAAGGCATAACAAGACCTTGCCGAAATCCTTGATGGCGCCGAAGCCCTGGGCGATCCCGTTCATAATTCCCACGATGGGAAGGCAAATTTTTTGCCGCACCTTTTCCTGGGCGTCAAGGCTCAGGAAAAACAGGATCGATGGAGACGCCAGGATAATCCGCTCCATGAGTCCGCGGGAAAACTCAAAGCTCACCAGGATGATTCCGGCAATCAGCACGATGGAAAGCCGGGTCATGGCCGTTGCAGCGTTCTGCAGCACCTTGCTGGAAATGGTGTATTGATCCACCGCCACTTCCAGGTTGGGATCGATCTGCACATAGGCCGTCACCACCGCAAACAGGCTTAAGAGTATGATGAGGTCAAAGGCCCGCTCCGCCGCCACTGTCGCCAGGGTTTGAAAAAACGGAACGTTTTTCCGTCGTTTCAAGATGGCGGGCCGGGCAAGCTCCCCCACCCTGCCGGGAAGGATGCAGTTCATCATAAACCCGATCATCATGGGGTGGTAGGCTTCCCAGAAGCCAAGCCGCTCCACCGAGCCCATGATCACCCGCCAACGCCACGCCCGCAGAAAAAAGCTGATCATGGCCATGCCCAGGGCGGGCAGAGTCCACCAGTAATTGATGGAGACGATGTAGTTCATCAAAGGCTCGAACTGAACCTTTCGGAACGAAAAATACAGGCCCAGCCCGGAAATGACCAGGCCCACAATCAGGGAAAGGACTAATTTTTTTCCCTTCATACGGGGATTATCTCCCTGGCGATTATGATGTCCTCCCGGATTTGCTCGATCAGGGCGTCCAGATTGGGAAACTTGATCTCGCCCCGGAGCCTGGCAATGAAATTCACCTTAATTTTTTTGTCGTACAGATCCCCGGAGAAATCCAGGGCGTGGACTTCCACGGTGAAGATGTAATCGTCGAAAGTGGGGCTGTAGCCGATATTGGCCACCGCCGGATACACGGCGTCCTCCACCTGCATAGTGACAGCGTATACGCCGGCCTTGGGGCACAACTCGTCGGTCAGGTGGATATTGGCCGTAGGAAAGCCCAAGAGCTTGCCGCCCCGGTTGCGGCCTTTGACCACCATGCCGCGGACCTGATAGTCCCGGCCGAGAAGGCGTTTGGCCTCCTCGATTTTTCCCTCCTGGACAAGCTCCCGGATGCGGGTGCTGCTGATGCGCTCTCCGTTGGGTCCGGCCTGGCCGATCCAGGGGACCACCATAAGCTCGAAGTCCAGGGGTTCTGCAATTTGCTGCAAATATTCCACGTTGCCCTCCCGGCCCTTGCCGAAGCAATAGTCGGGTCCGACAATCAGCACTTTTACGCCCAATCGTTTGATGAGGATGTCCTCCACAAACTCCTGAGGGCTCAGGGAAGCGAAGGCCTCATTAAAGGGAACGACCACCAGGGCGTCCAGTCCGGTGCGGCTGATAAGCTCTACTTTTTGTTCATACAGAGTGATAAGAGGCGGAAAATTCTCCTTTTTCAGAAAACGGGCCGGATGCGGTTCAAAGGTCATGGCCATGGAACTGCCTCCGATGGAGTCCGCCTTTTGGATGACTTCGGAAAAAAGGGCCTGATGTCCGATGTGGACCCCGTCAAAATTTCCAATGGTAATAACAGCCTTTGAAAACGGCTGTTTAATGGCTTCCAGGTTCTCGATTAATTGCATTTGTTAAAAAAGCTCCCATATTTCGCTTGACATACAATCCGAATCCGTCTAATTAGTTCATCCGTTCAGGGAAATCAACCATTTTCCCGGGCAGGCCGAACCGAAAAACAGAAGCTTCAGCCGAAGGGCCATTTAAGCAAAATTTTCGAATTAAGGCCAGGACATAAATGCCGAAGTGGCGGAATTGGTAGACGCGCTAGGTTCAGGGTCTAGTTGGAGTATTCCAGTGGGAGTTCGAGTCTCCCCTTCGGCACCATATGAAAACAATGGCTTGCAACTTTAAATAGTTGCAAGCCTTTTGTTTTTCCAGGGCCGCCTGGGCGCAGTCTGGGCGCCGCCTGTTACGCCGGAAACAGGATTGACCGCATGCCTATGTCAATGCCCTCAATTCTTCAGATCAATACGCCCATCTTCCTTTTTGCCGTCAAAAATCCCCATGAATCAAGACTTATGGGCAGGGCAATGCAAGATAATATTTTGGGTATTCCAGACCAAACCGAAATTTGACAAAAATATGAGATATGCTATATTTTTTTGTCTATATCTCAACTATTTGTCAAATAGCCTAAAAATGCATACTTGACAAAAATATTAGTTATATATAATATTTTATGTAATATATTATATTTTTGTCATGTGGGGGCGCCGCCATGAAATACAATAACTTTTTTGCCAGACATCCTGTTTTCACCTTAGAGGAATTTGACGCCTACCTTGCCTCCTCCGGCTCTTTCAGCCCCAAAAATCGCAACGCAATCCTGGCGTATTATCGGAAGCAGGGGCGGCTGATCGCAGTACGTCGGGGGTTGCACGCCGTCGTCCCCCTTGGGATGACTCCGGAATCGACTCCCGTTGATCCCTTCCTTCTTGCAGGTAAGATGACCAATGATGCGGTTTTGGCATATCACACCGCCCTTGAATTTCATGGAAGCGCCTATTCCGCAACAAACCGGTTTATGTATCTATCGCAAAAACAATCCGTCCCGCTGCATTTTCGCGGTTGCGAGTTTAAGTGCACTCCTGGGCCAAAGGTTTTAGTCGACAAGGATATGGAGTCGTTCGGGGTGGAAACCGCAGAACGAATGGGAGTCTCCTTGCGTGTTACAAGCCTGGAGCGCACCTTGGTGGATATCCTCGATCGCCCCAACCTCGGGGGGGCCTGGGAGGAAATCTGGCGGTCTTTGGAACTGGTTGAATATTTCAACTTGGATATGATAGTCGAGTATGCTCTTCTGTTGGAAAATGCAACCACCGCCGCCAAGGTTGGCTTCTTTCTGGAGCAACATCGCGACGCCCTGATGGTTGAAGAAAATCACCTCCAGTCTTTAAAAAAGGAACAACCTGCTCAGCCCCATTATCTTGACCGGAGAAACAGAAAAAACGGCGTCCTCGTTAAGAATTGGAACATCATGGTTCCCAAGGAAATCATCCACCAAGTATGGGATGAAATAATATGAAAATATCTAATGTGCTTTAACCTTTTCGTCAGAATATTCTATTGTTCTTTCCGCTTAAATAAGTTACTCACACCCTTTATCACTATTATCTGAACATTCATAGGGGTCTGCCGCCCCAATCAAGTGCTTACGGAGGTTCAATTGGGGTCTTTTGATTGCGTGACCTACCTGGAATGCTGCGATAGCCAACAATTGCTGAAAACCTTCTCAAGTGTATTCGGGGATTACGGCTACTTACCCGTAAATGCGCCGTCTTATGAAAAAAGTTTATCTCTGTTGGATGAAAATCCCTTTGATGAAGTCCTTAAGCCCAAAGAACTGTTGGTCGCCGTTATGCAGATGAACCAATCTTGGGTCAAGATCAACTGTCATCCATGCTATCTGCTATGCGCGGATGTGGCCGGAAGGATGCTGATTCAACCGTTGTGCGATCTGACGGGCTCTTCGGCTTTGGTTGCAAACATCTATGACGGCTGCGATATAGCGAGCGTTTATGTTGAACCGGGAACGGACCCTGTGTGTACAGGGGCGACGTATGACGCCTATGACTATCTCTACGAAACCTACCCCGATGTTTCCTCTGAATCACTATTTGGCATCGGGATAGATGGTAAAAGCTCCAAAAGCGTAGAAATCCCGTTCCATGGAGGTATGAGGAATTTTGTTTCCCTGGAAGCAAGTTTTGACAAGCCGGAGATCTTTAAAGGCGTGAACACGGACATTTTTGCGGAAGACCTATACGACGCCCTGGACTCAGGAGCTTTTCCCGAGGAAACGAAAAAATGCGGTATTTTTTATTGGCGGGAAGATGAATTGGAAAAACTGGACCACCTATTTCGGTTCCGAAAGTTTGTTTAGGCGGCGAAGCAAAAATGCTCTGAATGGTTTCCGATGTTGCGGGGTCAACCCGGAGCCGCAGCGAATAATGGCTATGGTCTAAAAAGCAGGGAAGAAATTTGGGTTCCGGCAAACGCATAAAAAGGACGAGAAAGAGTGAAGCGCAACCTGACAAGGAGTTTTTGCCGGCTTGCTCTTTTACCCTGGAGGAGTTGAAGGAAATTCCTGTAGCCGAACGCTCAAGAATGCTCGGTCCCACCTATAAGATCAAATACTTCAAACAAGTTGCATTGCTTAGTTTTTGGACGCCGATAGCCCTTATATTTACAAATGTCATCCTGATTGGACTTAATTCTGAAAATGCAATAGATGGATGGATGATAGGTCTCATTTTGGGAGCAGTGACAAGCGTCCCTGTCCTGCTTGCCCACCTTGCCATTCAAAACGGATGCGCTTCTTCTAACCAGGGTACATACACCCGAGAAAAGGAGCCTATCCGATTCTGGGTAAGTATAATATTTCTATATGCAGTGACATTGCTTTTTAACATTGCGTGTTTCGTGGAATGCGGCCCATTGACTTGGTAGCAGCAATTATTGCCCGATCTCTAGCCTCCTCGCCGGACGCATCCTTGAATCCGTTAGCCTATTCTGAGAAAAACTGATTATCCTGGAGTTATGAGGGGGTGGATAAAAAATCATACCAATCGAGACAAAATATAAATTTTGTGATATTTATTTCTCTGGATTTTCAATAAAAATGCAATATGGCGCAAACGAGGCGGTTGGCATGATCATCTCGGCAAGCTCCAGGACGGACATTCCCGCATTTTACGGCGACTGGTTTCGAAATCGCCTGGACGCCGGATATTGCCTATCGATCAACGCTTTTAACGGCCGGGTTTACCGGGTCGGGCTTAGCCCCCGGGAGGTGGACGGGTTCTTTTTCTGGACCAAAAATCCCGGCCCGTTCATGGGCAACCTCTCTGACGTGCATTCACGCGGCTTTCCCTTTATTGTGCATTACACCATCAACGGCTTTCCCCGCTTGCTTGAGCCCGCCATCCCCTCCGTGGAAGCGTCCGTCTCCCATTTGCGTGTGATCTCAAAAACGTACGGAAAAAAGGCCGTCATCTGGCGATACGACCCAATCCTCATAACTTGTGAAACCGGCTTCGATTTTCACCGCGAGAATTTCGCAGCCATCGCCCGGCGCCTGAAAGGAGCAGTGAAGGATGTGGTTGTGGCCTATGCATCCTTTGCCTTCAGAAAAACCCGAACGAACCTGACCCGCGCGGCCCGGGAAATGGGCTTTAGGTTCGAGGATCCGCATATTTCCTCCAAACAGGCGTTTTTGCGGGAATTGGCGGCGATCGCTTCGGACAACGGCATGGCCCTGCGCCTGTGCGGACAATCGGAATGCCTGAGCCCCGGGATACTCCCGGCAGTATGCATCGACGCCATGCGCCTGAGCGAAGTCGCCGGCCGATTGATTCCCAGCAAAAGACCGGGGCATCGCGGGAAGGAGTGCGCCTGCGATTACTCCCGGGACGTCGGCGCTTACGTCACCTGCGGCCACGGCTGCCTTTATTGCTACGCCACGGCGAGCCACAGGACCTCCCGGTTGTATCACGAGCAACACGACCCCAAGGCGGAATGGCTGCGAGGTCCGCGCAGGTTAAGGAAGTCTTCGGCTGCATCCTGATATGAGGAGAATCGTCCATGAAGCCCAAGCAATTTCCAGTTCCGGCCCAAACGCCTTTGTTCCCGGAGGAATCCCTGCCCGGAGGCAAGGCGCCCGTGCTTATCAGCGCCTGTTTTCTGGGGTTCCCTTGCCGGTGGCACGGCAGGCCGGCAAAGCGGCGGGACAAGCTGATCAAGGACCTCAAAAAGAAATACGTCCTCGTTCCGGTCTGCCCCGAGCAATTAGGCGGCATGCCCACGCCCCGCACCAGCGAAACCCTGTGCGGCCATACGGGCGCGGAAGTGCTGGACGGCTTATACCGGATCATCGCCCCGGAAACCGGAGAGGACGTGACGCGATTTCACGTCAACGGCTCGCGGTACGTTCTCAACATCGCCCGGACGGTGGGCGCGGAACGCGCTTACCTCGAGGGCGGCTCCCCCACCTGCGACAAGGAAGGCGTTACAGGCGAACTCCTGCGCCGTAACGGCGTCCGCGTGATTCGCGTCGGCTGATTACCACAGGCAGTTGCATCGCCCGCGGCTTGCCGACAGGCCGACCTTGTTCATCAAAAGAATGCACTTCCGTAGCAGAAGAGCAGAAGAACAGCCCACTGTCATCGATTATTGGAAATGTCTCTTCACAAAACGCCTGGCGTACTCAACTATTCTTTGGACCCAGGCGAACGAATCGTCAGGAGCATTCTCTTTCGGCTGAATTGCTGAATGTCGTATTATTTGTCTTAACCGGCAGTCCTGAGTATCTTCAAGTTGGTGTTCATCTATCTTGACTGACTTGCTCAGGAGAACCTCGCCTGTCGCACTATCAAGGGCCTCCAGCTCGGCCTCTCGGGTTTCCTATACAGTCGCCCTTGCTGCAACAGTTTCATTAATGAGGTCAACATACCTGACCCTTTTGTCAACTCCAAGAACAGGGAACTCCCCAATTTCAAAATGATTTTGCGAAAAAATATTTTTTCTTTGATCCATTCGGGAGGACGGTTTATCATCCCTTTATAGCCTTTTAAAGATATACTATCAAAATTCGATAGTTGCCGCCCAAGCCGACGCTGCGGCAACTTTGTTAAAAGCAGGATCAACGGTCAAAGAACACGATACACAATATGGCCATTGAAACCAAGACTAATATGGTTTTTAGGGATTTTGCAACGAGGCCGATAAGAAGACAAAACTGAGGCGTTTTGAAGCGAAGCGGCTAACCATCATTGATAGAGACAACTAAACCACAGACGGGGCAAGGAACCCATCCCCATAGAGATTATTTATATTTTACAGCCTTCAATTTATCACAGGTATTGACTGTTTTTCCACCATCGGTTAGAAAATCAAAACAGAATTTCTACAAGCATACAATAGATATATTTAACAGCATTTTTACTTATGCATTATCATGAAAATGCTGTTTTTGTGCATAACTACAGACTATCGCGAACAAGACCTGTTATTACAAAAGCCTCTGCCCCTCCAGTGGAAAAAAAGGGACCTCTTCCGGTTTTGCAATAACAGGAATATCTCCTGCTGTACGGGGAGGTATTCAAGCTCCAAAACAGCCTCTGGAGGAAACGTCATGCCTCAGTCATCCGCCGCTGCCGCGCGCTCTTATTATAAAAATTCTTTCTACACAGATACCCAGCGTCCCAAACATAACATGGGCAGCCGCCCCTTTCTTGTGGGCGGAATATTCTTCCTTGTGTTGATTTTGTCATCCGGGCTGTTTTTTCAGGCCAACGCCTCGTCGGTCATCACCCTGACCGTTGGAATGAGCCAGGATGATGCATACTCCAGCACGCCGACGCCTCAGGTGGATGACTATACCTCATCAACTCTGCGTGTAGGGACTTTCTCAGACGATTCCCGCACTTATACCACCGGGCTGCGTTTCACGGATGTCCGGATCCCCCCAAAATCGGAAATTCAAGCCGCCAACCTTACCACGACTTTGGTCAATGCAAACGACTCGGGCGGCCAAATGCTCGTAAGACCGAAAATACTCCTGGATCCCAACGCCCAGGATTTTGCAACAGACCCGTCCGTAATTGACCGTTCCCCCCTGGAGATATGCAGTTTATGGGTCATCGACTCCGGCGCCGCAGCAGGCAGCCGGCAGACTTCGCCTTCACTGGCGGATCAAATAGCTGATTTGACGGAATTGGAAGACTGGGAATCTGGAAGTTCCGTGACCATTATCCTCCTCCCCTATGACGACATTGACACTCCCGTGGAGTTTTATTCTTTTGACGCCAACAATGCCGCTGCGCTGCCCACGTTGACCATTCAATTCGAGCCCTTCCCCCCTGTGGTGGAATCCATTGTTCTGAATGACGAAAACCCCATCACAGACACCACCGTAGTAACCTACACCGTGACCTTCAGCCAGCAAGTCGCCGGGGTGGACGCTTCGGATTTCCACGTGCAATCTTTGTCCGGGGACTGCTCCGAGGTTCAGATTGCCTCCATTAGCCCGAATTCCTCCGCCCTCGCGGATGTTTATACCGTCGCTCTAAATGTGGGCTCCAGCGACAAGATCTTTCGCCTGGAGCTTTTGGATGACGACTCCATCCAGTCCGAGTGGGGAGTTACGCTTCACGGCTACCAATATCCAGGAAGCTACTACCCCTCTACGAACGGCGATTTTACGGATGGGGACGTCTGTCTGATAGATAATGGGTCCACTGGCTCTCCGCCTTCGGTTACTGACATTCCTTCCGACGGTTTGAGCCTCTGGTTAAAAGGAGATTACGGCGTCCACATCGTGGATAGCACAGGACAGGTTTATAAATGGGAGGACGCCAGCGGGAACGGCGCCCACGCCGTGCAGTACGACCTGGATCAGGCCCCCTCCGGCGATATATTAAAAGAAAGCGGATATGAATTTTTTCTCTGGTGCGACGATGATGACGGCTACTGCTGCGACAACGGATCCGGAGGATATCAAGTCATCGTAAACGGCGAGACGGTTATCTCAGGAACGGCGTTCGAGGATTTCACAAGCATGTATTTCAGCGCGCCTGCAGGCGGAGAAGGGTGCGATCCGAGCGAAAGCAGCGTGCAAGTCGTCTTTACAACGGACGACAATCCCACGGATATGGGTTGGGAAATCTACAACGTAGAAACCTGGGATTTCATAGCCGACGGATATTATGAAGACGCCAATACAGTGTTCACCACCACGTTATGCCTGGAGCCGAGCCAGGTCATGCATATTTACAGCGTCTATTTTCAAGGAGATGATGACCAGGATTTGCACCAGGGCCTGGACGGAATTACGGACATAGCGGTCGACGATACGGCCGATGTGTTTGTCGTCATGAAGAATTTTGAGAACGGCTACAACTATTTTGGCTACCCCGCCTTTGTGGCGGGTCAATATCCTGCATCAACCCCCAGCGTGTTCATAGGCGCGAGCGACGGCAATTTCCTGTCATACTTCATGAACGGCCCGTCTTATCCGGGGCATGGGGACGACGCCTACATGGCCCCCCATCAACAAAAAATTGGAAACGCCGTGAAAAACGGGGAGACCGCCCTGGCCTTCCTGGACGCCATTCCGGTGGACGAACGCACTTATCCTTCCCCGGCTTCCACAGAGGCATACAGCCTGGGATACCTGAAATACATGGCGGAAGGCTCCATTTACACCAATCAATTTAATGGAATGGTCTCGGAAGTCATCTTGTACTCACGGGTGCTCAGCGATGAGGAAAGGGAGCAGGTAAACCAATATCTGGCCGCCAAGTATGACATTGACTTAAATGAATCCCCCACGGACATCAACCTTTCCTCCGCAACCGTGGAGGAGGGAGCGCCTACCGGTACGGTAATCGGAACTTTTGCCGCCGAGGACCCGGATGAAGGCGATACATTCACCTACGAGTTGGTGGATGACGCCGGCGGCCGATTCGCTTTGTCGGACGATCAACTGGTTGTAGCGGACGAACTCCTGCTGGATTACGAAGCCGCCTCCCAGCATACCATCACGGTCAGAACCAGGGATTTGGGCGGCGTGGGATATACGCTTGACAAGGATTTTGTCATTCAGGTTCTGGACGCCGCCAACGACAGGCCCACGGGAATCAGCCTTTCGCCCAACACGGTGGAGGAAAACTCTCCGGCCGGAACCCTGGTTGGAACCCTGGCCACCCAGGATCCCAACAATGACGCGGATTTCACCTACACTTTGGTGGATGACGACGGCGGCTGTTTTTATCTGGACGATGACAAAATTTATGCTGCGGACGCCGCTCTGCTGAACTACGAAACCCAGATCACCCATACAATTACCCTGCAAACCCAGGACCCCGGCGGACTGGCCTGGGAGGAGACGCTGGAAATTTACGTCCAGGACGTCAACGAGCAGCCCACGGAACTCACATGCACCCCGGACGTTCCGGAAATCAATGAAAACGTCAATGCAGGCAAGTTCGTCACCACTCTTTCCACTGTGGATGAAGACGCAGGACAGACCTTCACCTACTCTGTAATAACGGACAGCGTGGGAGGAGGCGCCTTCGCCGTATCGGGCGAAAACCTGGTCGTCGGCGATAACTCCTATTGGAACTACGAAGTCAACTCCGTGATTACCGTAACCATCCGCACCACGGATTCCGGGTCCCCCGCCCTGTATCTGGACCGCACCCTTACGGTCAACCTGGTCAATAAAAACGACGCGCCAACGGATATTGTACCCTCTTACGACGGTACTCCCATCCCGGAAGACAGTTCCAACAACACCTTAATATTCAGGCTAAAAGCCGTGGATGAGGACGAGGGCCAGACCTACACCTACACCAAAATCGCGGACAGCCCTTCGGGAGCTTTTTCCGTCGGCCCCTACGACCAATATAAAGGATACGTCTCCGTTAGTGACGGCTCCCTGCTGGATTACGACACCCAGCCGGAATGCTGGGTCAGGGTTCGGTGTACGGACAGCGGAATCCCCAGCGGAACAAACACGAAGTACGTAGAGAAGACCCTCTATATTGATCTGTCCGACGTCGTTGACTCAGCGCCCACAGGCATTTTCATGACCCCGGAAGGGGTGGATGAAAACACGCCCAATGGAACCATTGTCGGACAATTGACGGCCGTGGACACGGACGAGAACGACACTCATATTTTTTCACTCATGGCGGACGACTCGGGCGGCGCCTTTTTGATTCATAACGACGGCCGGGTTGAGGTGAACGACAGCAGCAAGCTGAATTACGAAGCCTTGGACGGATACCCCAGGTATTACACCCTGACCATAAGGGTTTTGGACTCCATGGCCTTGGAGTACACGGGCGACTTGCAGATCATCATCAACGACGTCAACGAAGCGCCTACGGACATTGAGTTCACCGGCGGCCATACCGTCAACGAAAGGACCGGCTTCGGCGAGGGCCAGGGAGGCTACATCGCTTTTATCAGCTCCACAGACCCGGATCTGGATAAGGCGGTAAATTACTCCATCGCTTCCGATCCCTTGGACGGGGCCTTTAAAATCGAAGGCGCCTTTCTGTGGACGGATGACGCCTCCAAAATCAATTACGAGGAAAACCAAACCGTCACCCTGCGCATCCGGGCCACGGACGAAGGTACTCCGCCCCTGTATTACGAGGAGGATTTCGTCGTCAACGTCATCAACGCCAACGATCCTCCCACGGACATTACCATCAGCAACTCCAGCGTGGTGGAATTCGCGGACGCGGGCAGCCTCGTGGGCTCTTTGTCCACGGTGGACGAAGACGGGCTTGAGGACACGCACCAATACCTAATCGTGGGCGATACCTCTCTGGGCGGTTTCGCCCTGGTGGATAACATCCTGGTGGTGGGCAATCCCAACGTGCTCATTTATGAAGGACGGCCCACAACCCATACCGTGACCATCCGCAGCGTGGATTCCGGCTATATGGAAGATGGCTGGACCGCCGACGGAGACTTTGGGACGCCCAGATACCAAATCGAAAAGGGCCTGGTCATCACCGTCACTCCCGGAGTCAATTACGCGCCGGAACGGCTGTATTTGAACGGCGAGTTGACCGGGTTTACGGTCACGGAGAACGAGGTGGTAAACGGGCAGGTAATCGGCGTGATTACCGTGGACGACTACAACCCGGCCCAGACCCATGTTTATGAAATCGCCTCCGATGATTCGGGCGGCGGCTACGCCATAATCGGCGATAAACTCGTCATCAGCGACAGCGCAAAAATCGATTTTGAGACGGCCACGTCCAACGTGGTGCGCATTCGCGTTACGGACAACGGCGTGCCTCCCAAGTCTTATGAGCAGGATTTCGGCATTCTGGTGGAAGACTCCAACGACACGCCCGATATTAAATTTACAGGCGCCAATTATCCCATCCCGGAAAATGTGCCCACCGGCGAAATCGTGGGCTGGTTTACGGCGGACGACCAGGACGAGGGCCAATCCCATATCATGTCCATCGCCTCGGGCGGCGAAAACCATTTTGTCCTGGAACAGTCGGGCGCCCAGTGGCGGCTGATTGTCAACGCAGCCTTAAATTACGAAGTCTGGCCCAGCTACGACATGGAAATCTATTGCGTGGACGACGGAACTCCGCCTCGGGGAGTAGTCAAAGCCTTTACCATCGAGGTGGAAGACACGAATGATCCGCCTTACGGGCTTCATCTTTCCTCCACCGACGTGGATGAAGGAACGCCCGCAGGAACCGTTGTGGCAACGCTTACAACGGACGATCCGGACGTCAACGATGATTACCACAGCTACACTCTTTTAAGCGACTCCACGGGCGGGGGCTTCCAAATCGCCTCGGACAAGCTCCTGGCAGCGGACGCTTCCAAGCTCGTATACACTCCCGGGCATGCGGAGCAGCTAACGATTCAAACCAGGGATCTGGGCGGCCTGACATACGAAAGAACCTTTGTCGTTACCATCAACGATGTGCAGTTCCCCATGGAGAGCTTTTCCCTGGACTCCAAAACGGTCACGGAAAACTCGGAAGCGGGAACCCTGATAGGTACATTTACGGGCGAAGACCCGGACCACAATGCGTCCATCCAGTACACCCTGACAGACAACCCGGGAGACGCCTTCAGGATCGTCATTGACGAGCTTCAGGTGAATCTCCAGTCGGCTTTCGACTTTGAAGCCTCCCCTACCCTGTCCATCACGGTGGAAGCCGAAGACCTTTCCGATCAAGGCGCTTTTGCGCCCTTGACCAAATCGTTCACTATTGAACTTCAAAACGCCAACGACCCGCCCACGGACATTTCCCTGGACGGCAACCAGGCCGGGGAAAACTGGGCCGACGGAACGGTTATTGGCGCATTTACAACGGCGGATGAAGACGGAAGCCTGGACCGGCACGAATACACCCTCATTACAGACCCCACCAACGGCGGTTTCGCCATAGACGGGGAAAACCTGGTTGTGGGAGACTCCAGCCTGCTGACTTACGACTCGGAAAATCCCACCAGGACCATACGCGTGTCGTCCGCGGATTCCGGTTTTATGGAAGAAGGCTGGACCGAGGAAGGAAAAAACGGAACGCCTCGCTACTCCACGGTCAAGAACCTGGCTGTCTGGGTGGTTCCAGAAATCAATACGGCGCCCTATTCCATCGCCCTGTCCTCCAACACGGTTCCTGAAAACACCCTGGAATACGAGGTGGGAACCCTAAGCGTACAGGACGATAACGCAACCCAAAGCCACACTTTTGAAATCGTATCCTACTCCTCGGGAGGCGCCTTTGTCATCGAGGGCGACCGCCTGATTGCCCGTTACATCGGCTGGATCGATTACGAAACGGCCCAATCCCATGTAGTGCGCATTAAAGCTACGGATGACGGCGTCCCTGCCATGTCTTGCGAAAAAGACATAACCATCAACGTCGAAGATAAAAACGAGCCGGCGTACCTGGAATTTGACGGGGACGATAATATTGACGAAAACGCCGCTGTTCCCGCCTACCTGGGAATGCTGACTGTGCTGGAGCCGGACGCAGGCCAATCGGCGACCCTTACCATCCAGCCGCCTTGGGATTCCTATTTCCGAACGGAAAAATGGGGCGAAAACGAAGACGGCGACGAGATGTTCTCCTTGTTCCTGGATCAAAGCATTTCCAGCGCCGAACATCCGCAGATAAACCTGTATATCACCACGCTGGATGACGGCGCGCCGCCAATTTCCAGCACGACGGGATTCCTGTTCCTCATGGATCCGGGCGAAAACACGGCGCCGCTGTACATCCAAATCAACGGAAGCGTGGCGACGACCATTCCGGAAGACGCCTGGGCAAACGATTTGGTGGGAACCCTCACCGCCGTGGACGCCAACCCGGCCCAGACCCACACCTTTACCTTGCTGGACGACGCGGACGGCAGGTTCTATCTGGACGGCGATGAGGTCAGGGTGGCTGAAGGCGCCGACCTGGACTACGAAACCTACGGAGGATTCACCATTCAGGTTCGGGCTACGGACAACGGCGAGCCGCCGTTGTACCTGGATCAACCCATCATCATCAACCTGGAAGACGCTACCGACCCGCCCACGGATGTCAACGTATTCACCTTGTTGAATCCGGTCCGGGAGGACAGACCGATCGGCACTATAATCGCCCGTATCGACATTACCGACCCGGATGCGGTCAACGCCTATACGTATGAGATCCAGGGCGCGGGTTATGATGATTTTACGATTCAAGAAACCAACAGGGTTCCTTATCTGGTCACGGCAAAGGCTCTGGATCACGCCGTCATGCCGACTTACACCCTGGGAATCATTATCCATGACGGAAACTATGACGCCTCCGCCCAATACACCGTAGAGGTGACTCGGGTGGACTTTCCGACCACAAGCCTGGAATTTACTCTACTTGACGGAGGATCGGCCATTGATGTTGAAGAATGCCGCAAGTACACGGGCAATGTCCATGTTGGCGAACTCTCCGCCCAGGACGGAAACGGAGACGCCATCCTGAATTACGAGTTGACTGAAGACGCCAACGGCCGTTTTGCCGTGTACGGTCACTCCTTGTGGATTACGGAAGGGGCTGAGTTTGATTTTGAAGCGCGGCAAGTGTACGTGCTCGAGGCAAAGGCCTGGGACCTGTACGATGAAGAAGAAATGTACACCCTGGCCAACGTTACGGTCCGGGTGGGGGATGTGGTTTCCGAAACCATGACCGTGGGGAATGTGCAATTCCTGACGGATTCCATCCAAACCCTGGACGGAGACGGCGACGCCCTGGATGAACCGGTAATGACGTCCTCTCCCGTGTGGATGCGCCACACGGACGATGCGGTCAAATACGATCTGAAAACCATCAATACAAATAACAAGCCCATCGTCATCACCGGAACCCAGGTGCTTTTCTCCGGCCCGGTGACTTATATGAACATCGCGGATCTGTGGTACGGTTCGGCGTATTGGGATGGGGAGGAGTACGTCTATGACCTTCTTCCCGGGGACGTGGACCTGTTCACAGGGCCATGCCGGCTGGATGCGGATCAAATGGTCTTCACCCCGGTCAATCCTGACGACGGGCCTGTGCTGTGCGGATTCTCCACCATCGTGGACGCCATTCAATACAAAGAAAGCTATATTTTTGGCGAATACAATCCGCCCAGGTTCTCCATGGTCTTTGACGGAACCCTGCTGGCCGACGGCGGGGATTACCCCATGCCGTTCACCGGCCTGGGAATATGCCCGGACGCCGGCATCCGGTTTATAACCGAGGAAAACGCCAGCCTGAGCTTTTCCGGTCTGACCATTTCGGGCATAAGCTGGAGCGATTTTATATTCAACCCGGCCTGGGAACGGCTTGAAACGCCCGAGACCTTCTATCTTGGGAACTTTACGGATTATAAGGCGCTTACCCTGGATAATCTGGAGTTCTATGCGGACTATCCGCCGACCATGGACGGCGCCAGCTTCATGGCGGGTATAGACGTCATCGAGTTGGAAGGCGTCAGCATGAAGGATAACAGCATCAAGGGCAACGGTCAGGGGAGCGACTTTTTCCTGAAAAACGTGCTTCTGGATTGGGATTACGGAGGCGTGGCCGTCTTCGATAACGGATATTTTCAAACCGACTATTGGAACGGCATTTTTCCAGCGGGCCTAACCAATGACAAGGGGCTTTATTTTGACAGCCTGGATATCGCCACGTACGACGGCCATGAGGTCTTCCACATGGATGATGTCAACTATTGCATTCCCAAGGTGGGATACGGCCGCACCATCAGCTTTACCCAGGCAACCAGCGAATTCTCCACCCTGGACTGGGAGTTCGGCGCTGGCCATACATACATGGATGACATTTATTTTGACTCCGCAACCGACACGCAGCATGGGGGGGATGTTTATTCCGACTTTAGCTTGAACACGGCCAACATGGATTTCAGCGGCGCCATGAATTCCGGAAACGGAAAACTGGACCCGGCGGAAGACGCATTGGAAATCACCCTTTACGGCGGGCCTATATATCCCACCCCCACGTTAATGCGTTTTCCTGACGCCGGGGTGGACTGGAATCTGCTTGGGCTCCCTTATTACCTGTATTTCGAAAACCTGGAGTTATACAAGGGCTATGACTCCTCCACGGGGCAGGAGGAGTTGTTCGTCAAACTTCCCGCCGGGGTGCTGGACATCGCAGGCGTGGAATACGATCAACAGGGATCCTATTTTACAAACCGGGGCTTGGAAATTCCCTCGCCCGACATGCATGCGGCATCCCAATGGGACATGAAAAACGGCTCCGTGCTCATTGACAATGTGTTGATACACAAAGATGGAATCACATGGGAAAATCCGTCAGTCACCATCAGCGGCTTTGATATGCCCATCCTTTCCATTGAACCCATGCCAAGCAGAGACGGCATGCAAATCAATTGCGCCCCAGGCTTTAACTTTTTAGGAGAAACCCTAACCCTTGACGACATGGAAATGCAATATCCCAAGCCTGATTTGGAGGACATTATCCTGGGCTTGGACGGCGGTTTTTCAATACCTAGAATAAAGGCCAAGGGAGTCGGCGTGGCCGGAATCATCGTCCAGATTGATTTTGATCCGCAAACCTATTTTAAGTTCGGCGGCGGAATAGTACTGCCTTTCTGGACGCCGGCGGCGGGCACTGTCGAGGAGTCCGGGCAGGGCATCTCCGGTTGGGTGGCATTCAGGGACGGCAAATTCGACGGAATCTTCATTAAAGTCATAGGGATGAACATTCCTCTGGGGGATTCCGGCGTGTACATGCAGGACATTGGAATCGGCCTGGAAGGAACGGCCGGAAAATATCAGCCGCCGAATGATATGCATTGCGAGGAAGTGAGCGAATACCTGGTTTCCGACGGAGAAATCTGTTGGCCAAGATCCCTGGTATTTGTGGGAGAAATACGATTTACAGGCGGCCCCGCACAGAAAGTAGGACCGGTTAGCGTCGCCATGCTGGCGGGGTTGGTGGAGTTTACCACGGACATAGGAGGCGCCATCAAACTGGAGGGCACAATCCAGCTTATGGGCATTGCCGACATCGCCGGCGCCAAGGTTCTGGTTATTTTCTCCGGGGCGCAACAGGGTGTGATGTTCAGCGCCTACATGCCTATTTACCAATACTTTACAGGCGCGGGCGGCATATACATCACCTTTGACGGCTGGGTCTCGGGTTACGCCCGGATCTCATTAAAAATTCCCGACAACATTCCGCTCGCCGGAGGTTTTGAATTCGCCGGCGTAGGCTGCAATTTTGACAACGAAGGAATCGGCGGCAACGCCAGCGTCCTTGGCATATTCTCCATCGGCTTCCGGGTGGACGCGGAAGGCTTCCACGCTCCGGTCAAGGGCGTCACCGAAACCCTGGAATGGGAAAATCCCTATAACCAGCCCCAGTACTGGACCCAGGAAGACAGGAAGGGTGACTCGGGAGACTATCCCGCGCAAGCCAGGTTCCAAATGGGGACCAACCTGATCCAGCTGTCCAAGCATTACAGCCTGGATAACGCCGAGGATGGTTTTAGAAAATCGGACAAGGATTTCACCGGCGATACGGTGGAGCTTGAGCTTCCCGCCGGAGATCCTATTATCATCAGGCTGAATTACGAACTGGAAGGCGGCGATCCCCATTATACGCTGACCTCGCCCTCGGGAACGGTTTACACGCCCGAGGCCAATCCCTTTGACACGGACAATCCGGCTGACGTCATGTACAGGGGAAACGCGGCGGCTATGGAAGCCTGCTACTTCCTGTCCAACCCGGAAGGCGGAACCTATACAGCCAGTATAACTTCGCCCGCAACCCTGGGCCAGTATATCGTGGAAGTTATCGCCATCAACAAGGCGCCTTCCATCGACATCACCGACGCCTACAGCGACGGGCAGACCATCTATGTGGAATGGGACCAGATCGACGAAGACGATCCGGTGACCACCACCCTGTACCTGGCCAACGAGCGGGACATAAACAAGCACATCGGCTCTCAATACGCCCAAGTGCCTGTGGATACGGCCGGGGCGCACTCCTTAAACCACACCTACGACCTGATCGAAAATCCGGTGGCCTCACGCTATTACTGGATCATGGCGAAAATCGACGACGGCAAAAACGCCGCCAGGTTCGCGTACAGCGACGAGCCGATTTACGTCCCGGACCTGGATGCGCCGCCCAGCATAGAAAACATCCGGGTGGAGGTGCAGGATGAATCCACGGCCCTGGTAACCTGGGACCTGCTGGAGGACGAGTCCATCATCGGCTACCGGATCGTATGGACGGACGACCTGGAAGACCCCAATTATAAATACGACCAGACGGAAACGGAGCAAAACCTTGATAACTCCCTTTTAGGAGCGTCTCTGGTGACGGACCTGACGCCGGGCAAGCGGTATCGTTTTTCCGTGGCCGCCATCAAGGAGATTGAAACCTCCGAGACCACCAGGGCGAACAAATACGAAATCGTCAGCGAGGCCGCCCAAATCTTGATGGGCGCCAAGGCGCTTGACGAAGACCTGACCTACGGCATGGAGGATGAGGATACGGAATTCAGGAAAGAAGACCTGGAAAGCCAGGTTGTTCTCGCCGAACCCAACTCCGTCGACGCGAAACTGGCCTTAAACAGGGCCGAAAGTATCGTGCGCATCAAGGAAGGCGGGCGCCTGGACCTGGATAACGATCAGGTGAAAGCCCTGGCCGAGCATGCGGTGCATCTTGCGGCTAACACCGAGGTGCAAAGACGCGGCTTCTCCAATAGAAAAACCAAAGAAGAAACCGACGATACGGTCAAAACCAGGGCCGTGGAAAGCCCGTTCGAAAACTCCGTGACGGTTTTGATGATAAACCACGACGCCGTCAACAACGTCCCGGTCATCACCTCCACGCCCAAGCGCGACGTGGTGCAGGCTGGTTCAACCTTCACCTATCAGGTGCAGGCCTACGATCCCGACGGGGATGCTTTGAGCTACCTCGTGAGCGACGACGGAGGAGCGACGGGCATTGAAGTTTCCGACGCCGGGCTCGTCTCCTGGACTCCCACGGAAGAGCAAACCGGAACCTGGACCGTAACCATCGCAGTCCAGGACGACCAACTGGCGGAATCCTCTCAGACGTTCTATATTTATGTGGCGGGCATGCCGCCCGAGGCTTCCGCTTCCATCATTTCCGATCCCCGGGTCTTTGTCAGCGCCGGAGCTTTGTTCTCCTACCAGTTGGTGGTGGAATCGGACAATAAGCAGACAGCGGTCGAATTCAGCCTATTGAAGGCGCCGGCAGGCATGACCATCGACGCAAACACCGGGCTTGTCACGTGGCAAACCGCTGCGCCGGGCGACATTGGAACTTACGAAATCAGCGTAATGGCCAGACAGGGAGACCTGGAGGACGTGCAGACCTTCACCCTGCAGGTGCAGAATATTCCGCCGGTCATCACAGGGCAGGCCAACGCCCTGACCACGCCCGAGGAAACCCCGCTGACAGTCGCCTTCGGCGATATTCTGGTTCAGGACGACCAGAGCTATCCGGATGATTTCCGGATGCTGGTGGGCGCTGGGAATAACTACTCCTACGCCGATACCACCATAACGCCAAACACGGACTTTAACGGCGTATTGTCCGTCCCGGTCCAGGTGTACGACGGCCTGGACGCAAGCGACTGGTTCAACCTGGTGGTGACCGTCACCGCGGTCAACGACATTCCGTTGATCATCGGCCAGGAGGATCTTTCCATCGCGGCCGGGCAGTCCCGGGAAATCACCCTGAACGACCTGACCGTGGAAGACCCGGATAATACTTACCCGGACGATTTCACCCTGCAGGTGCTTTCGGGCGATCATTACACGGTGAACGGCACGACCGTCGTCAAGGACGCGGATTACAGCGGGCCTCTGACCATCGGCGTCAGGGTGAACGACTCGCAGGCGGACAGCCCGGTTTTTGAGTTGTACGCGCCGGATTCCGACGACCTGGACGCAGACAATATGAACGATGCGTGGGAAGATCAGTATGGTTTGGATTCCAGCATCGACGACTCAGACGGAGACCTGGATTCGGACGGCGTGGACAACCTGACCGAATACAATTGTCAGACGGCTCCCAATGATCCGGCCTCCAGGCCTTACGCTCCCATGGCCTGGGCCTACTGCCCGGCAACAGCCGATCCGGGCGCCGAGGTTGTCCTGGACGGCATGGGCTCCTCGGATTTCAACGGCGACGCCCTGACTTACCAGTGGACCCAGTTGTCGGGAGAAAGCGTGGAAATCATGGACGCCCAGTCACCCAAGGCATGGTTCACGGCGCCGGCGCAGACCGGCGGGGCTTTGGAATTCGCCCTGACGGTTCGGGATTACTGCCAGGAATCCACCCGCACATGCATTGTAAACGTGACAGCCGCGGACGATCCTCCCACGGCGAGCGCCGGAGCGGACCAGACCGTTAGCGCAAATGCAACCGTGACCCTGGACGGTTCCGCCTCTTCGGACGCCCGGAAAGGCATTGCAAGCTACTTATGGGAACAGGTTGGAGGCCCGGAGGTTGTACTGGCCGGAGAAGACACGGCGACGACGGCCTTTACCGCCCCCACTGTGCTGGAAGCGGGGGCCGCTCTGGAGTTCCGCCTGACAGTCGCCAACGAACAAGGGTTTAAGGCTCAGGACTTCTGCATCGTAAACGTCACAGGCGCAAACGCCCCGCCAACGGCGAACGCCGGAGCAGACCTGGACGTTGCGGAAGGCGCAAACGTCATCCTGAACGGCTCCGCGTCAAGCGATCCGGAAGGCGGCGTGCTGTACTTCTGGCGGCAGGTCAGCGGCCCCTCGGTGTGCCTGTCCGATCCCACGGCCCAAACCCCGGCCTTTGTGGCGCCTTCCGTGGCTGCTTCAGGCGCTGCTGTGGAGATGGAGCTTATCGTGCTGGATGATCAGGGACTGATGGCTTCCGGCGGTCTGATAATCCAAATAGCGGACAACGGCCTGGAAGGCTTTGATGAAAACGTCACCCCGTTTGAATCCTTTGACGGCAAGGCGATAGGCGTGTGCGCCCTGGAAGGTGGAGTGACTTATCTGGACTCCATCGATCCGGCCTCCATTACCGACGAGACGAACAGGCCGGATCACCTCATGTGCGGCCTCATAGACGTGGAAATGCGCGCTTATCAGCCGGGGGACAGGGTTTCCTTCAAGGTGACTCTGCCCGAGCCCGCGTCAGCCAGTTGCAGGTGGTACAAGTACAGCGCCGCTTTGGGCTGGTACGACTTTTCCAGAGACCTGATAAGCGGAGGCGCGGGGGACGGCGCCGAGTTCTCGCAGGACAGAACCCAGGTGACCGTTTACATAACGGACAACGGGCCTTATGACGACGATCCCACGCAAGCGATTGTGCGGGACCCGTCAGGAGCGGGAACAAAAACCGCCGCATCCCAGGATAAAGGCAAGGTTGCCGCGGACTTTGGCAAAGAGGACGGGGGCTGCTTTATTCAATCCCTCATACATTGAATGATGTCAACTTGTGTTCAAGTAAATGCTTGCATTTTAAGCATATCCATAATGACGCTGGGTCCCGGCTTGCGGGCGATCCTGAAAAACGGATCGCCCTTGCCGGGATGACGATCCATATAGGTTAGCGAAAGTGCGGAGAGCGTTTGGTATTTCCTGGGGCATGACCTTATCTCCAGCATTCCTTTCAAACCAGTTTTGGAACTCATGAGATAAAAAACGTCACCTTCACCCGTTTGAATCATTCTTCCGGAAAAATGCCTGTCAATGGGCCGTGATCCATAATTTTTCTCACGGTCTTGAGCAAGGTGTTGGCGGAATAGGGCTTTTGCAAATACCAAAGCCCTTTTTGGGCGACAAAATCCGTTTTATCCGTCCCTTCATCATAAGCGCTGCAGACGAGGACGGGCGTCCCCGGCTTAATCCTGCGAATCTCTTCAAATGCCGCCTTCCCTGTTAGATTGGGCATTGTGATGTCCAGAATCACCAGGGAAAGACGGTCGCTCTGCAGCTTGAAAAGAGTAACGGCTTCCTGGCCGTCCCCGGCTTCCAGCACTGTGTAGCCGGCCTTCTCTAAAATAGCGGCGGCCATCTGTCTGACCATGGTATCGTCTTCGGCAATCAAAATGGTCTCATCTCCGCCCGCAGCCTTTTCAACAACGCCCTTATTGATTACCCGCACCTCTCTATTGACAAGGGGCAGAAAAATGGTGAATTCGGAGCCTTTTCCCGGCTCGCTGGAAACCAGAATCATTCCCCCATGCTGCTGGACAACGCCGTATGCCGTAGCCAGGCCGAGACCGGTCCCCCGCCCCTCTTCCTTGGTTGTAAAAAAGGGCTCGAAAATGCGATCCAGGGTTTCTTCATCCATGCCCATGCCAGTATCCCTGACTTTCAGGACTGCGTATCTTCCCTGTTTGGCCCAGGAATGGTTGGCGCAGAAGGGAGCATCCGCTTCCATAATGCTGGCGGCTATGGTTAAAACGCCTCCGTCGGGCATGGCGTCCCTGGCGTTGACGCACAGGTTCATCAAGACCTGATCCATCATTCCGGGGTCGGCGTGAATGGTAAGCGAGGAGTTCCAAGGCCTCCATTGCACCTGGATATCCGTTCCAATGATCCGGCCCACCATCTTCAGCAGATCGTCCACCGCAGTGTTCAGGTCCATATACTTGAACTGCATGTCCTTGCTTCGGCTGAAAAGCAAAAGCTGTTGAACCAGATTGGCGGCCCTCCGTCCGGCGGTCAGGGTTTGCTCCAAAAAGGGACGGCTGCGGTGATCCTGGGGAAGGTCCATGCCGGCCAGTTCCACAAAGCCGTTCATGGCCTGCAGCAGATTATTGAAATCATGGGCCACCCCGCCTGTCAGGCGGCCGAGCGCCTCCATTTTCTGCATCTGACGGTTTTGCTCCCGCAACGCCAGTTCATCCGTAATATCCCTTTTGGAGGCCACAAAATTAGTGATTTCCCCGTGATCGTCAACCATGGGGGATATGGTGGCCTTTTCCGTAAAAAGAGAGCCGTCCTTCCTTTTGTTGATAATGTTGCCCTTCCAGGTTTCCCCCACCAGGATAGTCTGCCACAGGTCCTCATAAAAGGCTTGGTCGTGCTTGCCGCTTTTCAATACCCTGGGCGTTTGCCCCAGGGCCTCCGCCCTGGAGTAGCCCGTTATCTTTTCAAAGGCCGGGTTAACATACTGAATGACTCCTTTGGGATCCGTAATGACAATAATGTCGCTGGACTGCTCCACAGCCGCCGCCAGTTTGCGGGTTTCCATGGCGGCTTGTTTAAGCCCCGTAACGTCCTCTATGGCGCCGTCCAGCCAGGCGGGATTTCCTTTTTTATCAAAGGATAATTTAGCATTCACAATGCCGTACACGGGCTTTCCGTCCAGACGTTTATACTCGGCCTCCATTCGAATGCCTTCCGGTGACTCCAGCAAGGCATCCAAAATTCGCTGACGCTCCATTTCATTGGGGTAAATTTCTTTTCCCAGCGACTCCACCTGGCTAAGTATTTGCTCCCTGTTTTCATAGCCCAAAAACCTGGCAAGAGTATCATTGGCCTCGATCAAGCGGCCGTCAAAGGTGCTTCGGAATATTCCGACGGGCGCGCTGTTGAATATATTGCGGAATTTTTCTTCGCTAAGGGCTAAGGCTTCCTGGGCCTGTTTTTGTTTGGTGACGTTCAGGGCCATGCTTAATCCCTGGAGTTCGCCGTCCACCTCCAATAATACCGTGGAATAAAAAATATGCCCATGGGAGCCGTCCGGTTCGTATATTTTGACAGGTTCGTTATGTACGGCGCCTTCCCTCCGTATTCGATCAAGATACTGCTGCTTTTCCTTTTCGGACCCAACCACCAAATCCATGATTGACATTTTGTGCAGGTCTTTTTTCCTGACGCCTCTTCTTTCCAGGAAGGCTTTATTGGCGTCCAGGATTGTTCCGTCATCCAGCCTGAATATGACGATGGCATAAGGGGCGTTTTCAAAAATCAGCCTGAATTTGTGTTCGCTGCGACGGATGTCCTCCTGGGATCGGACAAGCTGTTCATTTTTCTTTTCAAGCTCTTTGACGGTTTTGTTCACCCTGTTTTGAAGGTAAAAATTCCAAAGAATAACCGCCAGGGTAACGGCAATGACGCCTCCAAGAAAAAAAACGATTAAAAGCCATGGATGCTCCTTGACCGAGTCGAGCGCGTCCTCAGCGGCAATGGCGGGGCTTAATGCGAGCAGATAGAAAGACGCCGTTAACAGGCTGTCTCGAATGTTCTTAAAGCCCATGCCCCTGCTTGAAGCGCTGAAAAAAAACGGTGCAAACAAACGCCGTGCATTGCACACATGGGTCGTTTTCATCCATAAGGAGGTTGCTTTTCGCCCTTTTTCAATTGTCAGTTCAGTCATTTTTTCCATCGTCCTGCACAGCAAGGTTGTATTTTAGTTAAAAAATGATCAATAATAAAACCTTATCCCTTTTGGGTCCATTGCCTGCCCGTGTCTCCACAGTCTTTTGAAAGCTGTTTTCCGCCTCCACAGACCTTGTTTCGGCCAGAATCCTTGGCCTGATACAAAGCGGCATCCGCCGCGTTTATCAGGTCCAAAGGGGCTGTCTTGACATCCGGTTGCAGGGAGGCCGCGCCCAGGCTGACGCTAACCATATCGGCAACGCTGGAAGCGGCGTGCTCGATGTTAAGTGAGGCAACGGCTTCCCGAATGGTCTCCGCCACGTGCAGGGCGCCTTCCAGGTCCGTGTCCGGCAGGATTACGCCGAACTCCTCGCCTCCGTATCTGGCGGCAATGTCCGAAGCCCGGTTCAAAATCCGATCTATGCTTTTGGCGACGCGGCGCAGGCAAGTGTCGCCTGCCGCATGGCCGTAATAGTCATTGTACTTCTTGAACAAGTCTATATCCAACAGGATTAAGGAGATGCTCGAGCCGCTTCTGTAGGCCCTGCGGATTTCCCGCTCCAGGACGGCGTTAAAGCTGCGCCGATTGGGTATCTCCGTCAATCCGTCTATGGAAGCCAAACGATCCAGCAAGTCCGACTTGCGTTTTAATTGAATATGAGTCTTTATTCGCGCTTTGACAATAACCGGCCTGAAAGGTTTGGTTATATAGTCAACGGCGCCCAGTTCAAATCCTTTGGCTTCGTCATTCGTGGATCCTAATCCCGTTACAAAAATAATGGGGATGTGCATGGTTTTTTCATCTTCTTTTAGGATCCTGCATAGATCATAGCCGTCCATCTCAGGCATTACGATGTCCAGTAATATCAGGTCCGGGGGATGTTCACTGCGCGCCGCCTCCAAAGCCTGTTCGCCCGTTTTCGCCGCCATGATCTTGTAGTCGTCCCGCAAGAAATCCTTCAATACCTTGATGTTCTGGCGTTCGTCGTCCACAATAAGGATTCGGGAGAAGTCATCCATTGCCGCCAATCTCCCCGTCAGCCTGGACGGCCGCCATGGCAGCCCGCTTGCCGCTTTTTGTCATTAACACGGCGTCCCGCACATCGCCCAGAGTGTCCAGGGCGTCCTTGAAATCCAAATTTGAGGCATGGGCGATTAGCTGCTCACCCATTTCTTTGAAGGGGCTGCCCATACAATTGAGCAATGCTCCCGCTTCTTCCGCTTTGTCCTCCACGTCGGGATCCATTTGCTTAGCCAGGTCTTCGACTTTATTTAAGATCGTGATAATTTTTTGGGAGTCGGAAACAGGATTGCACTCCACTTCTTTAACCTTATAAGGCAGGGCGGCGCCGATTCCTTGCAATTCTCCCATGACATTTTCAAAGTCGTCGGAAAAGCGGGTCATGGCCTGATCCAGGCCCTGCCCATCGTCCTCTCTTAATTTCCGTTCCAAACTTTCACTGCTTGCAAACAGGGCTTGTGCGCCCAATCCGCCGGCAATGCTTTTCAGGCCGTGAACTTTGTCAGCCGCTTTCACATACTCCTTTGCAGCCACCGCTTCCAAAACGCAGGAAAGATCCTTGCCGTGGTCCGTTAAAAATTCCCGCAACAACTTGACGTATAAATTCCCGTTGCCTCGCAAAAGCGCCAACCCAAGGTCCGGATCTATGTATTTCATCGAGGCGGGCAAAGCAAAAGGCGGCGAAACGCTTTCTTTGGGTCCGGATTGGGCGGCATGCTTCGCCCTTCCGCCCGGAGGAATCCACTTAACCAACGTCTGAAACATGCCTTTTTGATCAATGGGTTTGGGGACAAAATCGTCCATGCCGGAGGCCAGACACTTGTCGCGCTCCGAAGGCATGGCATGGGCCGTCATGGCGATGATGGGAATCAGGCACAAGGGGGCGGGCATTTTTCGGATTTCCTGCGTGGCGGTATATCCGTCCATTTCGGACATCTGCACGTCCATTAAAATGGCGTCAATTTTTTCATTGGGCTCCAAAGCATGGATAATATCAAGGGCCGCTTTTCCATGCTCCGCCACCGAGACGGAAAAACCTTCCAACTCCAACAGCTCAACGACGATCTGCTGATTGATTTCATTGTCTTCCACAACCAAAATATGAGCGCCTCGAATGCCGTCCAGGCCGTAAATCTCAAGAGGTTCTCTTTCTTGTGTTTCCGGCCCCGGGCTGTGTGCACCTTGCATGACGGTGAGGATGGAATTGTATAGAACGGAAGGCGTGACCGGCTTGACTAAAAACCCGTCGTTCCCCGCTTGGTTGGATTGCTGAATCAGCTCCTCATTGCCGTAGGCGGTTACAATCATAACGGCGGGGGGATGGGCGATTTGTCTGCGGGACTTTATCATGCGGGCCGCTTCCAGGCCGTCCATTCCAGGCATATTCCAATCCATAAGAACAAGATGAAAAGGTTCCATGGCATCCGCCTTTTCCACCTTGGAAACAGCCTCCGCGCCGGCGGCCGCCGTACGAACAGTGCACCCGAAACCCTCCAGGTTCTCCTTCATAACCTCCCTGGCGGCCCGGTTATCGTCCACCACCAGCACGTTAAGAGCAGACAGAAAGGGTATTGGGGCGGTTTTCTTTTTGGCTTGGCTATGCAGGCCAAAGTGCGCCGTAAAGGTAAACGTGCTGCCCACCCCAAATTCGCTGCTAACGGAAATTTCGCCCCCCATCAAATCCACAATATGTTTGCTGATGGTCAATCCAAGGCCTGTGCCTCCATGCTTTCTTGTTATGGATGCGTCCGCCTGGGTAAAGGATTGAAAAAGGTACGGCGCCTGTTGAGCTCTCATGCCGATGCCCGTGTCAATGACGGAAAACCGGAGGGTTGATCCTTGGACGTCGGCGGCTTCCCGCTCCCGCCTGACCTTGATGATCACCTGGCCCTGCTCCGTAAACTTGACGGCGTTGTCGGTCAGGTTAAGCAACACCTGGTTCAAACGGGTGGGATCCCCAATCAACCCGGTGGGAACGTCCTTCCCAATATCAAAGATAACGTCCAATCCCTTTTCATCGGCCTTTACGGAGACCATTTTCGCCAGGTTGTTGAGTGCGTCCTCCAAATCAAACTCAATAGCCTCCATGGTCAGCCGCCCCGCCTCAATCTTGCTGAGATCCAAAATGTCATTAATAATCCTAAGCAGAGACTGAGCCGAATATTCAATTTTTGTGAGGTAATCCCGTTGCCTTGAGGTGAGGTCTGTGCGCAAAGCCAGGGACGACAAACCGATTATGGCGTTCATGGGCGTTCTGATTTCATGACTCATATTGGCGACGAACAAGCTTTTGGTTTCGTTGGCCATGACCGCCGCCTGCTTTTCGCGTTCGGCGATCTCCCGGAATTTACGCTCCGTGGTGTCAACCAAAATGCATTCATAAGAACGGGAAGATTCGGCTTCGCCCTCCACCCGCAGGACCGTAAACTCTCCCCAAAAAAAAGAGCCGTCCCTGCGAACGCCCCGGACTTCCACGCCCACGGCCTCCCCGGCTTCCTCCAGTTCGCGGTATAGTTGGATGCGCTTTTCTTTTTCCGGGATCAAATGCTGCTTAAGCATGGTTGCACCGTCGGGCAAATCACGGGGGGACTGATATCCCAAGATGCGGGCCAGGGCGGGGTTGGCGCTTTCAAGGCCGCCGTCCTGATCGGTTTTGAACAGCCCCTCCCGGGAATTCTCAAACATGCTTCTATATTTTGCTTCCGCCTTTCTAAGGGCGGCGTTGGAATCATTTAGCGTCCTTATCTGGTTCCGGATGGTGGTCCCCATGGTCTTCAAAACATCGACAAAGGGGAGGAATTCCTTATGGGGATTGGAAAGATGGAAGTCATAGTCGCCTTGCTCGAATTTCATAGCCAGGCTGCTCAGAGAAGCCAGCGGCTTTTTTAAAAACTTTCGGAGCAATATGCTTGTGAGGCTTAAAATGCAGGCTATGGCAATGCACTGTATGATAAATCCCGCAATCACCAACTGGCGCCATTGCTCCCGCATAAACACGTCCGTGAAAGCAAAACTGAGGGAGCCCACTTTTTCCCTGTTGTAATAAACGTCCCGAGTCAGTTCCTCAATGGGCGGGTGCTTCCAAGTCCTGTCATACCGGAACAACAACTCGCCTGAGGAACTATAAACCAATAATTTTACGATCGCCTCGTTTTCCAGGTAGGCATGGGACGTCAGCTCGACGTTTTCTGTGTCCAAATTCCATAGGGGAAATTTTATGGATTCGGAAATGAGGCTGAGATACCGAAGGGTCTGGTCTTCCAGATGTCTCTTCCCCTGCTGGACTTCAATCCTGTAAAATATATAAAAACCCAAGCTGCTGAACACGATGAACGCCAGGCTCAACCAAATAGTCAGGTTTCCGGATATGGAAGGATGTCGTTCTTTATTGAGCAATTCACATACCTCCGAGGCGCTGCGGCCATAGTGCATAAAACTCAACCCCGGCCGCATTGCAGGCGCTCACTCGCTGTTCAGAATAAAGGGGCTATTTCACATATTTTTGGACGACGTCTTCGAACTCGGCTGTTTGCTGAATTTCATAAATGGCGTCCCATATTTCCTGTGCAAGCTCCGGGCGTTCCCGGACGAATTGATGGGAGAGCATCAGATAATAAGGCTTTTCCCAAACTGGTTTGGATTCTTTGACTATGTCTGCGTACTTGGATGCGTTTCGCTTCAAATAGGCGTCGAAAACCGTTTCCAGGCATATAAAGCCTTCCACTCGTCCCAACAGCAATAGATCCGGGGAATTGCGATGAACTGGAAGTTCTTTGACATCCAAGCCCATTTTGCGGATGTCGCTCACAATCGCCCAGCCGGAAGGAACGCCAATCAAGCCCCTTGCATCATGAAGTTTTTTGCCGTCCCAGAAAACCGGCGATCCCTTCATCTTATACAAGTAGTAGGCGTTCTTACGGGACCTGCGGGACATATCCACCGCCTCACCCCTCATGGGATACACCCCGATTTTCTTACGGTCAGGCTTATAACTGGCGGGAAAAATCCCGTCCACTTGATTGGATTCCAACTGTTCCAGGCATTGCTTCCAGGGCATGCGTTTCAGTTGAAGCTCAAAGTTCAGTTTTTTCGCGGTCATTTGGTACAGTTCGATTTCAATGCCCGGATTTTTCTCCTGAAAACGGCTCCCCTCCCCCACGATATAGTCTCCGCCCGGCGTATTGTCCGTAACCCATGTAAGGACCAAAGGTCCGGCCCAGGCAGTGGAAAAGGCCCATAGAATGGCCAGCCACGTCAATAGGTTGACAAAAACAGTCCTGGTTTTCATGGCCGCCCTCTCTCTACCTCATCATTTTTTATTTAATTACAAATATTTATATAGATTCAGACGTTGCGATATTTCTTAACGCCGCTGTATTCTTCCATAGAGATTGGATGCAGAACCCATGCCAAAATCAGGGCGTGAAAATGACCAAGCATCAGGCTTTTCAAGGCGGCCGCCCCGGCGCGCCTTTTTATCTGAAAAGAGGGTTTGAGTCGGGAGTTACAAAAAGTACTTTAAGGGTGATGGGAAACTTTGAGGGAAAAGCGTTAAGCGGCCGCGCGGCGGCCAGCTAACTATCCAGGGCCTCCCGCACTTTTTCGGCCAGCCCGCTGACGCTGAACGGCTTGGGAAGATAAAAAACGCCTTCGTCCAGTATGCCGTGATGGACGATTACGTCGCCGGTGTAGCCGGACATGTACAAGACTTTTATCTTGGGGTGGATTTCGGCGATTCTGGTAAAAAGCTCCTTGCCGTTCATTTTCGGCATGATGACATCCGTTAAAAGCAGGTCGATGGGCGTTTTGTCCTCTTTAAGAATCTCCAAAGCATGGCCGCCGCTTTCGGCGGAGATGACTGTGTAGCCCAAGCGTGTGAGAATATTGCCTGCCAATATGCGCACTTTGGGATTGTCCTCCACGATGAGGATGCGCTGGGCTCCTTTGGGGGCGTCGGTTTTGAGATGAGCGGCCTTTTCCAGCGTGCAGGCGTCATCCTTGACGGGCAGGTATACTTTAAAGGTGGTTCCCTCGCCTTCCTCGCTGTACACCCATACGTTGCCGCCGTGCTGCTTTACAATGCCGTACACCGTGGCCAGCCCCAACCCCGTGCCCTGCTGTCCCTTGGTGGAAAAAAACGGCTCGAATATGTGCTGCAGGATTTCCTGGTTCATGCCGTCGCCGTTGTCGCTCACCGCCATCATGATGTAATCGCCGGCCTTGGCGTCTTCATGGAGCTTGGCGTAATTTTCATCCAGATAAACGCGCGCAGTCTCAATGGTCAGGATGCCGCCGCGGGGCATGGCGTCCGAGGCGTTGACGGCCAGATTCATAAGAACCTGTTCAATCTGTCCTGCGTCGGCCATGATGTTGCAGATATCGGGGGACGGTCTGATCATGAGCTCGATGTCCTCCCTGATGGTGCGCCTGAGCAGGCTTTTAAAGCCGTTTACCATGGTGTTCAAATTAACGGCCTTGTATTCCAGGGTTTGCTTGCGGCTAAACGCCAGGAGCTGGCACACCAAGTCCCGGGCTCGAATTCCGGCCTGTAGAATTTCGTTAACCGATTGCCGGTTCGGGCCCTCCAGGTCAAGGTCTTCCAGCAGCAACTCACTGTAGCCCAGGATGGGAGTAAGCAGGTTGTTCAGGTCATGGGCCACTCCCCCGGCAAGACGCCCGATGGACTCCACTTTTTGAGACTGATGGTATTTTTCCTCCAAACGGGCCTTTTCCAACTCAGCGCGCCGGCGTTCGGTGATATCCCTGCCTATGCCCAAAACCCCCACCAGGCGGCCTTCTTTGTTGTACATGGGAGTTTTGATGGTTTCCAGCAACTCCTTATGCCCGTCGGCAAACACCACTTCCTCCTCGTTCATGGACGGCTCGCCTTTGGCAACGGCTTTTTGATCATGCTCTCTGAAAATATCGGCCGTTTCAGCGTCCACGAAGTCGTAATCCGTCTTGCCGACGATATCTTTTTGGCTGACCCCAAACAGGCTCTCAAACTTCGAGTTGCACAACAAAAATACGCCGTCTGGATCTTTCAACCAAACAAGATCAGGAATAGTCCGAACCACGGAATTCAGCATGGCCTGGCTTTCATGCAATGCTTTTTGAACTTTTTGCCGTTCCTGAATCTCGCTTTCCAGGCGCAGGTTGGCAAGGCTGATTTTTGAAATATAGGTAGTGAACTTGACTAAAAAACTTATGAGGTGGCTCACTTCCTCACGGCTGTATTTTGGGATGCTGTGAAAGGCTTTCAAGTATTCGTCTTTATCAAATCCATACTTTTCAGCCTGTTTGATGAAATAGTCTTCGTCAACCTGTTCATCATCATAAAAGAACTGGCCGGTGAAAATATTGCCCAAATGCCTGGAGCCCACGTAAAGCGGCGTCACAACGTCCCAAAGCCCGTTCTTGCACTTATATTCCGCGTAATCCCCCGGTCTCAGCTTCTTCGCCAAAAACAGGTCGCTTTCCGTGCAGTTGCGAGCCGTTTCAGGATGAACCCGATGGAACTTGGTGCAGATATCCTGCCAGCCGGTGGCTTCTATCACCTTTCCATCCAGGTCCAATATGGCCGTCACCATGTTGGTTAAACGCCAAAAATCGTCCAGGATGGACTGGATTTCCGCAACATTGATAAGGGCGCCCAGGTCCACGTGCGCAATGGAGCTTCCACTAAAATTCTCCAAGCCGGGAAGGTCTGTAACATGGTGGATCCAGGCCGGCTGGGGCTCGCCCTCCCAATAGGAAGCCCGGGTTTTTTCCTTTTCCAACTCCTCCACTCTTTGAAGCAGTTCTTCGTAGGTGGGTTTTTCTGACATGGAATTGGTCTCCTGACGATTCAGAACAAAAATTCAAATTCATCGCTTGGCTGCTTGCTTTTTTCGCGAGCTTTTTGTACCCATGGCAATAGGCAAGCCAACCAGTCAGACATAGAATGAGTCTATCTAATTGAACATGATAACTCATTGTTAACATGCCCCTTTCCATCATGACAACTTTTTGTTTGAAAAACCGTGCCATGGATTACAGGCGGGAGTGTTGTGCAAGACGGGGAAGCCGTCAGGTTCAGCAATGGAGAGGTATCCATCCTGATTCCCGCCGCCCTGCCCCCAAAGCCGTGCGACTAGGGCAAGCGCAACGGCCCGCCTTCAAATTTATTCCGCAATAAGCAATCGTATCAGGGATTGCAGAGCCCGCAAGGGCGGTATCCGGCCTGAATGGCTGCGTTCCGGTTGGGGAAGGATACCGTGCAATTCTTGCAATCGTGGTATTTGCATCCCGGAGCGTGGAACACGCCGGACTTCACGTTGCCCGAATAGGCCCCGGCAGGCGCCGTTTTGGAGGCGACCAGTTTTTTGCCGCTGCGGCGATAGTCCCAGGGCGCCATGGGTTCGGGGTCAGCCCACAATCCCATGCGCCCGGCCTTGGCCGAAGCCTGAAAGCTCCGCCAATCCGGGCAGAAATCCTGCTTGCAATATTGGTTGTACACCCAGGCGAAGCCCGCCTTGACGATTTCCTCGTTCAGACACCGGCCGTCAAGCGTGTAGACCATGCCTACGATCCGGCCGTATCGGTCCGTATCCTGGGGCTCCACCCGAACGATTTTTCCCGCGACCAGGGATTGGGTGAATTCCCTGGCCTTCACTCCGAAAGCCTGCTTTTTTTCCGGGGCGTCCACCCCATAAATCCTGATCTTGACCATTTTGCCGTGATCGAGAACCTTGATGGTGTCTCCGTCCGAGACGCCCACCACCTTTCCCTCGAATCCCCACGCAACGCTTGCTGACAGACAAAAAACAACACACGCCCAAACCAGTACAGCCGAACATCTTTTTTGGAACATCTAATGCTACTCCCGCGCAGAAAGAACAATCAGCGACTTCATTCAACATGAATAGGAACTGAAACCAGAAAATACCCGATCTTATGAGGTTGCAGGCAGGAGCAACAACTTGACGCTGCAGGAAAGGGCTTGCTTGGAGGCTTGCGATACATCCCGGGTTGATCAAGAAAACGTTTTCAACTGCTTTTGCCGCCTATCAAAATCGTGCGTTTCAAACAAGGTGCAGCAATGCTTATATCAGGGTTCGGGCTGTTTGTTCAAAACCTTTTCCAAAGGATTCTTAGCCGGTGCTGGAAGTTTGCCCTTCCCCCGAAATGGAGGAAGGACAAAGTCAGGCGATGGGAGCTATTTCCGCTCCCGAAACTTCCTGCCTTCAAAGGTGCGGACCGGATTGCCCCGCTCCAATTGGTTATGGTTGGTCCATCTGGCGGTTTCGTCCTGCTTTTCCGCCTGGATTTGCTGGTCGGACAATCGCCGCTCCAGCATTTTTTCCGCTTCTCTGCGGTTTCTGGCCTGGCTCCGGCGATTGCCCGCCATGGCGGAAATCCCCGTGGGCTCGTGGACCATGCGTACGGCGCTGGAAGTCTTGTTCACGTGCTGACCGCCCGGGCCTTTGGCGCGCATGACGTCCACCCGCACGTCCTCCATGCTTACGTCCCGGCCGGGAGGAGCGTCGCCGACGGTCACCCCCACGTACCAGTTTTTCCGTTTATGATACGGCCTGTAGGGGCTTTGCCCGATCCACAGGATGGTTCCCTCCCAGGATTTTAAAAAATCCCGGGCCTTTTCCCTGTCCAGAATCAGCAGGCAGGAACGGATGTCTCCGGGGTTGTCGCCGGGGATGCTTTCCCGAATTTTCACGGGAATTTTGCGCTCCTCCGCCTCCTTGACGAACCGGTCCCTGACCCGTGCCGCTGCCCACTGGCATTCCGCCGGGCCGCGGCCGGATGTGATGGTCGCGTATTTCTTCAAAATAGTATCTTCCTTAAAAAGCCTGGGGCTTAACGCCCCTGCCTGTTTTTGCTTCTCGTCTTGTAGGTGATGAGGGGCCGCAGCCGGGCGATGGGCCTGGCCATGTCGTGCGTTTCAAGCTCCTGCATCACCTTTTCGATGTCCTTGTACGCCTGGGGCGCCTCGTCCCACAACAGGGCGGAGTCCTCGCAGATGACACGGCCTCCCAGCTTGGTGTGAGTCATGTCGCTCTTTCCGTATTTGGAGGAAAGCCGAGCCTTGCAATGGCCCCGGGGCCATTTTCGGCCCGCCCCGTGAGGCAGAGAGAAGGCGTTTTCCTTTTGATCGCCCACAGGCTCAACCAGGTAGCTGAATGCGTCCCGCGATCCCGGAATGACAAAAGGCCCCTGGGTTGCGTCGGCCGCGCCTTTCCAGTGCAGAAAGAATTCTCTATCATCCACGTTGATTTTCTCTACTGAGTTGTGGCGAACGTCCGCGATAAGGCTTTCCTTGGCGCTCAGACAGGATAAAAAACGCCGCGCGACCAAAGCCCGGTTGGCCCGGCCCCAGTCCAAGGCCCTTGCGTGTTTTTTCATAAACTGTCCGGCCTGCTCGGAGTCTCCCGGAAGGCCCTGTGCGCCGCCTTCGTTGGCATACTCCCAAAACAAGGCGCTGCCCAGGCCTCTTGATCCCGTATGGACCAGCAGGACCACGTCCCGCTTTTTCAGGCCCAGGTCCTTCAGCCTGTCAGCGTCCAAAACCTGGTCTATTTGCTGCAACTCCGCAAAATGGTTGCCGCCGCCGATAGTTCCCAGACCGGGATCGGGTTCGTCAGCTTCCACGCCGAATTCAGCCAGCCATTCCAGCGTATCCCCGTCCCAGGGATCGTCCAGGCCGTTCAGCTTTTTGCTCCAGCGATCCAGGTTGATCTTGCCGGGCTTGAGGCTGGTTTTCCACAGGCCCACGCCGCAACCGGCATCCGTGCCTGGAATATGCGGATACACCATGTTTTCCATGAGATAGGCCGCGCCCACAGGCAGGCCCATGCCTGGATGGATGTCAGCCAGCCCCGCAGCGTGCACCACGCCCGGCAGATTGGCGCCGGACATAAGCTGAGCCAGGGCCTCGCCTTCCACCTGATCCTTGCTGCTGACGCATAAAACCACCCTGGGCGATGCTTCGTTTAATATAATCATGCAGTTTTCCTGTACATTTTGTTTATTAGCTCCGCAGGCGTCCCATTCCACCAATAGCGCCAAAGGCGAATGGCTCAGATCTGCTTGGACGCAGTTACTCGTTCCCATGCTTTGCGTGGGAATGCATACAGAACTATCTAATATAAATGAGATATTTGTAAAGGCCGGGCCAACCGAATTGGGAAAACTTATGCGGCTGGACGGAGGCCTGCCATGGTCTTGGAAGAATTATGTGCAATCATGGTCGCCTCCTTGTGTTGAAGAAAAAAGTTAAAGGTAAGCCCGAATCGACTCCAGGCGCGGAAGGCTCTCATAAACCGCACGGAATTCTCTGTCAAGCTGAAATTTCCGGGGGCTTGATCCACGCCGAAGCCAAGAAAAAGGTTTTCCCCAGTCGTGTAAACCTGTAGAATACAGGTTGCATCATGCCTGAAAAGTCCTACAAAAGACATCAATCAATCATAAAGCCGAAGTTGATCTCCCTGTCAGGAAAGGAAGCGAAATTCAGATGCCCCTAAAAATCCTTGCGGCGAACAGAGGCGAAATCGCCGTTCGCATTTTTCGCGCAGCCAACGAATTGAATATCCCCACGGTTGCGGTTTACTCCCAGGACGACGGCGCCTCCCTGCATATCCGCATGGCGGACGAAGCCATTGCTTTGAACGGCAGAGGAGCGGCCGCCTATCTGAACATGGACGCCATATTGACCGCCGCCCAAAAAACGGGGTGCACGGCCATTCATCCCGGCTACGGGTTTTTAAGTGAAAATCCGGAATTTGCTGCAAAATGCGCTGAAGCTGGTCTTGTATTCATCGGGCCGTCGCCGGAGAATCTGCGCCTGTTTGGAGACAAAACCCAGGCCCGGCTGTTGGCCAAGGAATGCGGCGTTCCCCTGCTGCCCGGGACCATGGGCGGGACCTCTTTGGATGAGGTCCGGTCCTTCATGAACGGCCTGGGAAAAGACGGGGCGGTGATGATCAAGGCGGTTTCCGGCGGGGGCGGCAGGGGCATGCGTCCGGTTTACGATTCCGCCGGGCTGGAGGAGGCGTACAGCATTTGCCGATCCGAAGCCCAGGCGGCCTTTGGCGCCGGCGATCTATACGTGGAGCGCCTGATCCCCCGGGCCCGGCATATTGAAATCCAGGTCATAGGCGACGGAACCGGCGCGGTGAGCCATTTTTGGGAGCGTGAATGCAGCCTGCAGCGGCGCAACCAGAAAGTAGTGGAATTCGCCCCCAGCCCGGCTTTAACCCAGGAGCTGCGCGGCCTGCTGGTGAATGCCGCGCTGAAAATGGCGGAAAAGGTCAAATTGAAAAGCCTGGCCACCTTTGAATTTCTGGTGGACGCGGACGCCGAAACTCAGGAAGGCTCCTTTTTCTTCATGGAAGTGAATCCCCGCTTGCAGGTGGAGCATACGGTCACCGAGGAAGTCACGGGTGTGGATCTGGTCCAGGCTCAAATCCGTATTGCGGCCGGCCAAACCCTTGCGGATCTGGGGCTGGAGCAAAAGGACGTTCCCGCGCCGTTGGGATACGCCCTGCAATGCCGCATCAATGCGGAAACCATTTTGGAAAACGGCGAAGTGCGCCCTTCCGGCGGGCGCCTGGAGAGTTTCTGCCCCCCGACGGGGCCCGGTGTGCGCGTGGATGCAGCGGGATATCCGGGATATGAAATCAATCCCAATTTCGACTCCTTGCTGGCCAAGTTGACCGTGCATTCCCGGTCGCGGAGTTTTTCCGACGCAACGGCCAAGGCGTACCGGGCCTTGTGCGAGTTCCGTATTGACGGCGTCGCCGCCAACGTCCCCCTGCTGCAAAATCTGCTGATTCACCCGGACGTGACGAGCAACCAAATCAGCACCCGGTTTATCGAAGGCAACTTGGCAACCCTGGCCAATATGGAAAATGCCGGGCATCCGCAATTGTATTTTAAGTCCCCAAAGGAACACTCCTTCATGGCCGGAAGCGTGGTTCGCTTTAAGGAGGTTCAGGGGCCGGAAAACACGGAGCCTGTGGAAGCGCCCATGCAGGGGACTGTGGTGCAGTTTGAGGCCGCGGAAGGCGACATGGTTTGTGAGGGTCAGGCCGTGGCCATTTTGGAAGCCATGAAAATGCAGCATCTGATCAAGGCGCCGGTGAGCGGTCTGGTGCGCTGGATTTGCTCGGAGCCGGGCGAAACCCTGGCCGAATGCCAGCCCTTGATGTTTGTGGAGCCCATGGACGTGGACGCCGCCGGCCGGGAAAGCGAGCAGGACGCGGACCTGGACGCCATCCGCCCGGATCTGGCCGAGGTTCTGGAGCGTCACAAGGCGCTTATGGACGAAGCCCGGCCCCTGGCGGTGGAGCGCCGCAGAAAGACCGGGCAGCGCACCGCCCGGGAAAACATCGACCATCTGACCGATCCTGGCAGCTTTATTGAATACGGGGCGCTGGCCCTCGCGGCACAGCGCACGCGATTTACGCCGGATCAACTTAGGGAGCGCACTCCGGCCGACGGCATGATTACAGGCATTGGCGCTATCAACGGCGATTTGTTCGGCCCGGATCAGGCCCGGTGCGCGGTGCTGGCCTACGACTTTACGGTCCTGGCCGGAACCCAGGGACTATTCAACCATAAAAAGACGGACCGCATGCTGAGCCTGGCCAGAGACTGGAAGCTGCCCCTGGTGCTTTTTGCCGAAGGCGGCGGAGGCCGGCCCGGCGACGTGGACGCCATGACCCTGACCGTGGCGGGGCTGGACTTGCACACCTTTACCGAGTTCGCCGGGCTGAGCGGCCTGGCGCCGGTGGTGGGCGTGGTTTCCGGCCGCTGCTTTGCCGGCAATGCGGCTCTTTTGGGCTGCTGCGACGTGATCATCGCCGCAAAATACTCCAATATCGGCATGGGCGGCCCGGCCATGATCGAAGGCGGCGGCCTGGGCGTTTGCCATCCCGACGAAATCGGCCCCATCGAAATCCAATCCCCCAACGGAGTGGTGGACATCGTGGCGGAGGACGAATTTCACGCGGTGGAAGCGGCCAAGCAATATCTTTCCTACTTCCAGGGCGCGGTGGATGAATGGAATTGTGCGGATCAAAGGCTTTTGCGCAGATGCATCCCGGAAAACCGGCTTCGGTCCTACGACATTCGCAAAGTGGTTCACACCCTGGCCGATGAAGGGTCGGTGCTGGAACTCAGGCGTGATTTCGGCGTGGGTATCCTCACCGCTCTGGTGCGCATGGAAGGCCAGCCCTTCGGCCTGACCGCAAACAACTCCATGCATTTGGGCGGGGCCATCGACGCGGACGCCGCGGACAAGGCTGCCAGGTTCATGCAGCTTTGCGACGCCTTTGACATCCCCATGATCGCCCTTTCCGACACGCCCGGCTTTATGGTGGGGCCGGAGGCGGAAAAGACCGCCCAGGTGCGCCACTTCTGCCGGATGTTCAACACGGGCGCCAGCGTGACCATCCCCCTGTTTTCCGTGGTGCTGCGCAAAGGCTACGGCCTGGGCGCCATGGCCATGGTGGGCGGGGGGTATCACAGCCCGGTGTTCAACATTGCCTGGCCCACAGGCGAGTTCGGCGGCATGGGCCTGGAGGGCGCCGTGCGCCTGGGATTCAAAAAGGAACTGGACGCCGTGGACGATCCCAAGGAGAAGCAGGCCTTGTTCGAAACCATGGTCGCCGCCGCCTACGAGCACGGCAAGGCCACCAACATGGCTTCATTTCTGGAAATCGACGGGGTGATCGATCCGGCGGAAACCAGGGCCTGGATCATGCGGGGCTTTCATTCCATGCCCAAGCCGGAAAAGCGCCAGGGCAAAAAGCGGCCCAACATCGACGTCTGGTAGCGAACTATTGCTAACGGTTGACCAGATCCCGGATGAAAATAGTGGCCAGAACGGCCAGGGATTCAAAGTCCATGAGCTTTGTTGCGTTTGCGTCGAACAGGAGGGTCGCCTTGGCCGGAAACTCCTTGTCTTGGTCGTAAAAAACAATTTGCATGAGTATATGGGGGAGCGTTTCAAAAACCAGGCTGATTCCGCCCAGGCCAGCCTCCCCTTCCCTGCGGCCGCCCAGGGATTCCGCGACGGAAAGCAGTTCATCAGATTTTCCTGCGAATCTCCGTGCAATGGGCCGCTCCAGGGCGCTGCCGGAATAGGAGGATTGCTTGAACAAGGGGCCGGCCAACTCGGAAAGCGTGACGAACCTTCCGGCGGGCCGGGCTGCGCTTCCACACATGATGTAGTGGAACAGAACGCTGGCCATAATTTCACGGACCATCTCGCCGTCCTTGGAAGCGGCGCCGCGGTTGGAAATCAGGAAGGTTCTCCCCAGAAAAGGGACTTCCACGCCTTCTTCCTCCGTGTACGGAAGGCCGAGGTTTTGGGCGGCGGCGCGGACGTTCACGGTCTTCATTTCCTCCAGGAGGTCCTGGTAGATCCTTTGAAAGCCGCCGAACGAAGCTGTTTCGCCCGCAGGGCCTGAATTCTTGGATTTTTCAGTCATGGCAGGCGCTACTCCAGGCCCCGGTTTTGGCGCCAATACTCGTACTCATGCGGCCATTCCGCCTTGCGCCATTGCATGAGGTTTTTCATGCGATCCTTGAAGGCTTCCATTTGTGTGAGGATGGCGGGGTCGGGCTCAGGCTTGGTTTGAATAGCGTCAACCAGGGACTTACCCAGGTCATGCGCCTGCTGCTTCAAATCAGGCGGAAACTCGCCGTCAGGCAGGGTTCCCATAGTGGCCCACACTCTGCCGATGGGCGTTGCGCCGGTGGTGATCAGGAAGTGGTTCATGTATTCGGCGATGGGCTCTTCATCGCCCCCGCCCGATGTGACGATGGACGCGCCGTATTTTCCCTCGAACTCCAGCTTGTGGACCACGCTGCAGCACCGGTCCATAAAGGCTTTAAACTGGGCGCTGACCGAAAAGATGTAGTTGGGGCTGGCCAGAAGCAGGCCGTCGGCGGTGAGTATTTTGCCTTTGATTTCCTCGAATTCGTCCTTTTGCGCGCACGCGCCTTTTTTATGGCAGACGTCGCAACCAAGGCAGGGTTTGACGTTGTCGCCCTTTAAGACGATGGTTTCGTGCTCTGCGCCGCATTTTTCCGCGCCTACCAGAACCAGGTTGAGGAGCCTGGCCGTGCTGCCTTTCAAGCCGTGGGGAGTGCCGAGTAAAGCTATGATTTTCATATCGCCGCCTTGCCGGTAGAGGTTTTCTTTGCTTCGTTACCCTCTATCATAACAAGCCCGGCATGTTTCGGCGAATATTTTTTCCGTTTGAATGGAGGACACGGCGTTACTTACACTCTCCGCTCCAGGTGTTTGGTCAAAAAGTGCCCCATGTCCTGAAAATAGCGCCCATGGATCAGCTTCATGAACGAGGCGGCGGCCATGCCTCCCACTATGGGCAGCATGGTGGACATGCTGGTGGTGACGTTGGGCATGCCCAGTTTACGGGCCATGCCCAAATTCAGGTCGCTGGCCGTGGTGAAGCATTTGTCAAAATGCTTTATCTTGCGGGCGTTGACGATTTTCGCTTTGGCGCAGGAGCCGATCAGAAAAACGTCCGCGCCTTTGGCGTCGATGGTTTCGTCTATGCGGCCCACCACCATGACCACGGGGTTTGCCTTGGCGAAAGCCTCGGCGCCCGCGAATTTCTCCATGGATCCCAAAAACATCTTCACGCCCATGACGCAGCCCGTGTCGCATTTTTTGGGGGGCTGATGGCGATAGGGGCCGAAATAAAATCGCATGGGCGATTTCAGCCGGTCCAGTTCCTTGTTCACGTCCTGCCAACGGTGGAATTCGTCGTCGTAAGGATGAATCCGCTCCGCGTGCTTGTCCAAGTCCTCAATGGTGGTGATGTCCCCCACAAGGTCCACGTCCTCGATGGCGCCGGGCGTGTAGCCCCTTTCGATGGCCAGCTTGAGGTAAGGCACGTTATGCGGTCCGCAGCCCAGCAGGCGGGCGCCGATGAGGTCCACGGCCACGGGATTGTCGCCCATGAGGATGAGGCCCAGCTTTCTTGGGGAGGGAAAGGCTTCGTTGCCCACGCCCACGTCAATGGCGTCCATGGCGATAAAGTCCGGGTAGCCGGGGGTGAGCAAATCCACAATCTTTTCGTTCAACAAAAAATCGTGGCGGATGGCCCGTTCGTCGTCCGAGCAGATTCCTATATTCAGCTTGACCGCGCCGGTCATATTGCTGACGCAATGGCCTTTGAGCTTGGGCAAATACACCTTGGAGTCCGCCCTGGCCATTTTTCGGGAAATGCGTAAGTTGTCGTGCACGTTTCCGCCCACAAAAACGGAGTCCCGCAACACTTCGTCCATGCAGAAGATTCCCACGGGGCGAGACGCCCGGGACCGCACGTTTTTCACTTCCTGATAGTATCCCGCATGCTTATAATTCAGTCGGGTGGGCATGCCTACGGCGCAGTTTTCGCCCATGTCCACCCGGTCAACGCCCGGAGCGCCGGCCAGGGTGGAAAGGCTGGCCCCCACAAAGGGCGGCGCCGTAAACGCGTTGCCTCCGAATATTTCAGACCGAAACGCGAACACCACATTGGGCTTGACGAAAACCTTGCCGCTGGGCCTGTACTGCAGCATTTCCATGCCCTGCTTAAGGATCGCGCCGATAGCTTCACGGTCATATTCCTCGCAGCGCCTGACAATAACGGTATTGCTCATGCAAAGGGTCTCCTGAAAACCATGCCAAGCTATTACGGGCGTAACCAGACTCCCGTGACAGCGCGGCAATAGGCGAATTATAAAAATTTGAACGAGTTTCTGAAGATAATGAAAAACGGTGCGGCCCCTCCCTCCGTGTCAACGAGGCCTGTTTTTCAATGGGCGCAGAATACCTTTCATCGAGGCCGGATGCAAGCGGCAATATGGGCTTTTTCTCAAAATTTTATAGAACCTATTGTTTTTCAAAAGGAATATTTTGATCGATCGGTGCAAGTTTGCAATTTAAACAAGGGTGTGTTAATGCAATCCATAAATAGACCCTTGCCGCTATCAGCCTGAAAAAGCAAGAAGGCCGCCAAGCCTTTTGCTTTCAGGCCTCATAATATTGCCCATTATCTTCTGTTGCGCCGCTTAGTAATCTTTGGTTCCTAAAACAATGCAGAGGGATCGTACATTGTTTGAATTGAAAGCTGGTATATGAAATTTAAAATCGCCCTGTTTTATTTGATTGCCGTCCTCTTTTTTTCCTGGGGCTTTTTAGTAGCCCGGTATCAGTTTTTCCCTTGGGAATTAATAGGAAAGAAGATTATAAAAATAGAAAAATTCGTTGAAAGCGATCCTTTCGACGACACGCCTATGACGGAAAGAATAATTTCAGAATTTGTGGAGCGAACCTCCCAGTTCGAAGCGGAATTCTGCGCCGAATTTCCTGAGGGGGCTGCTCTGAGCCCGGATTTTTTCGATCCCGATCAAACGGGCCTCCCGTTATTTTATACAAAAAAGACAGAAGGCTATTATCTGATTTATGGAGTTTTCGACCCTGCTAAAGGCAAGCTCGGCCCATACGCGATTCTCATTGACGTTAACGGCAATGTGAAACGCTCTTTAAGCGTTCCTTTCCTGGACGACAGCAAGGGGGTCAGAAGGCTGCTGATTACAAAAAACGGGAACCTGCTCACAAACTGTTCGGAAGCTCTGAGGTGCTACTCCTGGCAAGGCGTTTTAAAATGGGAGCTCCCCATAAATAATTTTCACCATGAGATGGAGGAATATGACGGCAAAATTTATCTCTGGAGGGGGGATGCCGTGGTCTCCGTGGACCTGGAGGATCAATCAATAACCACCCTCCTCACCATGGGCGAGTTGGTTGTGAGCAATCCGGACGTTGTATCGTTGCGGATCCCGTTGAACGAAAAATTCCAGTACATGGAAAAGCATAAAAGAACCATTGCCTTTGACGGAAAGGACCCGGATCTGGCCAATAAAAAGGTCGCTTTTCGCTATGAAGATCCATACCACCAAAACCATGCAGCCGTTAACGGGGACGCCTGTTCTCTCTTTCCAAAGGATGCGCTGCTGATTAGCATGCGGCATATCGACACGGTTTTTGTGGTGGACCAGAACACGGCGAAAGTCTTGTGGGAGGCGCATTTTGATCGTCAGCATTGTCCCCGTTGGGAGGCTGATGGGATTACCGTCTATAATAATCGCCCCCATTTTCAATACTCCACCATCGAGTATTTAAGTTTTGACAAGAAGCGGAAAAAAATTTTGGTGGACGGCAAGGATTACGCCTTCGACCGCTACGCCACGGGAAACCACGCGATTCTTGATGATGGATCGATCCTCTTTGTATGCAACGAACCGGAATTCTATCACCTTAGCAAGGACGGAGAGGTCATTTCCCGGTTCGTCAACCGGCATAACTCGAAATTGCTGCATGTGGCCAATGTTTTTTATATTGACGAAGCGACTTACCAACGCTTGGAATCCGGGGGCCCCCTGGTGGAATAACCCCCCTGCCGGCCTGGATTCACAGCCAGTTGGCATGGCAAGCGTCTTGGGGGGACGACGGCCGTTGGAATGAGTGAGCAAGGCCGGTTCACAAGCCCGAAAAACCAGGCCGGGCGTTTGCTTTTTCAGGCGCCCTGTGGTAACCCGTTCAGTGTTTGAATCGCTCCTAAACAGGCTTCCCCACGCCTTCCGGGACCCAAATAGGCGGCAAAGGCGATTGGTTTGAACATAAACGCCTGGACCGGCGGCATTATACCCTCAATGATGTGAAAGGACCAATCCGCTGTTTTCAGATGGTTTTCCAAGTATGAAATCAAAAATCGCATTATGGTATTTAATTGTCGTCTTTCTGTTTTCCTGGGGCTTCCTGTCCGCCAGATACCACATTTTTCCCTGGAGCCTGATAGACGGCTTCATTATTACTGTGGAAAACTTCGTAAAAGGCGACCCTTTTGACGACACGCCGCTGGCACGCAGGGTTGTGGCTGAATTCAAGGATGACACCGCCCAGTTCGAAGCAGACAACCACCCGGGCTTTGCAAACGGAAAGCCCTTGTCTCCGGATTTTTTCGATCCGGGGCAAAAAGGATTGCCGCTGTTTTTTACAGAAAAAACAAGCGGATACTATATGGTGTACGGGATTTTTAAAGCAGCCTCGAACGGCCTGGCGCCTTACGCCATTCTTATAGACCACAAGGGTAATGTGGTCCGGTCCTGGCATTTGCCCTTTTTAGGCCAGAGCAAGGAGTCCAGGCGCATTTTCATATCCCGGGAAGGGGACCTGATCACCAATAACTCGGACGCGCTCAGATGCTATTCATGGTGCGGGGATCTTAAATGGGAGATTCCGCCCAGCGGCTTCCACCATGAGATGGACGAATGGGGCGACAAGCTCTATCTTTGGAGATGGGACACCGTGGTGTCTGTGGATAAAAAGGATCAATCCGTGACCACGATCCTCAGGCTGATCGATCTGGTCATGAACAATCCTGACGTGGTGGAATTGCGTATGCCCCTTACGGACGAGTTCCGGTACTTTGAGGAAGCCCGGGAGACGTCGGCCGTTGACGACAAAGACCCGAATCTCGCCCAGAAGACGGGATATTTCCGGGGAAGGGACCCGTACCATCCCAACACGGTTTCCGTAAACAAAGGGGTGTGCCCGTTGTTTCCGCCGGATGCTCTGCTGCTGAGCTTCAGGCATATTGATACGGTTATGGTTGTGGACCCCAAAACAGCCAAGGTCCTGTGGATCGACCATTTCAATCGCCAGCATTATCCCCTTTGGAGGCCGGACGGCATAACCGTTTACAACAACCGGACCAACTTCCGGCACAGCACCATCGAATATGTCACTTTCGACAAGAAACGCACGATCCTGGCGGATGGAAAAGACTTCCGCTGGCACAGAACCTGGACCGGCAATTACAGCTTTTTGGATGACGGATCCTTGCTGTTTTTAGCCAACCACTCGGAGTTCTATCACCTGGACGAAAGCGGACATGTTATGTCGCGGTTTGTGAATCGTTTCAACGCCCTTGATTTGACGATAGTAAACGCCTATTTTGTGGATGAAGAGAGTTTCAAGCGCTTTGAATCCGCATGTACGAAAAGCCGGTAATCAGGCAAGGAGCTATTATGAAGAAACTTCCACTCTTTTTTTTGTTTCTGTTCTTTCTGCTGGCGGCTACCAACGCCTACGCCTACGTAGGGCCCGGCCTGGGGCTTGGGGCCATTGGCACCATTTTGGGCGTTTTAGCCTCTATTTTGCTGGCTTTGTTTGCTGTGCTTTGGTATCCCATCAAAAGACTTGTTAGAAAAATCAAAAGGAAAAAGGAAGAACAGTGATTCCCTACCTCGCCGTAAGCCTGTGTATTGCAATTTGCATAGAAATCGCCCTGATTGTGCACATAGAAAAAACGGCGGGGCGAGTGCAGGAATGCATGACGGCTTCGTTGGGGACCGTAACCCGAAAAGGGGTTTCGGACCATTGGAAGGAAAAACTCCTGCTGTACTACTCCGGCAGAATGTTCGCCGCCTCCCTCAAGCTGGGAGGATTGATTTTTCTGATCTTCACCCCCGCTCTTTTATTGTACTATCTGGGCGGCCGCCTTGATCCGGCGATCCCTCCCTTTTTCATCAGCCCCAAGGGTCTGATATTCTCCACGGGCCTTTCCATCGTATATCTGCCCGTGCGCCTGTCATTCCGGTCCTCGGGCAAGGAAAATCAGGACTATTCCGCCTCGTCCAGGCTGCTGCACCACCTTGCTTTAGGGCCCCGGATCATACGCGAGGCTTCGTTCGACGTGGAGCAGGCGTCATTAAAAGCCAAGCCGGGCGGCCAGGGAGAGCACGTATTCGTCTCAGGCCTGGCCAGGGCCGGCACCACTCTGCTCATGCGGCTTTTGTACGAAAGCGGAGATTTTTGCTCCCTCACCTATCGGGACATGCCCTTTGTTCTTGCGCCTAATTTATGGAAAAAACTGAGCGCCGGCTCCAGAAAAGACATGGAGAAAAAAGAGCGCGCCCACCAGGACGGGGTTCTGGTGGATTTTGACAGCCCGGAAGCCCTGGAGGAAGTCTTTTGGAAAACCTTTTGCGCTGAAAAATACCTCCATTCCGACCACCTTTCCCCCATGCAGGCGGATAAGGAAACCGTGGAGAAATTCCGGGCTTACGTCGCCTCCATTCTCTGCGCCCACGAAAACGCCGAAGGCAGATACCTATCCAAAAATAATAATAATATCTTGCGACTGGACGCTGTTCGGGAGTCCTTTCCCAACGCGGTCATCCTGATTCCATTTCGCCATCCTTTAACTCATGCAGCCTCTTTGATGAACCAGCATCGCCTGTTCCTCAAAAGCCAGGAACAGGACGCTTTCGCCCTAAAGTACATGACCTGGCTGGCCCACCATGAGTTCGGCGGCGGTCATCGCCCGTTCCGGTTTTCTGATGAGGCTCAAGCCAAAGGCGCCCCCCTTACCCTGGACTATTGGCTGCGGTTGTGGATCGACGCCTATGGATTTCTTTATCCTAAAACCAACGATGTGAATGGGCGCCTGGTCTGTTACGAAGACCTGTGCGAAAACCCCGCGACGGCCTTGGATAATTTGGGGAAACTGGCCGAAATTAAGCGACCAATGGGAAGGCAAAACCCCATCCGCAGCGGAGGCAGGGAGGTTATCGACCCATACGACCCGGCCCTGCTTGGCAAAGCGGAATCCCTATATTGGCAACTGCGTGAAAAAGGAAGCTGGTTGACGCAAGCGCCGTAGGCAAGTCCAAAACGCTTATAATTTTGGGAAAAGCGGCTTTACTTCCCTATAAGCATTGCAAAGGCTTCTAATTTAGATGCAGCAAATAGGTATCACAGCCCCTGAAATCACAACAAATTCCTTTGACCCCCAGTTTTGAATCCGCTATTATTTAATATTTGGGTCAATTTTCAAAAAAATGGGGATGTCTTTTGGCCGAAAGACGATCCTGCTTTTTGCGGAAAGACGACCCTGCTTCATCTTTCCCATTACAGATTGCGCCGAAATGCGGCGTTTTGACAGGAGTCTGCAAACAGCATGTCCTGCAAGCCCACATATGAAGAGCTGGAGGCGCGCATCAAGGAATTGGAACGGTTTTCCGATGATTCCTGCAAGGAAAACGAGGAGAAATACCGCCTGATTTTTCAAAATGCGCCCCTTGGCTTTCTGCACTTTAACCAGGACGGCGTGATCACTGCCTGTAACGACATGTTCGTTAAAATTATCGGCTCCAGTAAAAAGGCTTTAATCGGCCTCAATATGCTGCACTTGCGGGACGAAAAATTCGTCCACGCCGTCAGAGAGGCGTTAAACAACCGGCAGGGGTATTATGAAGGGGATTACCGGTCCGTGACCGCCGAAAAAGTGACTCCCATTCGGGTTCACTTTTCGCCGTATCGATTTCGGGATAATGGTGTGTGCGGCGGCGTGGGAATTGTGGAGGATTTCACGGAAAGGAAAAAAACGGAGCAAGTCCTCTTGGAAAGCGAGGAAAAGTACAGGAGCTTGTTTGAAAACGCTCCTGTGGGCATTTTCCGCACGGATTCCAAGGGAGGGGTGGCATTGTGCAATACCGCCATGGCCCGCATCCTGGGATTTGAAGCCGTGGAAGACGCCCTGGCCTATTACTCCAACCTGGGCGAACAGCTTTACGCCAATCCCGAAAGGCGCCGGGAATTTATCCGGCAGTTGAAGGAAAACGGTTTCGTAAAAAACTTTGAGTACGAAGCCAAACTGCCCGGCGGCGATAACAAATGGCTGAATATGGACGCCAGAATTATGGCTTCCAAAAAGGACGGCGCGTTCCTTATTGAAGGGTTTGCAACGGACATCACCGAACGCAAACAGGCTGATCAGGCCCTCCAAAAAAGCGAAGCCCGGTTCAGGGAGCTTTCGGAAATGCTTCCGGAAACCGTTTTTGAAACCGACGCGGACATCAATCTGACCTTTGTCAACCGCCAAGCCTACAAAATGTTCGGCTACACCGAAGAGGATTTTAATAATGGATTGAACGGCCTGGATATGATCAGCCCGGAAGACAGGCCCAAGGCCATTGAAAACATCTCGGCGAAATTCGCCGGAAAAAGCATTGGCGTCAACGAATACACAGCTATCCACAAGGACGGCTCCACCTTTCCCGTTTTATACCACATCAGCCCCATTTTCGCCAACGGCCAGCCCGCCGGCCTTCGGGGCGTCATCGTGGATATGACCGAAAGAAGGCGGATTGAAAGGCGGCTGCAGAAAACCCAGAAGATCGAATCCATCGGAACTTTGGCCGGCGGCATAGCCCACGATTTCAACAATCTTCTGTTTCCCATTTTAGGCATGTCTGAACTGTTATTGGAGGATTTGCCCAAAGACAGTTCGGAATGGCAGTGCGTGCGCGAAATCTTCAAAGCCTCCAAACGGGGCAGCGAACTGGTCAAGCAAATCCTGGCTTTCAGCAGAAAAGCGGAGCCGAAAAAACAGCCTTCGGTGCTGCAGCAGGTTTTGAAGGAAGCCGTGAAACTGAGCCGGTCAACTATTCCCGCCGATATTGCAATCACAAGCGATATAATGCCCGACTGCGGCGTGGTCATGGCCGATCCCACCCAGATGCATCAGGTGGTCATGAACCTCATCACCAATGCTTACCATGCAGTGCAGGACCAGGGCGGCGCCATTTTTGTCAGCCTCAGGGAATGCCAGTTGGAAAAAGAAGATCTGACCGATAAAAACCTGCCCCCCGGCCGCTTTGCCCTAATGAGCATTGCAGATAACGGCGTCGGCGTGGACCCGGAAATCATGGATAGAATATTTGAGCCCTATTTCACTACAAAAAGTACGGGAAAAGGCACCGGCCTGGGGCTTGCTGTGGTTCATGGCATTATTAAGGATCATCGGGGAGAGATAAAAATCAGAAGCAACCCCGGCAGAGGAACCGTGGTCGATGTTTTTCTTCCCTTGATGAAAAAATCAAAGGAACAGGCCCAGGCCGCTCCCGGCGTGCACATACCTTCCGGCCATGAAAGAATTATGCTGGTCGATGACGAAGAGCCTGTGGTCAATACCGTGGGAAAAATGCTGAGTCGCCTGGGCTATGAAGTATGCTCCTTTACCAACAGCCTGGAGGCTTTGGAATATTTTCGCAGTAATTCCTCAGGAATCGATTTGCTCATGACGGATATGACCATGCCGCATATGACCGGAGACGCCCTCATAAAAGAAGTCTCGGCCATCTCCCCGGACACGCCTACTGTCATCTGCACCGGCTTCAACGAAAAAATCGACGAAAAAATAGCTAAACAGATTGGAATCAAAGGATATCTGCTAAAACCAGTTTTAAGAAAGGACTTGGCCGAGATGCTCCGCAGCGTTTTGGACTCGAAAGAATAACGAGTCCGAAGGCAAAATTTTTTCATTGAAAATATTTGTTCATAGCCTGAAAAGTTCATATTTTTTTCAATAATCCCCTGCCTTCCCGTTGTAGTCTGCCGCCATAGAATCACTATTTTTTCTTCCCTCCGTTTTAGCCGCTGACATATCAACCCAGACCCGGAGAGAGTTGTATTTATTGGCATTTTGAGGTACATACTGTCCTCGCACTCATCTATGCTTTCGATACTTTTCTAAAATTTTATTTGTGTTAAGGCGACTGAACCATGCAGATCCGTTTGTTTCTGGCTGTCACGGCGATTGTCTCGTCATTTCTTTTAGTTTCCCCTCAAAATTCCCTGGCCGATGCTGCTTCAGCGCGCACCCAAATCAATGCGGTTTGCGCGGAGATAGACGCCCGCGCCGAAGAAATCAAAAGCCTTACCCATGCCAAAAACCTGGAGCAGGCCTTTGACAAACTCGAAGAATTAAATGACTACATTGAAAATAACCTCCAAACGACTTTCTACGATAAAGTGCAGGAAGTGCGGCGGGAGGATCCTTCGTACACGCCTCCTCAAATCAACATTGATTTAGGCGTCAAGTTCACCTCGGAGTATTGGGACGACTTGATCCAAACGGCCGCGAACTCGCTCCAAAACGCCGAGGACGGCCTCAAGGGAATCCCCGCCATGCGTACATTGGACTTTCAAGACAAGTCCTTTGCGGTTTTAAAAGGGGTAAAAAACACCTTTCAGAACGTGGGTTCGGTTATCAAAGACGCGCTGGCAGTGGATGTGCCGGGACTTATCAAGGATACCTGGGACGGCATGAACCAGTTCATTGAGGATTACACGGCGGTGGAAAACGCCAACCTGCAATCCATGAACACGGATTTGTTCAAATCCGAGGTGGAACTGCTTATTAAAAAGGCGAAAAAGAACGTCGAGCTGATGAAGGACGCCAAAAGCAGATTCATCGTATTCAGGTCCGAGATAGAGCAATTCAATCTGCATATGAAAAATATCGCCCACTACTCCCACAGGGCGACCTCCGACCCGGTCTGGCCCCTGGATTTCAGCAACACAGATTACATTTTCGACGCGACGCCATATCAAAACGCACTGGACGCTCTTTCCTCCGATTTCGCCGACGAGGAGTTATGCTGGAGCGAGTTCAACAAGATCTACAACGGAATTATGGCCGAGGCTTTGGCGGAAAAAAATCAGGTGTTGGAAAACATCAACAATTCCGGCGAGCCCCAGGAAAACAAGAACGTATATCTTAACGACGTCTCGACCAACTGGACGTGGTTGAGCAATTACGCCCAGACCATGTGGGACGGCTACGATGCAGCCCGGGCCCAGGCGGTCGCCGACCACGACGCCCTGCAGGCCGTATTGGACGGTCTGGAAGCGCAGATCAACGCCTCGGCGGAGTCCTATTGGGATAAATCCGGGTTCACCCGCGAGGATCTGGACGTTTTTGACGAGCAGGCCCTGGGGATCGTGCAGACCAACCTGCCCGATTTTTCGGGCCTAAGCCCCTATTATCTGACCAGGGAATATGATCCCTCTTTTCCGCTTTCCGAAGCCGTCTATTCCTATGAAATGCCGTCTCAAACGCCGGACATCAACGACTTTACGTTCAGAACCTATCCGGAAAGCCTGGAAAAGCTGGCCAAGGCTTATCTGGTTATGGCGGAGGCGGGCCTGGAAACCAATTCCGAACGCATCTATTCCGGCTCCGGCAGCCCCGTGGCCCATTTCGCCCTGAGCCCCCTGACCCAGGATCTCATGGACATGGTCTGGGACAACGTGGAAACCCTGGAAACCCAGGCGGCGAACTACACAACCTTCATGGAAGGCAAGCACGCACTCCTGACCGATATAGAAGATAAAAAGACCGCCTGGGACGCCGCCGTGCAAGCCCTGGCCGATCATGCGGACGCCAACTGGATGTACCTCTGCACCTCGGGCGATGACGAATGGGGCGGCGCCCAGCAAACCTGGGATGCGACTCATTTTGACGTGTACATGGCGGACCTGGATTACGACTTCGGCGCAACCATGGCCCAACGGGCCATTGAATCGGCCGACGACTACCTCCAGGGCCAGAGCGATTTCAACCAGGACCTGGCTGCAGCCGACGAACTTTTGAACCGCATGAAAAACGATGCGACCCTGCGGATTATGGTTCAGTTTATAGTCAGCGACTATACCTCATTGCCGGCTTTGCCCTCGGAGCAGGGATACCTGGATTTCCTCAAGGAACTGGAATACGTCGCCGCTTTTTACAACCTGAGCGACATGGAGCGGGTCATGGACATTCGCTCGGACGCCAAGGAATTGTTTCAGCAGATATTCGCCAACCCATCCTCGCTGAACGGGTGGATGCAGCAACGAAACCCCTATTGCGTCATGCCTGAAAACGAAGAAGTGCTGCAGGATCTCATAGACCAGGCGGGCCTCTATAATGACCTGTACATGGCCAACGTCCGGGAAGGCTTTGCAGGCTGGGCGGCCTGGGCAAGACAGCAGCTTCAGTTGTATTGGCCCGAAACCTCGGGCGACGATATCCGTCCCAACCTGGTGCATCACACGCCGGGCCTGAACAGCGAGGGCGTGTCCGTATACCAGACCATTCGCGCCGTGTTCAACGAAGCCATGGACGCCTCGACCCTGGTTTCCCCCAACGCGGTTATCCAGGCCAACGGCGTTTCCAAGCCTTTTACGGGCCGGTATGACGAGGCGACGAAAACCTTTTACATGTATCCCGGTTCTCTGCTGCCGGGAACGGTCTATACCGTAACCTTCAGCGAAGGATGCACGGATCAGGCAGGCAATCCCCTGGTGGAAAAATCCTGGTCTTTCACCACCGAATCCTTTGAAGCCGGAACCCTGCCTCCGACCATAGAAATCACCGGCGTGGAAGACGGCGCAGCCTATGCAAATCCCGTGACCATCGGCATTCAGGTTTCTGCGGGTGGATATTCTGCGGCCTTATGGCGTAATGGAGAAGCTCCCCAGTCGATCATTGACGGCGCCGAGGTTTCGGCCCGCGGCCGTTACGACCTTTTGGTGAAGGCGGACCAGGGCGGATCCCGCAGCCTTTGGTTTACCATTGGCGCTCCCGTGGAGGACGCGGCCATGGATATTGGCCAGGAATACGCCGCCCCCGCCCTGCCCCGCACCATGAGCAGCAGCGAATACATAGCCGTAGGCATGCGGTATAAGGTCGTGGGCATGCACTACTATTACATCAGCAACAGCAAGATATGGCTTTTCGATCTGCTTACGGGCGAGGATACCCTGCTTTTCGACGCCAGCTATTACTACATCACGGAAGGCGGCATAAACGGCGATCCCACCACCTACTGCTCGTTCCTCGACATCTCCGAACCCTGGGTGCTTTACCCTAAAAACAAGGGCGACGAAGGATCGGGCATAGACCCGGCGGACAAGACCTTCTCCCTGTTCCTGTACAATACGGAAGATGGAACCACCACGCCCGTCCCCACCGGCGCCGCCAGCGTGACCAACGGCTTTGTGCACGGCAATACGGTCGTTTGGATTGATTTTTCCGGCGCCGACCCGGTGATTCGCCTTTGGGAAATCGGATCGCCCCAGCCCGTGGACCTGCGCACCATTACCGGCCTGGAAACCTGGCAGGATCCCATTCTCAGCGGATTTGACGGGGATCATCTTGTTTTTCAAATAAGCGACGGCAAAGACTACGTCGCCTCGGATACGGACGGGCAAGACGGCGTGGATTACAGGGTTCCCAAGGGCGACAGCCTCCATTCCCTGGACGTGCGCACCCTTGCCATGACGGACCTGGTGTCCTGGGATCCGGACAACCCGGTGCGCGTGGACAAGGCGGCCGTGGTATACGGAAGGGCCGTGGCCCTGGTGTACACCATGCACGGGGATTTTACCGGCGGCTTGTGGTATGACACATGCGACGACAGCAAGCTCTTCGTGTACCATCTGGACGCCGGAGCGACCTTTACGGTCAGCATGCAGCCCCAGGTCTGGCCTTTCCAGATTTCCGAAAGCCTGGTTTACTTCCAGGAAAGAATTAACCCGCCTCCGTATTCCCTGTCGGCGGCGCAACAGTCGGCGGACATGATTCCCACGGCTTACGACCTCCTGACCCACCGGACCTATCCCGTGGATCTTGGTTCGACGTCGGGCCATTTTCAACTTTTCGGCGATTATCTCATAAGCTATGGCGATACCCCCCGGATCGTTGCCCTGGGCGCCGGAACCAGCTCCGTGACCGTCACGGACAAAACGCCCGCAGAGGATGCCGTCAACGCCTCGACGGATACGGCGATTACGGTCAGCTTTTCCGGCCCCATGGACCCGACCAGCCTGACCAGCGAATGGATCGCCCTGACCCGCGTGGACGCTGACGGCAATTTCATCGCCCGAGATCCCGTGACCATATCCTACGACGCGGACACGGACGTCCTGACCCTGGACCCGGGCGAGCTTGTTTCCGCCGCCAATTACCGGGTTCACATTGCAGGCCAGGTTTTGGACGCAACCGGTGCGGCCTTGGGCGTTCCCGTGTATTGGGGATTCTCCACGGAAGACGTGGACGGCCCGGATTTTACGGGCTCCATCCCGGCTTCGGGCTCCAAGGCGCTTCCCCCGGGCGGCGCAATCAAACTCCTGTTTAACGAGGCGATTGACGAAAATTCGGCCCAGGCTGGCGTGGCCCTGTTGCAAGGCTCCACTTCCGTTCCCTTTTCCTCCTATGCTGATAATGCAGGCATGCTGACAATCACCCCCAGCAGCGCCTTAACCGCCTCCACGACCTACACCGTGGAGATGGACGGCGATCTGACCGATAAGGCGGGAAACGGCTTGTCCGCAAACAGCGTCATCACCTTCACCACCATGGCTGTGACGCCTTTGGACGTGAGCGGAACCCTGGATTATGCGAATACAATGATGGGCGGGGTTTACGAGATATCCTTGCCCGGCGGCGCGAGCGCTCAACTGGACGCATCATTCGCCCAGGACGTGGTGAGCAGCCCGGACGGCGCCTACTTGTATTTCATGTCCGGAAATCTGCAGGCGTGGGACCGCCAGACCCAGGCGCTGACCACGGTGGAAAATTCATTTCCATCCCGTTTTACGCCGGATTTCACTTCGGACGGCGCCCGGATTATCTACGCCCGGGACCGCGACGGCCTCGTCGGCCAGGAAATCATCAGCAACTCCCTGGCGGGCGACGATCCCCAGGTATTGGCGACCGTGCTTGACGGCGACGTGACCTCCCTGGAGCTTTCGCCGGACGGCGCCAAAATCGCCTACGCGCTTAACATCAGCTTTTCCGATCCCACGCAAGTGCGGGTGTTCACCTTGGCAACCCAGCAGGAAGAGGTTTATGTGGGCGGAGCCGCGCCCGGCTGGTCGCCGGACGGAAGCGTGATATACGCCTTCGCCAAATCCTCGGATACAAACAACCAATGGTCCATCGTCAGCCTGACGCCGGACATGGCCTTTGTGGAAAAAATTTGCGACGTGGATTCCTATGCGTCCCCGGCCCTGTCTCCTTCCGGGAACTTTTTAGCCTATTTTTCGGACAACGGCCTGGCCCTGGCCAGCCTGACCACCGGAAACCAGGAGCTTGTCATGGCATGCTCCCAGCCCAGCATGGGGACCATGCGCTTGTTCTGGACCGCGGACGAGTCGCGCATTGTCATGCCCGCCTGGGGTGTGGAAAGTTCAAACCATGTGGGCGCTTATGTGTTGAATCCGGGCGCCCGGTCCGTTTCGGTCATCACCTCGGTAAACGGCGGCATGCCGGCCATGCCCATGGATTTTCGGGAGATCGGAGGCCAAAGCGCTCCCGCGCCCGTAGAAATCCAGGTTTCCAATACATCCACGGGCGGCGCGCCCTCGGCGGCCCTGGATTGGTCCTCCTACAGCGACGGCCTTGCAGCCAGCTATAAGGTCTATTCCGCGGCTCAGCCCTTTTTCACGGTGGACGGCATGACTCCCCTGGCCAGCCAGCAGGCAAAGACCTACACAGACTCACAAGCCAAGTTCGGCGAGCCCATTTATTACGCCGTCGCCCCGGTTACGGCCGGCGGTCTGGAACGCAAGCTGGTGGCGCCTTTCGGCCCGGTCATCCTGGACGATCAGGACGGATTGAACGACGCCTGGGAACGCTTGTATTTCAACTCCCTGGCTCAGGCCGGGGCCGACGATCCGGATAACGACGGCCTCACCAACGCCGAAGAAGCCGTGCTGGGGACCAACCCCACGCTGAACGATACGGACGGCGACCTGGCCCCGGACGGCGAGGAAATCGCCAGAGGCATGAATCCCCTGGTCAAGGACGTCGCCCCCATCGCGCTTTCAGCCCCATCGGCGGACCTGGCGGTGGGCCAGGCCATGGATCTGACGGTCTCGGGCGGCTCCGGCTCCTATACTTTCTCGTCGGATAACGGCGCCGCGGCCTCAGTAAACGCCCAGGGAACCGTTTCCGGCCTCACCGCCGGGACGGTGAATCTCAAGGCTGTGGATGCGGTGTTTATCGGCCTGGAGTCCAACTCCGTGGGAGTCAATGTGGTTTCCAACCTTTTCGGCATTTATCCGCCAGGGCCGTACGTAATGCAGAAAAACGGACATCTGGACCTGAAGGTGGAAGGCGGCAGCGGTTTTTATTCCTGGACCCTTTCCAACGAAACCCTGGCCAGCCTATCCGAATCGGGAAGCCAGTGCCGGGCGACGTCCCTGGGGGACCAGGGAACGTTCACCGTGACGGTGACTGACGACCTGGAAACGGAAAGAGAGCCGGATACTGCCGACGTAACCGTGGAGGAAATCCCGGGAGACCTGAACGGAGACTCCCTGGTGACCCTGGAAGACGCCATCCTGGCCGTGCAGGTCGTCTCCGGCTATGATCCGGCCTCGGGCATCAACCTGTCCGGCGACGCCAACAACGACGGCGCCGCCGACATGCGCGACGCCCTGTTCGTTCTTCAGCAGTTGCAGTAATAACAACGGGCCGTCATAGGCCTTTCCGCATGCCAAATATGAGAGCCGTATCGCACAAGCGATACGGCTCTCTGTGTTTTTTAGGAAATTCCTAAATAGCTGTCCACCCGCCGTCCACCACAATGGTCTGGCCGGTGATGTAGCTGCCCGCCTCGGAGGCCAGCAGCAGCAAGGCGCCGATCAATTCCTCGGTGCGGCCTCCGCGCCTGAGCAGGGAGCGTTTTTCCATGAAGGCCTCGGATCTTTCGTCGCCGAACATGTCGGTGGTCATTTCGCTGGGGAACCAACCCGGAGCAATGGCGTTTACGCGCACGCCCCGTTTGGACCACTGGGCGGCCAGTTCCCGGGTCATGTTGATCATAGCGGCCTTGGATGCGTTGTAGGACGCCTGGGGGATGGACCCAAGCCCTACCAGGCCCAGCATGGAGGCTATATTGATAATGCTTCCGCTGCGGGCTTCGAGCATGATTCTGCCGCACCTCTGGGAGCAAAGAAACTGGGCGTTCACGTTGATGTCCATGACCATCTTAAAGCTCTCGTAAGGCTCGGTTTCCGCAGGGTGCGGAATTGCTACGCCCGCGTTGTTCACCAGGATGTCCAGACGGCCGAAGCGGTCCGTGGTCGCCTTTACCATGTTGTCCACGTCATTTTCCAAGGTGACGTCGCAGGTGACGGGTTCGGCGCCCACACCGGTTTTCTCCAGGTTAGCGGCCAGATCCTTTAAGCGGTCGGTTCTGCGAGCTGCCAAAACCACGTTGGCGCCGGCGGCGGCTAGGCCCTGGGCGAAGGCCACGCCAAGCCCGGAGGAGGCGCCGGTGATTACGGCGGTTTTTCCAGTCAGGTCAAATAATTCAGCGGGGGATTTCATGGTCATTTTCTTCTCCAAGGAATCTATAATGGAACAAAAGGGCTTAAAAAAGGGGGTGGATAAACAATGGCATTATTATCACCCGTTCCGCGAAAAAGTCCAGCCCATTTACAACAGTGTGTCAACGCGCCGGACCAGGCCCTGGCCGGCTGCCCTGCGCTCTGATGCCAGTCAGCCACGACAAGCGCTTTTTGGACGCTCTGGCCGCCCGCCGGTGGAAGATCCAAAAAGCCGGGAAAAATGGCTTTATCCTGGAGGAGTAATACCAAGTTGCGGTCATTCGAGTAATTTGCTCATTCACTTTCATGACTTTATATCCATACCCAGCCTCCTTTCCACAAGGACTGGGTCCCCGTTTCCGGGAGTGCGTCCGGATGAATGAAAAAAGCAATCATCCCGCCGCCTCCCTCCATGGGGATGACGGAAAGCGGAGGCTTTAACCGCCAAAAGGTCTTGGATGCTCACTTGCCCTGACGGAAGGGCGGCAAGCGTCCTCGGGACTTTCGGCAGGCGCAAAAGGCCGTCATCCCGGCAAGGGCGATCCGCGTTTCAGGATCGTCGCCAAGCCGGGACCCAGCGTTATATGCGACCCTTCACTACATGAAAGGATATGGCGCCGCCGGTCACGGTGCTTTTGCCGTAGTAAACAAACAGGGCCGCCCATAAGGCCTGGACGGATAATATTACGACGGGAGACCAGACAGCCTTCCAGCCCAGGGCCAGGGCGGGCTTCAAGGCCTCTCCCATGGGGAATACCATGGGCAGCAGCGCCGTATACAATATGGCGACGATCATCATAATCTGGTAGGCGGATATTTTTCCCTCCCCCCGGTAATCGTCCCGAAGCATTTCTGAAAAAAACCGCCATACCTGGGTGACCATCAAAACCTGCAGCAAGGCCAGCCCGAAATGCCCGCTCAGGAAAAGCAGGGTGCTCAGCAGGGCGCTGGCGCAATATATGACGGCGGTCAGGGCTTGAATCGGAAAGACCTTTTGGCCGTCCAGGCCCGAGGCGTAGGAGATTTTCTTGGTTTCGCCCGTGAACACAAAGCCCTTGCCGTTCAGGAGCTTTTGCAGCACGGGATGCACCTGGGAAAACGGCTTGCCGTAGCAGCAGCCGAAGCTGATGCAGGCCAGCCTGCCCAAGCCCTCGCCGAATCCGTAGGCTATTGCCATGGCCGCGCAAACGGGCAGGACCTGAATGCCGGAGCCTTCTCCGGCGGCCAGCTTTAATCCCCAGACGATCCAGGGCATGGTCAGCACACCGATGAACAGGGCCCCGCCCACGGTGAAGGTATGCTTTTTCTTTTCCACGATGCGGGCCAGAATTTTGGACGAAGGGATGCAGATAATCATCAAAGCCAGGGTGACGGCCAAAGAGGACCAGACGGGCACGGAAGCCGCCCCAAGCAGGAATACGGCCAGGGTCACGCTGAATGCGCTGGAGCATGCGATGATCAAGCCGTAATAGGTGAAGTTCACAGCCTCCCAGCTTTTGCCGTCGGCGCTGCGTTTTTTGGGCGCCGAGGCCACGAACTGCCAGGAAGCGTCAGGCAGGGTTTTGAATCCCCAGGCCAGGACCGCGCCAAGCACGGCCGCCAGACAGGCCACGAAAATGTAATCGGCGTATTGCGCCATTATATTTATCCTTTCCGATTCAGTGTGACATTTTTTCTATCAGGAGGCTGCGCAGCCAATCTGCTCGCGGACCAAAACCTCGGTCTCCACCATGGCTCTTCCAAAGCCCTGGGAAAACCGGCTTTGCACATCCGTCCTCAAGGTGTTTTGCAGCAAATCCCCACAAAACTGCATGCGGCCCTTTTGAAACAGAATCACGTCCGTGGAGCTTCCCGGCCGGTACAGGCTTTTGGGTTGTCCCCTTTCCAGGAACAAGCCTTGCTCAACCTCCTGGGGAGAATCGTACTCCCCGCTGCTGTAGCACTGAACAATGTCGCCTATCATCATGGCGGCCACCTCGATCATGGCGACCAGGCCGACCTGAGTTCCGCCGGGGACGTCCGTGTCGATGATCGTCACCGCCCGTTTGTTCTTGGAATACGGCGTGGCTTCCATGATCACCGCGCCGGGATTGCAGGAATGATAGGCGCCGTGAATTTCGTATATGTCCACCACCTCGCCCGCCGCAGGGGAATGGTTGTAATGGTATTTGTCCGGGGTCAGGCGAAATACGGCGAAATCCCCGCCCTGAAAGGCCTTGAGCCATTCCGGCTTGTCCAATCCCAGCAAGTCTTCAAACCCGAACAGGGACTCTTTAAGGTACAGGTGGGAGTGCTCCTCCAGGGAGCCCACGATCACCCGGGCGTCCGCCGGAGAGACGATTGCCCGGGGATCTTCCGGCATGGGCCGGGTTTGCCAATACTTGATCTTGCGCTCGAAAAATCGGCGGGCGTTGGTGAAATATTCAGGAGGATCCACGCACTCGTCCAGGTCGGCGCCCATTTTTTCGGCCAAAACGCGCACGTTGCGGCCGGGATTCAAAATGGGCAGGTCGTAATTGCAAAATCCCAAAACCCGGGACGCCCGGGCGCTGGTGAGTGCGTTGAAAAGCCAGCCAGCCTTTTCCCGGGCCGTGCTGTACAACCCAAGCACTGCGAGATCGCCCACCAGGGCTTCGTCCTTGATTCCGCCGGTCTTACGCTGAATGTATTGGTGCGGGAAAGACCCGCTCCAGGCTTTTTTCATCAGGTTCATTTAATATTCTCTCGTATTCGGGCAATTGGGCGCCCACCGCTAACATGCATAAGGCCAAAAAACGCTCCAAAACGCTCGCCGGCGCATCGCCCCGCAGGATGTCCAGTTTCACCCGGGACAAAAACTGCAAGGCCCCCTCCCCTTCCAATATGGAGTTGAGCATCTCCCGGTAGCGGCCTCGCCCCAACAAGGCCTTGCCGTCCAGGCGCTCCAGTTCCTCAGCCAGAAAATCGCAGGCTTCGCACATGTGCTTCATACGCAAGTCGTTCCGGTAATAATATTCCGCGGCCTGGGCGAACTCCCCACCGGAAAGCTCCATGGGCTTTTTGGCGTTGGCTTTTTCCAGGATGGACTCGGTCAGTTTGCCCGCAGCGGAAAACTTTTCGGGAAAACGCACCCGCTCCTCCAGGTCCTGGACGGTTTCCTCCATGCCCATGAGTTCGATCAGGTCCTGGGCCTCCGTCCGGATCATGCTAATGAGGGCAAGCCTGTATTCCAGGTTGTAAACCCGCAAGTAACCGGGATAGCGGCGGCTGAAGCGCATTTTCTTGGCGTCGCGCAGCACCCGGAGCATGAATCGGTTCCTGGTTTTTTTGTTCACGAAAAAGGTGGGAATGCCGATGGCCGCCCCAAAAAAAATCTGCCTGCGTTCGCTTTCGGTAAAGGGGTCGCTGGGCAGTTCTTCGTGGGATATTTTGCCGTTCAATATGCACTTGAAGGCGTATGCCGTAATCAAGGTTTGCAGGTTGGCCGCGTGCACCATGTCCGTTGACAGGCTTTCGAACAAACTGTAATGGCGGCCTTCAAACCCGGAAAATCCCATGAAAGCGAACTGCCTTTGCTTGTATAACAGGTAAAGGCTCATGCTTTCGTCGAAGACTCCCAGGGCGTCCAGATCCCGCTTCAAACGCAGGTCATTGCCCAGAGTTCCGTCCAGGGCGTGGCTTTCCTCCGTGCTCTTCAGGGTGACCAGATAGTCGATCAAACGGAAGTCCGGGACAAAATCCCCGCACAGGCCGAAAACCTTTCTCAGGGGCCGATCCAACCACAAGGGACCGAAAGGCGTGCAAGGCTGGCCCAGGATTTTCAGCTTGGCTTTTTTCTTCCACCGCCGCCAGATCATGCGTAAATGGGTGAAGTCCAACTCGTGGGGGAGGTATCCCAAAGCCTTTTCCGGGTGAAAATCCGTAAAATCCAGACGATAGGGCGCGGCGCTGTAGGTCCCCACAAACAGGGGGAGAAAGTGCTCGCAAAATTTGATGACCAAATCGCCCAGATATTTTTCGTCATGGGCGCCGAAGCCCGAATGGGGGTCGGCCAGCAGCTTGCCCAGCTTAAGGCTGCCCAGGCTCAGGTGCGTGCCGTTATTGGCCAGGCTTACGTTGGAGGTGTTGGGCAGCACCACCAGATTGTTGTTGATGATATGGGCCTCCCGGAGCTTGGCAACGGCGTTCAACTGGCTGCGGGATAGCACCTGATGGCACAAGGCCATGTACTTGTGCTTGTCCTCGCCCCGATCCCAGCCCGAAAGGCAGGGGCTCATAAAAAGATCCCGGTAAAACGCATCGGAGATCAGGTCATTCAAGGTTTTTTGCCGCGTAGGCGGGTTGGGCGCCATGTACAGCACGGCTTCCTGGCCGTGGGAAAGCAGTTTAAAGGACCGGTTGGCGTATTGGATCAAAGCCTGGCAGACCAGAAAACGCAACGCGGTCTCGCCTGCGATCCCCCGGCCCATGCGGTTTTTCCTGCGCAGCTTGACCGTATAGAAGGAAAAGGTTTCGGGCGAGGTGTTGTCGTTGGAAAAATGCGACATCATCCGATGCCCCAATTCCCGCACAAGGTTCAGGTTGGGAGACATCTCCCCCAAAGCCTGGGCCAGGGAAATCTTCAATATATAACTGATGGGCAGGCGCATAAACTCCTGGCCCTCCCGCTTGAACGAAAACTTATGGGCGTCCCCGCGCATGGGCCCCTGGGGCGCACGTTTGTCCTCCAGCAGGTCGTGGTTCAAAACCCGCATGGCCGTCTCGTTCAACGCGCCTTTGGGAAAGCGCACCCAGCTGTTCTCCCAGATCTTGCCTGGGTTATCGGCCAGAAACTGCTCCAGGTCCGTGACAAGCTGGGCGGGCGCTTCTCCGGAAAGGCTCCGCTTGCGGATGTTCTTCAAATAGTTGGAAGCCGCAATAATGGAAGGCAGGTCCACGTCCTCCGGCGCCCCTTTGACGGCGGACTGCAATTCGTTTTCCGTACCGGCCGTGGCGTCGCCCGGGGCGAAAGGCAGATTTTGGATGAATGACTCGGGACGCCGGGGATCGGCGTTAAGCAGCTTGCAGTATGCGCCTCTGTCTTTGGCGATGAATGAATTGGAATGATCAAAGGCGGGCGAGATCGCTTCGGCAGGCAGAGCAGGCATGGAACGGCTCATATTCCACTCCGATTAAGGTTATTAGTTGCGCCCATGACAGGCGAGCGCAATATAGAGTGGATTTGTTACGAATTCAGTATGAAAGGATTAATTTTAGGTTAAGTTCGTGAGGGATTTTTGTTTGTGTTTTAGAATGTCGTTCTTTCACCAAGGGGATGGGACTATTGGGACGATATCTCGCTAAATTCTCATTACATACTATCAAGCAATTTTCGCCCTGCGTCCCTGCCTGCATAGCGAAAAGCAATCATGCTCGAATTGACAGGATCAAACTCAACATCCAGTATTTCCAGCTTAAGGTTTCTTAGCGGGCTTAGACCTGCACACATTACGACATCAAGAAAACCAAAAATTGCTGAGCGAAGCATATCCATTTGATGATGATCTAATTTTAACTCAAGAGAAGAAAGATCCACCTGAAAACTCGCTGCAGGCTCTACATTCATTATAACTTTTGCATATTGCACCATAGGCCCCAAATGCTTATCCCAAATCCCTTCAACCTTGACAGGATTCTTCAATACCTGGGGCGTTCTCGAAACTAAATCATCTTGCCAAAATCTGATATAATTCATTGATTACACGACGAAAAAAGAAAAAAATTACATATCTTCCGATAGAATTATGGCTTCGGCGATTTCCTTCATGGTCTTGCGGTTGTCCATGGATTTTTTCTGGATCCATCGAAAAGCCTTGTCGCCGGTAAGCCCCTTGCGGGCCATGACGATTTCTTTGGCTCTTTCGATGACCTTGCGGGTGGCGAGCTCCTGTTCAATGACCTTGGTGCGGACCATGAGCCTTGCGTTGTGGATGGCCAGGGAGGCCTGGTTGGCCACCGTGCGGATGAGGTTGATTTCGGTTTCCGGGAAATTGTGGGGATTGCAGGTAAAGCAATTCAGGACGCCGATGACCTCTTCCCCGCCAATGGTCATGGGCACGCTGGCCATGGAGACCAATTCCAGCTTTCTGGCCATTTCCTTTTCCTTGAACCGGGGGTCGTCCAGGACCTTTTCCAGAATCAGGGCGGTGTTGGTCTGGGCCACGTGCCCCACCACGCCCTCGCCCATGCACAAGGTCCGGTCAATCACGTAATCCGGGTCCATGGCCTGGGTGGCGGCCAGCCTGATAACCTTTTTATTAGGATTCTTGCCTTCCTCCACCAACCACAGGGAGCAGATGTCCACGCCCGTGACCTTGGCGGTCACCAGGACAATGAGTTTAAGGATGTCTTCCAAAAACAACTCCGAGGTGATGGCTCGGCTGATATCCATGAGACCTTTTATATAGGCGTCGTATTCTTTAGGGGCTGCTTTTTCCATGGGTGGGAGAATATCCTGAAAAAGGGAAAAAGTCAATCTTGGGGCTATGCGCCAAAAAAAGTTATTGACAAAAACCTAACAAATAATTAAGTATAGCTAAATTTCGGGCGGGCGGCACAACGGGGTGCACGCTAAACCCGCGATTACAAGGGACAAAGACGTCCGCCTGTAATAGGTGAGACGTCTTTTTTTTTGGCATTTTGAAGGCCCGGTCCAAGGGAGGGCGGCCAGAAAAGCCGATTTATTGATGAGGTCTTCATAGAAGAGGGAGAGAAGAACATGCGTTTTTCAAAAAGCAACGACGCCATCGGAACCACCAATCGCGGCAATCCCACGGAATCCAGCTTGTGCACCCTGTGCCGGGCGGACTGCCAGGGCAAGTGCGAAACCTGGATGTCCGGCCTGGTTGGCCGTAAACTGTTGTATCCCCGGGATTTTGGACTGGTCACCGCCGGCGCCAACAACACCACCCACGTGGGGGTTTCGTACAACTCCCTGCGCATTCAGGGCTATGCCTACGGCGCTCACGGCTTAAGCCAGGGGCTTTCCAACGACCCTGACGACTGCATCTTCCCCAACGTCAGCCTGGAGACGGAATTCGGCCAGGAAATCAAGACCAAGGCCCGCATCCCCATGATGACAGGCGCATTGGGATCCACCTTCATCGCGGCAAAATACTGGGACTCCTTCTCCATCGGCGGCGCCCTGTGCGGCATCCCTGTGGTAATCGGCGAAAACGTGGTGGGTGTTGACAGACAGTCCCAGATTCAGCCCGGCCTGGAGAAAAAAGGCAAGATCAAAAGTGCGCCCGAACTGGAAAGGCGCATCAACGGATATTTGCGCTACTATGATGGATACGGCGCGATTATAGTTCAGCTTAACGTGGAAGACACCCGCAACGGCGTGGCCGAATTTGTGGTGGATAAATACGGCGATAAATGCATCATCGAACTTAAGTGGGGCCAAGGCGCCAAAGACATCGGCGGCGAAATTCAGGTGACCAGCCTGGACTACGCCCTGTTCCTGAAAGAACGCGGATACGTTGTGGACCCCGACCCCGCCAAGCCCGAGGTCCAGACCGCTTTCAAGGAAGGCGCCATCAAGTCTTTTGCACGTCACAGCCGTTTGGGCGGAACCAACCTGAGCTCCGTGGACAAGGTGCAGGAAGACTTTATGTCCAGCGTGGACTATCTGCGCAGCATCGGCTTCAAACGCATCACCCTGAAGACCGGCTCCTACGGCATGGAAGAACTGGCCATGGCCATCAAGTTCGCCACGGTCGCCAAACTGGACCTGCTGACCATCGACGGCTCCGGCGGCGGCACCGGCATGAGCCCCTGGAACATGATGCAGTCCTGGGGCGTGCCCTCCATCAACCTGCACTCCAAAGCCTATGAATACGCCTCCATTTTGGCGGCCAAGGGCGAAAGAGTTGTGGACATGTCCTTCGCCGGCGGCTTCGCCCTGGAAGACCATATATTCAAGGCCATCGCCCTGGGCTCCCCCTACACCAAACTGGTGTGCATGGGCCGGGCCATCATGATCCCGGGCTTTTTGGGCTCCAACATCGAAGGCGCCCTCCATCCGGAACGCCGGGAAGCGGTTTGCGGCAACTGGGACTCCCTGCCCAAGACCGTCTCCTCCATCGGAAACTGCCCCGAGGAAATCTTCGCTTCGTACTTTGACGTGGAAAAGAAGGTGGGCAAGGACGAAATGAAGCACATTCCCTACGGCGCCATTGCATTCTACACCATGGCCGACAAGCTCTCCTGCGGACTGCAGCAACTTATGGCCGGCGCCAGGAAATTCCGGATCGACCAAATCACCCGAAACGACATTTTCGCCGGCAACCGGGAAACCGCAGCAGAGACGGGCATCACGCACATCACGGACGCCAACGACGAAAGCGCCAGAAAAATCCTCAACTCCTAAAGTTAATTGAGTTTGTGTCATGGAGCCTTGCGCTCCGTTCCTTCAAAGCCCCGGCCGGACCGTATTCCCCGGCCGGGGCTGCTTTTTTTAGCTATTCTTAAACCCTGTCATTCATAATATTCAAGGTCCTCGCCCTGGGCGCCCCCATACAAAAATGGCGTGCATGGGCCGGGCCATCATGATCCCGGGCTTTTTGGGCTCCAACATCGAAGGCGCCCTCCATCCGGACCGCAGGGAGGCCGTCTCCGGCAACTGGGATTCCCTGCCCAAAACCGTTTCCAACATTGGCGCCAGCCCCGAGGAAATCTTCGCTTCCTATTTTGACGTGGAAAAGAAAGTCGGCAAGGACGAAATGAAGCACATTCCGTACGGCGCCATCGCCTTCTGCACCCTCATGGACAAACTCTCCTGCGGACTGCAGCAGTTCATGGCCGGCGCCCGGAAATTCAGCCTCAAGGCCATTTCCAGGGACGACATTTTCGCCGCCAACCGGGAGACGGCCAGGGAGACCGGAATCGCTTTTATCACCGAAGCCAACGACGAGCGCGCCAAGAAGATTCTCAACTCCTGAGGCTCGGTTTTAAAACCCAAAAAAAGGCTTTTTTCATCCCGGCCCCCTTCGATTTTTTGGCGCTCCGAAAGGGGCTGTTTTTTACATTTTTTGCAAGGGAGACGAATTATCGGCCATTGATTTTTAAAGGGGAATTAGCCTGCTTTTTCCGGCCGAATCAATGAATTCAAGGCCTGGAAAAAGACGTTGGTAAAAACGATTCCTAAAAAGTCTTGCCAATTAAGCGGGAATGAGATAAAAAGGCTGTTTACGAGAAAGCAGTTTATTCTCTAAAAAACAACAAGATTGTAGTTTCATAAAGGAGTTAATTCAAAAATGTGCCGTTTATTTGCCATGACTAGCGACGAGCCTTTCTCCCCGTTGGTGGCGGCCAAGGCTTTGGACGTGATGCGGGAAGGTCATGACGGCTCGGGCGTGGGGCTCTTTCTCTCCGACCTGAGCGGTCCTTTTGAAGACCTTAAAGATGCTCCGGTGCTCTCCGGGATTTTTACATCCAAAGGTTTGAAAAAGCTGGATGTCCACATGATGGAATTGGGCTTCACCACCAAGTACAAGGTGACCATCAAGGCGCCCAAGCCCGCGCCTCCGGGCGTTCCTCAGCGGGATGTATACCTTATCAGAGCCTATGAGTACCCCGACGAATGGCATGCATACAGCGCAGAAAGACGGGCGTTTGAATTAATGAAAGTGCGCCTGGACCTCCGCGGGATGGGCGAGGCCGACGGAGACATGATCGTCTTCAGCTTCTGGCCGGACGCCATCATGATCAAGGAAATCGGCGACCCCCTGACCGTTGTCCAGCATCTTGGCCTGGACCGGAAGGAGCTCATGGCAAGGGTCATTATGGCCCAAGGCAGGCAGAACACCAACTACGCCATCAACCTGTACGCCTGCCACCCCTTTTTCATCCAGGGGATCTGCACCATGACCAACGGGGAAAACACGGCGTTCGTGCCCATCAAGGAATACCTCTCTTCCAGAGGATTCCCCGGATACATGGGCTACAACTCCGACTCCGAGGTGTTCGCGCACATTCTCCATTATTCGACATATCAGTTGGGGCTTCCCTTGGAAGCATACAAACATGTCATCACCCCCTTGTCCGACGACGAGATGGGCGATCACCCCAACAAGGCCTTCCTGAAACAGCTCAGGCAGACCTGCCGGAGGCTGATTATCGACGGCCCCAACTGCGTCATCGGGTGCCTGCCCAACAAGTCCCTGTTCATGGTTCAGGACCGGAAAAAGCTCCGTCCCGGCATCGTGGGCGGCAGGCCGGGCTGCTACGCGTTCTCTTCCGAGGAATGCGGGCTGGACGCGGTGATTCCCGATCGCGACAAGAGTTTGGATTTTCAACCAATGCATTTGGATACGGCAATAGTTTCATCGGATCGTCAGGAGGTTCACATATGCAGGCAGACACAATCATTACCCCAAGCACTCTGTGCGTAAAAGACTTACCATGGCAGATTGCATGGGATAAGGATAAGTGCACCCTCTGCGGCCGGTGCGCCGCCGCCTGCCCCATGCTGGCCCTGGAACTGGCCGTTTACCGGAAACGGGTCATCCAGCCCCCCATCGGTCTGGAAAAAACCCCGGAAAACACCTTTGAATCCTTTTACGGCGTACGCCAAAAGACCAATCCCGACAACGCATGCGTGGGATGCGGCATGTGCAACCTGGTTTGCCCCAACGACGCCATCATGCCCATGCATTCGGACGAAGCGGACAAGCTGCGCTTCCATAATAACAAGGGCGGAGTTCCCCGCCGCAGGGGCGGCCGCAGGAACGATCCGGAAGGGGTTCTGGACAGAATCAAGTTCACCAGAATTTCCATGCTCACGGACCCGGCCCTGGACGCAGGCCGCCACGACTTCCAGTTGAGCACCCTTTTGGGCAGGGTTCTGCCCCCCGAGGAAAACCTCAAGCTCCAAAGGGAGAATGGCTGGATTCCTCCGGTTCGGGAAATCTACCCGCTGATCATCGGCGGAATGAGCTTCGGCGCCCTTTCCCCCACCATGTGGGAAGGGCTCCAGATGGGCGTCACCTATCTGAACGAAGAAGTGGGCATGCCCGTGGTCATCAGCACAGGTGAAGGCGGATGCCCTCCCCGGCTGCTCAGGTCCCGCTTTCTCAAATACGTGATTCTGCAGATCGCCTCCGGGTATTTCGGATGGGACGAAATCATTCACGCCCTGCCTGAAATGAAGGTGGACCCCTGCGCCGTGGAAATCAAGTACGGCCAGGGCGCCAAGCCCGGCGACGGCGGCCTGTTGATGTGGCACAAGGTCAACAAGCTCATCGCGGCTATCCGCGGCGTACCCCAGGGCGTCAGCCTTCCCAGCCCGCCCACGCACCAGACCAAGTATTCCATTGAAGAGGCGGTGGCCAAGATGATCCAGTCCATGTCCATGGCCTGGGGATTCCGCGTGCCTGTCTATCCCAAGATTTCGGCCACCTCCACCTCCGGCGCCGTGTTGAACAACCTGGCCCGCAACTCCATTGCGGCGGGCCTGGCCATCGACGGCGAGGACGGCGGAACCGGCGCAGCCTACAACGTGTCCATGGACCACATGGGCCACCCCATCGCCAGCAACATCAGGGACTGCTACCTGAATCTGGTCAAAATCGGCAAGCAGAACGAACTGCCCCTGTTCGCAGGCGGCGGCGTGGGCAAGCGCGGCAACCTGGCCGCCAACGCCGCGGCCCTCATCATGCTGGGCGCCAGCGGCGTGCAGACCGGCAAGTACGTCATGCAGGCGGCCGCCGGCTGCCTGGGCAGCGAAACGGACCGTTGCAACATCTGCAACATCGGCCGTTGCCCCAAGGGCATCACCTCCCAGGATCCCAGGCTTTACAGAAGACTGGATCCCGAACAGGTCGCCCAGCGTTTGGTGGACATGTACCTGTCCTTTGATACGGAGTTGAAAAAGATCGTGGCGCCCTTGGGAAGATCCACCTCCCTGCCCATCGGCATGTCCGACGCTTTGGGGATCAACGACTACAATATCGCGCAGAGGCTGAGCATCGACTACGTGGTTTAAGAACCGACAAAGAACCTGAAGCCGGCTCTTTGCCGGATGGAGTTGGATAAATGAAAAACGTATACAAACTTTCGGGAATCGACAAGGGGCATCGCATCGAGTCCCGAGTCCTGGAAGAGCAGATACAACAAGCCGTGGCTTCCGGTGAAAGGAACCTGGAAATCGACGCCGCAGGCCAACACGGCCTGGGCGGCAGACTGTGGAGCGCCGGCGATGAACCCGTTAACATCACCATAACCGGGTCCCCGGGACAACGCCTGGGCTCCATGGGATTCCCCAATACCCGCATCACCGTCAAAGGCCCGGCCTCAGACGATACGGGCTGGCTGAACGCCGGCGCCGAAATCGCCGTTCTTGGACACGCCACCAACGGAACCGCCAACGCCATGGCCCAGGGCAAGGTGTTTATCGGCGGCAACATCGGCTCCCGCGGCATGACCATGACCAAGGCCAATCCCCGCTTTGCCCCGCCCGAATTGTGGGTGCTTGGCTCCGTGGGCGACTATTTTGCGGAATTCATGGCCGGCGGCGTAGCCGTGGTTTGCGGTTACGACCCCCAAAATCCCGAAAACGTGCTGGGATACCGCCCCTGCGTGGGCATGGTGCGCGGCCAGGTTTTCGTGCGCGGGCCTTTCAAGGGATTCTCCCAGGCCGACGCCAGCCTCGTCCCTATTGACGAGGAAACCCAGGACTGGCTCTTCACCAACCTCAAAAACTTCCTGGAAAGAATCGAAAAACCCGAGCTTTACGACAAACTGGCCAGGATCGAAGACTGGCAGCTTATCGTGGCCAAAACGCCCATGCAAAAATCCGCGACTCCCCGCATGTCCATGAAGGATTTCGCGAAAAACGTATGGGAAAGCGAACTGGGCGCAGGCGGCCTGGTGGGCGACCTGGTCAAGGTGGAGCGGGACCCCATTCCCGTGGTCGCAACCGGCGAATTCCGCCGTTTCGTGCCTGTGTGGGAAGATCAGGTGTACGCATCTCCCTGCCAATCCTCCTGTCCTTCGGGCATTCCGGTTCAGCAGCGCTGGGCCATGATCCGTGAGGGCAGAGTGGACGAAGCCGTGGATATGGCGCTCAACTTCACGCCCTTCCCGGCCACGGTTTGCGGCTATTTGTGCCCCAACCTGTGCATGCAGGCTTGTACGCGCAACCTGTCCGGCATGGCGCCCATTGACGTCAAGGTCCTGGGCAAAGCCAGCATCAACGCCAGCCTGCCCGAGCTTCCGCCCCTTTCCGGCAAGAAAGTGGCCGTTATCGGCGGCGGCGTGGCCGGCATCTCCGCGGCATGGCAGCTTCGCATGGCCGGACACGAAGCCGTCATCTACGACATGGAAAAGAAACTGGGCGGCAAAATGTCCTCGGTCATTCCCAACACCAGAATTCCCAAGGAAGTGATCGACAAGGAACTGGAGCGCATGGCCGAAGCCCTGCCCCACGTCCAGCTTGAAAAGAAACTGGATCAGGCCGACGTGGCCAAACTCCGGGAAGAGCACGAGTTTGTGGTCGTGGCCGCGGGCGCGGGCAAGCCCAAAATGCCGCCTCTGCCCGGCATCGAAAACGCCGCAACCGCCATGGACTTCCTGGGCAAGGCCAAGGCCGGCGACGTCAAGCCCGGCAAGAGCGTGGTGATTATCGGCGCCGGCAACGTGGGCTGCGACGTGGCTACCGAAGCCCATCGCCTGGGCGCAACGGAAATCACGCTTATCGACGTGCAAAAGCCCGCCTCTTTCGGCGAGGAAAGAAAAGCCGCCGAAGAAGCAGGCGCAACCTTCCTGTGGCCGGTATTCACCAAGGAAATCACCGGCAAGGGCGTGGCCCTGACCAACGGCGACTTCCTGGACGCCGACACCGTCGTGGTCGCCATCGGCGACGCCCCGGACACGGCATTTCTGCCCGAAACCGTCAAGACCGTGCGCGGCTTCGTGGAAGTGGACGAAAACTTCCAGACCACGGATTCCAAATTCTTCGCCATCGGCGATATTGTCATGCCCGGACTCCTCACCGACGCCATCGGCGCCGGACGCAGGGCCGCCATGGCCATCACCGCCATCCTGGAAGGCAAAAGGCCCGAGGCCCTGGAAAAGCCCCAGATCGACAAAACCCGCGTGAGCATGGGCTACTTCAATCCCCGCGTCAGGGAATTCGAGGAAGTCAACACCTGCGCCATGGATTGCTCCTCCTGCGGAACATGCCGCGACTGCGGCATCTGCGAGGCCATCTGTCCCCAGGCCGCCATCACCCGCGTGGAAGAGCCCGGCAAGCGCTTTGAGATGGTGGTGGACCCGGAAAAATGCATCGGCTGCGGATTCTGCGCCGGCGCCTGCCCCTGCGGCATCTGGACCCTGGTGGAAAACGATCCCATGGGCTAAATCATTGAATAGCCTGAACGGCTGAACATAGCCGTTTATCAGAACATAAAAACCCCCGACGGAAATTCCTCCCGCCGGGGGTTATTTATTTGTCGGCATTAGATCATCCACCAATGTTATCAGGAATCCTACCTCCTGTTCTTAACATGCGTTTTTACCACGGAAAAATCGGAGTGCACGGAACTCAAGATTCAGCAAAAAATGTCGGGTCGCTACGCTTTGACCTCCCAGTTTTTAAACTCAGATGAGGCAAGACAGCGAATTAATAAAACAAATGCATTTGCACAGCTCCGCGTGACCCGACCTACATAACATCTTGAAATATTGTTAATTTGTAGGTCGGGTCACGCGGAGCTATCCTGAAAAAATTGTAAATCCGGAGGCGCCTGATCCATCAAAGACGATATCGAGTCCTGAGGCTTAGTGCGCAGCGACCCGACAAAAAATTTGGGGGAAACCATTTCTTCCCGTTTAAAATCGCGTTTAAAACGGGTAGTATAGTTAATCGTCCTCATTCAATGACCCCAGGAGATCTTCAACGGAGTCAACCTTCGTCAGATCGCCGCGCCGGGCGGCTTCCATGGCCTCAATGGTTTCTTGATTGGGGATGAGGGGCTCAAAAGGCAATGCCTTTTCATAGGCGATGCGGTTCATCAGCATGCGTATGACGGCGGAGGGAGTCAGGCCGATAGCAGCCAGGACGGCGGCGGCGGCCTCCTTCACATCCTTGTCCACCCTTGCCTGAACCAGGGCGTCCTTGGTCTGTTTTCCAGGGGCTTGAACTATTTTTTCCATGCAGCGCCTCCTTTCCTGTATGACAATGTAATACAAAATCATACACAAATCAAGGTTCTGGCATCAAGCACAGACCAGTCCTCCTTTCTTTGAAGGACGTTGTTCCTCCCGGACGACCAAACTAAGCAGGGCAAGCCCTGAAACTACGCTGCGTTGAGAAGGTCTATGATCAGGAATGGCGCCTCGCCCTCCCCCGGTCTCCCTGGCGGATTTCCTGACTCTTAAAATTCGAACGTCGATTTGATCCCATTTCTTATTCATTGCCAGAGTTGAACGAAGCGGGAGGTCAATTCCTCGTCGTCGAATTGGGCGAGGGCGGATTGAATTTTGGCGGCGAGCTGCTCGTTGGCGCTGTAAATCGAAAGCTCCTCAATGATGAATAGCGCAATATTCCTGTCGCCTTCGGAAATGACGTCAATCAGCCAGTCAAAGGCTTTTTCGCTGCGATGCAATACGGCGCCTCGCAGCAAAACCAAATCCTGCTCCCTTTTGTAAGGCTCATTCTCCCAAAGCTCCTGCAATATTTCCAGAGCTTCGTCGGTCTTGGATTCTCCCAAAGACAAGGCCAGGGATTCTCGCAACACAAGGTCCATGTCGTCCTGAAAAAAGCCGTGGACGAATTCCTTGGAATCCTGGGGAGCAAGCTGCAGCAGCCCGGCCAGGGCTTCGCTGGCGACGTCGGGGTTGGGGTCCCCCAACAGGGCCTTGAATCGCAGCAGGGCTTCGGCTCCTAAAGGCTGGGTGATTGCTATGGCGCGCACCGCGCCTATTCTGGCCTGATCCTCGGGATCGTTCAAAAGCGCCGCCAACTCCACAAGAGCCCTGGGATAGGAGGCGCTGGCCAATCCCATGGCGCAACTCACGCGGACGTCCACGGCGGTATCCGTAAAATCATTCCATATAGGCTCAAGCTGGCGGTATTTCAGTCCTTCAATGAAAAAAACGACATCCTGACAGTTGATCGCCGCCAAGGCCCGTACAATGGCTTCCTTGGCCCGGCAATTGGGGTCCTTCTTGACGGGATTAGCCAAAAATCTATTATAGGCCTTGATGAGATCGGGTTCCAGGTCCTCAAACAGGTATTCTTCGCAGAACTTTGCCGCCAGGGCGACGACTAATTGATGCTTGTCTTTAAGCGCCTCCCGCACCTTCTTGCGGATTTCGTCGGGATCGCCCTCCCGGCGCTCCTCCCTCAAAATTTTCAATCGGATTTCAACCGGATCCTGCTTGCGCGCCATAACAATCGTTTCCCTCGCTTAACTATTGCGCCGCCTGAAAACCCGCTTCATTCATTGCATTCACCTCATAGGCCATGGCGGCGGCGTTTAATGGAGCGTCCTGATCGTCCAAAAAGCCGCCTTTGGCCGGCGCGGCGATGCTGGCCCAATCCGCCTCAAAGTCCAGAAAGTCGTCCTCAAGCTCCTCAATCAGCGCTTGTTTGACATCCTCCTTGGCAAAGGCGGTTTCCAGGGCGTTGAAGGACATTCGCCTCATTTCTTCATGGGTGATGTCCGAGTTTTGGACGGCCACCATGCATTCGTTGCATATGTCGGTGATGAACATGCCTTCGTCGTCCGTGGACAGGGAGATGGGCAGGCCCAGGCGCAGATAGTCCAGGAAGGGATGCTCCGCCCAATCGGTAATGACCCGAAGGCGGTAGTTGCTGTAGAGGTTTATCTCCACCGGAAGGCGGCGCACCAGCCTTGCATATTCCAGGGTCAGGGGATCCTGATCCATGAGCACGCCGTGCCCCACCCGTTCCGCGCCCAGGATCATGGCGTCCCGTACATTATGCACCAGGCCCAGTTCTCCAGCGTGCATGGTGCGGTGCATGCTGATGCGCCCTTTCAGGACGGCTTCCAGAACGGGTATGTAGATGTTCTGGCCTGTGTCCAGAGCCGGCGTGTTGGTTTCGTTGGCCAACAGGTCGATGCCCACAAGAACGTCGCACGGATGGACTTCCACAAGGTCGATAAAAGCCTGGGCCCAGGCGGTGTTGGTGTTATAGGGCAAGGTGCGCACAAAGGCGGAGTTCCAACGCACGGTAACGCCTGTCCGGGCCAGCCAGTCATCCGCCCAGACTTCCAACTGGTCGAAAGTATCCGCGTCAGGCCACATGACGCTGGTGAACTCCACATAAGAGACGTTCTGGGCTGCGGCCCGCTCCAGGAAATCCAGGTAGGTTTTTTCCTCCACCCAATCCACCTTATCGGGGTCGGAATCCAAAATATCGCTGATGGAAAAGAGCGCTTCAAAACGCATGAAGTCATGGGTGGGGGGATCTTCCGGCAAAAGGAACAGGGCCTGGATGGCTTCCTTTTCAGCCTCGGAAAAATCCAGATAGGCTTTGACCGGAAGGTTTTCCAAAAAGGCTATTTCATCATCATAGAGCATGGTCAGAACGCCGTCATTGGCTGTCAGTAAAAGCGTCGGGCCGTCGATGACCGGGTTCACCTCTTCCAATATTTCCTTGATCGTTTGGGCGTTTCGCGTTCCTCCGGGATGAATGTGGAGCATGCCGCCCTTGGGCAATTGATAGCAATATTGCTCCACAAGGTCCTTGTCGCCGCGAATCAGGTCAAGATCCAGGCTTGTTTTCGCCAGGGCCTCCAGCCGGCTTTGCGCGATGACGGCCTCCTGACGCTGGATAAGCGCCTCCATGTCGGCATCCGTCAGGGCGAGGCCCTCTTCCGGAGTCAGCCAGGCCTCCCATTCCTCCCTGGAAACCTTCACGCTTTTCCGCGCCGTCATCCTGTCAAGGATTTTCTCCTGCGCCTCATCATAGAGCGCAAATTGATGCTGCAGCTTGTCGGACAGGGTGAGGGCGCCGGGATACGTGATTTTATCATCGTCGGTGCATCCGTAAAAAAGGGTTAAACAGGCAATAAATACAGAAAGAACGATGGACCTGCGGATCGATTTCATGGGCGCTTCATCCACGGGGGCCGATTCAATAAGGAACGCCCCCTGATAGGAGATTATGAATTTGCTTGAATGCGTTTTCGGGTGCGGCAAAGCCAATGATGAATACTATTTTATGCGGATATAATCAAGACGCCATCGTCCAAGCCTATTAAGACGGCCTATAGGAGCCTCGCTGAGAGCCAAAAGTTGAAGAAAGGGTTGACGCCAGGGTTTAGGGAGAGGGATGATGTTTGACGGCAGATCCCCCCATGGCAACCCCATTAAGCAAAAAAAGCAAGAAAGGCGACCCCATGAAAACAAAATTGACCGAAATGCTGGGAATCAAATATCCGATCGTCTGCGGCGGCATGATGCGCCTGGCCTACCCGCCACTGTGCGCGGCCATATCCAACGCCGGAGGCCTGGGCAACCTCACGGCCGCCATGTACAAAGACAAAAAGGACTTCACGGCGGCCATCCGCCAAGTGCGGGAGTTGACGGACAAGCCCTTTATGGTGAACGTCACCCTGCTGCCGAGCATCGGCATAGACAACAAACAGTATCACGCCTATTTTGAGGCCTGCGCGGAAGAAAAAGTCACGGTCATGGAGATCGCCGGCGCCCCGTTGAATCGCTTTGAGGACGGCGTGTGGTTCAAGCTGCTGAAAGACGCCGGAGTCAAGATCTTCCACAAGGTCGGCTCGGTGCGGCACGGCAAGCACGCTGCCAAAGCAGGATATGACGGAGTCATCGCCGCCGGCGTGGAGGAAGGCGGCCACCCCCTGAACGAGAATGTGGCGACCACGGTCCTGACCCCGCGCATGGCCGAGGAGGTGGACGTCCCCGTGATTACGGCCGGTGGCATGGTGAACGGCCGAAGCCTGGCCGCCGCCCTCTGCCTGGGCGCTGACGGCATTCTCATGGCCACGCGTTTTGTCGCCACCAAAGAATGCCAGGTGCATGAGAAAGTCTATCAGGAATTGATCAACCGCCAGGAAAACGACACTGTCCTGTACGGGAACTCCATCGGGCTCCAGGGGCGGGCGCTCATGAACGAATCCATCGCCAAGGTCCTGGAAATCGAAGCCAGGGGCGGAGGGCTTGAGGAAATTCTGCCCCATATCTCGGGCATCTATGGGGACGACATCTGGCGGGAAGGCAAAATGGACACAGGCCTCATCCCGGTCGGCCAGTCCATCGGCCTGATTCACGAAGTGCTTACCTGCAAGGAGCTGCTGGACGGCATGGTTTCCGAGGCCAAGGAAATCATGACAAAAAACCTGAACGCGTTTGATTAGGCGGGGCTTTAAAACATAGGCGCAAGCGAAAGCATTAGGTTCCAAGGTATCCCTTAACGGGAATGAACGAAAAACAGAGCCAACGCCGCCAGTCCGAATTGCTGGATTTCGTTACGAATTTTTGGTTTTTCAACTCGTTTGACAAGACGCGCATTCTTATATCGAGCTGTGTCAAACAGGCATTCATATTCCAAGGTAATTCCACAATAGCACTGGGTCCCGGCTTGCGGGACGGTCTTGAAAAGACAGACCGCCCCTGGCCGGGATGACGATCTATGCCGCCGCCGATGATAATGGACGCGCCAGCGCAGTAGGAGCGGCCTTTGAGGGGATAGAAACCATCAATCTCCTGCGGACGAAAGCCCTACCCACAAACAAAAGCATGGATTCAACCAAATCCATACGTCCGCCAACCATACCCTCTTTCCATATTTTTTCCCGGCCGCACCTTTTGTTCTTACGAACCCAGGCAAAAAAAGCCTTACCTGGGCCACCCTACGCAGGCCGCGGCCGCTCTCCGTCATCCCCGTGGAGGGAAGGCGCCAGGATAACTGCTTTTTTTGCAATCATCATGACGCATTCCCGGAAACGGTGACCCAGCCTCGTCCTGTCATTTTAACGAAGTGAATCTTGAATTTGCATCGCACCCTCGAAATCCTGCTTACCTTCAACATGCCTGATCAAGGCTTGGCGCCAACCATTTTTCATCGCCCCCGTAAAAAGCGCTTGATCCCACTATATGGAATAGGTAATAATTAAATATTGTTCATATAGGCTCCTGTTTGAGGAGCCGTTTGCCTGCAATCGGACCATGGCGGACGCCTTCTTTGGCGGCCCGCAAGACGGCGTAAAACCAGGCGACGCGTTTTTTCCATTCTCCCCCCTGTTTCCACGCCTTCATTCTGCACGCGCCTGCTTGATAATTGGAATCCACCCATAGCCCAAGAGGCCTCGGCCATGAAATTGCTCCGATTCATCGCCTATGACCCCATTTTGGAACACATCCTCAAGGCGCCCAAGCTGACCTTGACAGCGGTGATGGTGTTGACCGTTATTCTGGGCCTGGGCTTGTTTCGCCTCCAATTGAAGACATCCCTCCACGACCTTGTGATTCGCGACCTGCCCGAAACCGCATATTACGAGGAGACAACCAAACTATTCGGCGAGCAGCAGGTCATCCAGGTGGTCGCCAAAGGGGAAAACGTCCTGGCGCCCGAGACATTCGCCCATTTGGAACGGCTGGACAAACGATTGTCCCGGATTCCGGGCGTAGAAAGAACCATCTCCCTGCCTTCGGCCCTGCGGGAAATGGCGGCGACCGGCATGACCCTGGATAAATTCAAGGACATCATAGGACCAATCAAGCTGTTCGATTCCCAATTGATAAGCCGGGATCAAAAGGTTGCGGGCCTGACCCTGGTGTTGGACGATTCCCGAAATCCGGAGGAACTGGTGGACCGGGTTACGGCCATTTTAAAAGACGAGGAAAACGGCCTGTCCCTGTACTCCGTGGGTATGCCCAACGTATCCCTGGCTTTGGGCAGGTACACCCAGCAGGATTTTTTCCGGCTGCCGCCCATCACTTACGGGGTGATCGCCGTCCTGCTGCTGATTTTGTTTAGAAGCGTGCAAGGCGTGCTCTTCCCCCTTTCCAGCATTACCCTGGCTCTGGTCTGGACCATCGGACTCATGGGCTGGACCGGCACGGCCCTGTCCATGCTCACCATGATCACGCCGGTTTTCCTGATCGCCGTGGGCACGGCTTATTGCCTGCATTTTGTCACGGCCTACGCCCGTGCCGTTGAGGAGGGTTGTACAGCCGAGGAAGCCGCCCGAAGGGTTTGCGGCGATCTGCGCCTGCCCACGTCCCTTGCCGTGGGAACCACCATCGTAGGCCTGGGGTCCCTTGTGGTGAACCGAATTGACGCCATTCGGGATTTCGCCTTGTTCTCCTGCGTGGGCATGTTTTTTCTGCTGATCATCCTGTTAACCTGGCTGCCGGCCCTGATTGCAGCCTATCCGTCCCCCGAGGCCTCCCAACGGGAGCGGAAAAAGGATTTGGTCGACCGTTTTTTACAGGGCGTCATCCACCTGAACCTGCATCATCAAAAAAAGCTGTTCGCCTTTTTCATCATCATGGCCGTGGCGGGTCTGATCGGCGTTTTCAAAATCCGGGTGGAAACCAATCCCTGCCGGTATTTCCGGGCCGATGCGCCGGTGCTGCAAAATTTTCACGCCGTATACAAAGACTTGTGCGGCAGCTTTCCGGTCAACGTGGTGGTGCGGACCGACGTCCCGGATTTTTTTGAAGATCCCGAAAACCTGGCCAAACTGGCCGGTTTGTCAGACGCTTTAGTCGGCCTGGACAAGGTGGATAAAGCCGTTTCCGTGGCCGACTACCTGCGTCTGGCCCATTACGCCTCCAACCAATACGAGGACGACGCCTACGTGCTGCCGGAGCAAGGCTACATGGTGCGTATGGACATAAACACCATGAAAACCATGATCGGCGGCGAGACCCTGGCCCGGTTCGTCACCCAGGATTTTTCGTCAGCCAATATTTTGCTTCTGACTCATATTTCCGGGTCCAGCGACTTCTTGAACGGCAAACGCGACATGGAGGCAATCTGCCGCCAATTCTTCGGGCCGGAGGCGGTCTGCCGCGCCACCGGATTCGGGATCGTCATTTCCGCAACCAGTAATCTGGTCACCCAAGGCCAGGTGAAAAGCCTGTCCATCACCATGGTTCTGATTTTCGGCATGATGTTCCTGCTGTTTCTGTCCTTCAAAGCAGGAGCGACGGCCATCCTGCCCAACATGTTTCCCATCATCATGAACTTCGGAATCATGGGCTGGATGGGCGTGGAATTGTCCCTGGTCACCAGCCTCATCGCCAGCATCGCCATCGGTCTGGCCGTGGACGACACCATCCATTATCTGTTTCATTATAACGACGAATTCAAAAAAGACCTGGACGAAAAACGCGCCCTGGCCGAGACCCTGGCGACCATCGGCCGGCCCATCGTGTTCACCACGTTGACCATCGGCCTGGGCTTTTCCGTGCTGGTGTTCTCGGGATTCCGGCCCACGGCCCTGTTCGGCGTCATGATGGTCCTGACCATGATGGCAGCTCTCGTGGGAGACCTGATCCTGCTGCCGACCCTCATGCTCCATGTGCCCATCGTCACCCTGTGGGACGTCATAAGGCTGCGCATGGGCCGCACTCCAGACCAGGGCATGCCCATCTTCAAAGGGCTCAGCCGGCACCAGATCCATTATGTGCTCCTGGCCGGAAGCCTGCGCAATATGGCGCCCGGCGAGATTCTTTTCCGCAAGGGAGACCCCAGCGCGTCCATGTACGCCATCCTGTCCGGCAATATGGAGGTGCTGGACAGCGGACAGGCCGGGGAAACCACGTCCTTCCGAAAACGCATGCACGTGGCCCTGCTTCCCGCCGGTGAAATCGTGGGGGAAATGGGGCTGGTGCGCAAGGCGCCCCGGTCCGCCACGGTGGTTGCCGGCGACGGCGTGGAAGTCCTGGAAATCAGCCGCAAGATGATCCGGCGCCTCCAATGGCTGTATCCTCCCGCCGCCTACAGGCTATGCTTCAACCTCATGGGAATCCTGGCAGACCGCCTGGAGGCCACCACCCACAGCCTGGCAAAAGCCGGCCTGTTGGACGACGCCACCGGCCTGCCCGGGCAGGACGCGTTCCTTATGGAGCTTTCCAAGGAAGGGGAGCGGTCCAAGCGATTCGGGTATCAGGTGGGCGTGGGAATTTTGGAACTGCAGGAGCCGGAGCAGGCGCCCGCTTCCGTGGATCTGGCGGATCAAATGCTGGAAAAAACCGGCAGGCTTCTCACCAAAATGCTGCCCAAACACGCGGTCCTGGCCCGCCTGGACGACCGCCAATTCGGCGTGCTGGTCTCGGACCGGGACGAATGCACCCTGGAAGACGCGTGCCAGGATATGTTCACGGCGGTGAAGGAGGCCTGCGAGGCCGGAGTCTCGGGCTGGCGCCCGGGCGTTGCCATGGGGTTTGTCGTGTCCGGCGATACAGGGGCGGGCTCGGGCGGCGGCATGCTGTTCAAGGCCCTGGACGCCCTGAAATCCGGCAAGGCCAACGGCGGCAAGCCGTTTATTCAAAGAGTGTGAGCCACATTTTGATATAGCCGGGCTTTAGTCCCAAATTGCCATAATAATCGTAAAAATTATGAATCCACACACAAAACCGCTGATCGTGAAAGTGGAAGCCAATTTTGCAAAGGTTGAAGACAACAACACATCACCAATGCTAAAATGCAGTTCACCGCTAAATAGGGACCTCCACACCGAACTCCAGATCCGCTCATCGTTAGCATTGAAAAAAAAGCCTCTGACTAACAAGGAGGAAAGGATCGCCGAAGGAAGAAAACACACAAATATAAAAATGGTGTAATAAGCGCCTCTATGTTTGCCAGCCATGTTCCCCCCAACATGAGTTATGGTATTTGAAAATTTATGCGACAGGATAGGAGACCAACCTGCCTGAACCATGCTGCGTCCCATGCCTACCCCTTGGCGGAAGGAACTATGAGATTCGAAAACTTGGCAGCAATGAGTTTTTTTCTCTCCTCAATGAAATTCTCAAACTGATCCATTTCCCACAAAGCGGAGTTTTTGGGTATCAGATGCCTGTCTAAATATGCATCATCCTTATCTGCGAACCAATCCTTGGGAAGAGTATCCCACTTCCCTCCCGGTCCGTTTTCATCCCGGCTCAAGAGCATGCAGTTCGCAAGTTGATTTCGATCCGGTTCATAGTACTTCATCCGCATCCTTCCGGTTTCCGGATTCACTTCTTTTACCGCCTTGAGTGCACACTGAGGAAAAATATGATCCACCTGAAGCATATTGTTTTGGTAAGCTGGCGTATAGTTAATTCCCTGATACCAGATATTAAACAGCAAATGGATGGTTTTGGAGCCGTATCCCATTTGCCAAAACCGGTCTTCAGTCAATTCCAGACTTCGACCCTGGGAACGAATCAATGCGAAGATTTCATCAAGATCAAAGGCTTGAGATATTTTGATTCTCTTATCCAAAGCATCCAAAAGCCGGTCAGCCTGTCCGCTGAAAGCCCCAACCAGTGAACAACGCAAAAGGTAGGCGTCGATGCCCTTGGCCGTTTTCCATGCTTTAGGAAAATGATACCGTAAAATAACAAGCGGCATCAAAACGAGGTAACTGGGAAGAGCCTTGTCACACTGAATGAAGGTCTTGCCTCTAACAAAGTCCAAGACATCCATGACTGCATCTGCAATCCGACTCCATTTTTCCTCAATTTCTTCCCTAACCCCCTCTCTCCGAAACTTGCTAACCTCATACCTTGCCCCTTGCCCCAATAACAGGAGGCAGGTTTTAAGGATAAAATCCCGGTCAAAAGCAAATCCATGCCTGTTTAAGGTCTCCAGCAGGTCTTCCATGGACTTGTCCGCAACTTCCCAACTTGCAGTAAGTAGAGAAAACAATAAGTCAGATTTACCCAGCACCGTCCCGCCTGAGTTGGCGCGAATGAAGACCTCCACGACATCGTCTTCTTTGTAGAGGTCTGGATTATCAATACTATCCAATTCCTGATAGGTAATGGCCTCATCCATTTTAAACGTTTTATCCACAAGGTCCAGGTGATCCTCTATCTTGTCAAGCTCCTGGCTATCAAGTTCCCGCCCGGCCGCATCTTCCAAGTCTTTGAGGATCACTCTTTTCTTTCTTTCTGTGAAAACAAGGGTTTTAAAATTAACCCATGGAAAAGCAATGGCATCGGGCTCAATAAACTTAAATTCATATTTGATGTCATCCGGCGCAGCAATTTCACCGCTTAAAATATTCAGGCAAAGCTCCTTACTATTAAAACTTCCGCAAAGACCAATGAAAAGGCTTTGCAATCGTTGCTGTCCGTCCAAGACCAGACACTTTTTCGCCTCGTCTTCATTGACATAAAAAATGCTCAGACGAGGACGAAGCGAATCCTGCCAGTTATCGATGAACTTTCTACGGCGAATTTTATTTGTTGTTTTCCAAACCAACAAAGTGCTGATGGGATATTCACGTAAAATTGAATCAAAAAGCCGGCAAATCTGATCCTCCCCCCACACAAAGGGCCTCTGGATATTGGGAAGCCAGAACCCTCCGTCTTCTTCCTTGTTATTCAAAAAACCAACGATCTTTCGAATGGTTTGCCTTCGATTTTTCATTCACTCGCTCCTTTTTTGCTCCTTATAGCCCCACCCGTTGCATTCCGCCCAGTGAGCTAATCATCTTTTTTTAAATCAATACGTTGAATTTTACGCGCGCCGATTTTAAGAAGGATTGAAACATTGGATATCATAATTCATTTTTAACAGCAAGAAAAATGAAATTTTATGATTATATGATGTACATAATTGCGTTTAAATCAATCAGTTTGACAAAAAAAGAACAACATCCTTTGGTCTATCCCAAGGGAGAACTTGCTTTCCCGGGCGTTGCCATGGGCTTCGTTGTGTCCGGCGATTCAGGGGCGGGCTCGGGCGGCGGCATGCTGTTCAAGGCCCTGGACGCCCTGAAATCCGGCAAGGCCAGCGGCGGCAAACCCTTTATTCAAAAAATTTAGGAGGTTGAACGCGAGTTACTCTGTCTTTTGGGCAGGCACGGGGGCCTGCCGCTACATATTTATTTATCTATTTCGGTTTATGAAACAATGTAGGCGCGCCCTTCTGTTTGCGCCTTCCAGGCATGCAAGACAAGGGAAAACTTAGGTTCCATCAGGGTCCCGTCAGGCATAGGCCCTGTATAACTCAGGCAGGATTTCCGCCAGATTGTTGTATTCCTGGGCGCAGTGCATGGCCATGGATCGGCCGATATTTTTAGGGATGGCGATCTTCCTGATTAACTTGGTGTTGGCCAGCCTGTTAACGGGCGAATTTTCATTATCGCCGTATACCAGGATTTTCTTGCCGATCCAGAACCGGCTGCGCATTTCCACGCCCTCGTCCACATTCCGCACAAAATGGCACATCAAGGTGTGCTGCTTGACATGCTTGCTTTTGGAGCCCACAAGCCCGCAAAAGACCGTTGCAACGCCCGCTTTTTCAAAGCGAGACTCGTCAAAGCCAAAATCGGAAGGCCGCACAAACTTGATGGACAAGGTCTCGGCGCCAGCGCCAACGTCTTCCCTGGGAAAATTGGCGGTATTCCAGTATCGTTCCGCGTACGGACCGCTTCGTTTGGAGTATTCTTCAAGGTCCGCGTCCAGGCTGACGCTGAAATGGGCCTGGGGGAACCAGATTTTGTAGCGCAGGGATTGCATGGGATGCCACCAGAACCACCAATCCAGCATATCGCCCGTCACCTTGGGCATTTCCGTTTTTACGGCCACATAGACGCTGCCGTCCGGCATGTTGCAGAAGCCGGTTTCTATATCCAGATAACCCGGACTCAGCAGGGCGTTGATATCCTCCAAAGGCAATACCAAAGCATGAGAATGCGGCCCTTTTTCGATTGCCCGAAGGGTTTCCGCGGGAATCCCGGCTGGCTTGCGCCTGAAATATTCAGCGTAGGGCTCCTTTTGCTCGGAAGTGCTCATTTTTTACTCTGCTGCCGCCATTGGTTGGCTTCCTGATTTACCGTCGGAGTTATGAGAAGAAATCCTTTGATGGATACCATATTCCTTAATTTTTCAAAAGACGATAGCTGACTATGAGATAATGACGCAATGCAGCCTTAAAGCTAGCAGCGCTTTGTATCGAGTGGCCCAGGCAGCGCTGTTTGCCGCCGTGTCGCTTTAGCAACACAAGGCGCGGCCGGGAAAAATTGCAGGAATCGGGGATGGTCGGCGGCGGATGGCGCCGGTTAGAAACTCGTTCCCATGCTTCGCGTGGGAATGCATATATAACTATTTGAAATTTAATAGTTATTTTTGTTCTGTAAATTTTATCTGTTTTAGATACGCTTTCCTTTCGCCAACAATCCATGGAATCCACAACCTGACGGGTCGAACTACATGCGCTGGCGCGCACTGGCAGGATACTGCTCTGCCAGTGCTACCCTTGATCGGTAAGGGCGCAATAATGTCTTAAGATGATACATTTTACACGGACCGCCGGCCTTCATTGGTTTCCAACGAATCTTCCAGGCTGCTCTACATACGGTCACGCTTTTTCTTTACAATTATCATACAGACAAGGCCGATCAGGTGTGGTACGAAAATCCCCGGTTAAATTTGCGGGAGACATTTGAAGGAGGCAAAAAAATGAAAAAAACGGAATATCGCAAGCTGGTATCTACATGCATGACCTTCGCCTTTGCGGGCGTGGGATTGACCGGGCTCATCGCCGTGTTTGGATTTCGGGGAAAATGGATGGACATCCACCTGATGTTCGGCCTGTTTTTCCTGGTCGCGGCGGGATTGCACGTGCAAATCAACTGGCCGATTCTGATGAAGCATCTGCAGTCCGGCCCCAAGGACGCAAATACCATGCTCACGCCCATGACCATTGCCGCGGTCATCTCCGTAATCATGCTTCTGATCGGTCTGATGAGCACGCCGTCCAAGGCGTTCCGGGATTTTGACGATCGACCCCATTACGGGCAGGCGGAAAAATCGAACCTGGCCCAGTCCGGGACTTGGAAGCTGGGCCAGGGTTATAGAAGATCCAATTAGGTTGGAATCCGAATGGCTCAGGGCGTCCAGAACTGCCCGATGCTGTTCAGCACCTGCACGCCGTCTTCGGTGACGGCAACCATATTTTCCAGGCGAACCCCTCCCCAGTGGGGAATGTAAATTCCCGGCTCCACGGTGAAAACCATGCCGGGTTGGAGTTCCACACTGGCCAGGGGGCTCACCCTGGGGGCCTCATGTACAGCCAGGCCCACGCCGTGCCCCAGGCCGTGGCCGAACTTTCCGCCGTAGCCCGCTTCTTCGATGTGCTTGCGGGCGATGTTGTCCACATCCCGGGAGTTGATCCCCGGCCTCACCGCCTGGGTCGCCATGGTCTGCGCTTCCAGAACGGTTTGAAAAATCTTTTTCATCTCGTCGTCCTTGGGAACTCCCAGGACCGTGGTGCGGGAGATGTCCGAGCAATACCCGTCTTTTTTGCATCCCCAGTCAAAAAGCAAAAACTCCCCTTCACGGACTTCCCGGTCCGATACCCCGTGGTGAGGCAAGGCGCTGTTGGGGCCTGACGCCACAATGCTGGGAAAGGCCAGGCTGTCGCCGCCTGCGCTTCGCATGGCTTTTTCCAATTCCCAGGCCAGGGCTTTTTCGGTCATCCCAGGCTCGATCTTGGGCATGAGGCCGGCCAGCGCCTGCTCGGAAATGGCCAGGGCTTTCTGCATGGCGTCGATTTCCGACTGATCCTTGATGACCCGTATCTGCTCCACAAAGTCCGAAGAGGGAACCATGGTCGCCTGGAATTGGGCGTCGTCCAGGGATTCTACTATTTTCTGATAAATCAGGTAAGACAGGCGCACCTGTTCAAAGCCCAGCTTTTTGGTTTCGAACATGCCCAAAATTTCGGGCATGGCCTTGGCCAGCCCTTTTTCATAGGTGTATACCTGACAGTGGGGGCACTCGTTTTCGGCCTGGGTGGTGTAGCGGGAGTCCGTCGCCAGCAGGACTTTATCCTGGTTGACGAACAGGCAGCCGGAGGACTCGTCGAACTGAGAGTCCTCTCCGGTAAAGCCGGAAAGATAGCGCCTGTTTTCTTCGACCATCACCATAAAAGTATCAAAAGGCTGGTCGGCCAACAGTTTTCTTAAAGTTTCAATTCTTTTTTCCATTGCCGCGTTTTAACAACTCCTTGGCGAGATTAGTGTAGTCCAGGGCTCCATAACTCCTTGAACGGAAAAAGACAACCGGTTTTTGCTTCCAGGCGCTTTCCGCTATGGTGGCGTTGGACCGGATGACTGTGTCGAATATCTTGCCTTCAAAACGTTCATCAGCTTGCAGCAATTCCATAATGCCCCGGCTGACCCGGGTGCGCGGATCGTAAAAAGTGGGAACCAGCCCGGTGATATTAAGGTCCGGGTTGATGTTTTCGCGAACCAGTTCGATGGTGTCCAGAAGATCGTCCAGGGCTTTTAAGGCGTAAGGATGGGTCTGGCAGGGGATGAGCACCTCCTTGGCGAAGGTGAACACGTTGATGGTCAAAAGCGACAGGCTGGGCGGCGTGTCCAACAGGATGAAGTCGTAATCCTTTTCCAGGGGGCGCAGGCGTTTAAGCCGATTTTCCCGGCCCGGCTGATCCATCAGCTCCGCCTCGGCGCCCGCCAAATCCACGTGGGACGGCACAAGGCCAAGGCCAGCCCATTTCGTGGCGACCACCGCGTCCGCCGGGTCCAGGTCGTCGTCGCCCACCATAACCTCGTAGGTGGTGAGTGCATCCTCGTCCAGTTCCACGCCCAATCCGTGGGTGGCGTTGAACTGGGGATCCATGTCCACGATCAAAACCTTTTTGTCCTGCTTGGAAAGGGCCGCTCCCAGGTTGATGACCGTCGCCGTTTTGCCCACACCGCCCTTTTCGTTGACTACTGCAATGACTCGAGCCTGCTGTGCACTCATATTCGACCCCCTCGTGATAGAAAGTTAAACATTATGTTTAAATTACAGGCCTGTCAGCTTGCCGGCCGAGGCCAGTTTATCGGCGATTTCCTTTCTTCGCGTCTCCATGGAAGCGAGAATCTCCCGGGCCTGCTCTTTAGCGGCCTGGGTTTCGTTCACCAGCCCTGCGCTTTGGTCCATGCCTTCCACAAAAATCTTCAGACGGTCCGAAAGGTCTTCCTGCAGGGTGACGGCGGAAAGATCCAGGAGTTTAAACATGTACTGAAACTTCAGGTTCTCCCTGAAATCCATGAAATGCTCCTCCAAGGATTTCCGGGTTTCCTCCTTCATCCGAGCCAGAGCGTGGGCAATGGCTTTGGAATCGTTCCGATCCAGAGGCTTGGACTCCTTGTTGAAAATCCGCTTGAGAAAAGACCCGGCGCTGTAGGCGCTTTTCCGCATGATCGCCTCGGTCCTCACCCGGGCCGAATACCGCATGGCCGCAGTCAGACCGGGAACCTGCAAGCCCGCCAGCCTGCGAACCCGGCTTACGTCCAATTGATCCGGGGCGCTCATTTTCTGGTCAGCCAAAACAATGCCCATTTCCCCCAGGGTTTTCTCATACCGGCTCAGGGCGCCGTCCACCATGGTTCCATAGGGGCGGGCGATGTCGTTCACCAACCGGCCGATCTTTGCCTCCTCGTCCTTGACGAACCTGGCCACGGCCGGGTTCAACTGCTCGGCCATATGCCGGTCCACGGCGCGCTTCAAATCCGAAAAGACCGAGTACACGGCGTTGGTGAAGCTGCCGGGCGAAGTTTCCGGCAGGGGAGCCTGATACTGATTGATAAACTCCCACAAATCCGTGACGGCGGGCCCCATGTTGGGATCGAAAAACCGGTCCACGTCCTGCCCCACTTCCAGCCTGGCCTGACGCAGGGCGCCGTCCAGGGTGTTTTTCACCATGGCCCGAATCCGGTCCACGCCTTCCTTTTCAACAGCCATCTGGCGCACCAGCTCTTCGGCCCGGCCAGCGTCCTGGGATACGAAATCCCTGGTGATATTGATCCAGTCCCCTACTCCGGAAGCCATCATGGACGCCCGGTCCACGTGGCTTTTCAAAAGCAGGGCCATGCGGTCGTGGGTAAGCCTTTGGTCCAGGATATCCAAAAAGCGCTTGCTTTCGTAGTCGGAAAACTTGCGCATGTCCGAGTCCAGCTCCCACTGATTCAGTCGGGCCAGGTCCTTGTCGTTCAACTCGTCCTTAATGCCGGAAAACAGGTTGAACAATGAAGAAAAGCAAAAGACCTCGGGATCGGGCCGCAACAGGGCGATTTCGCCCGTGATGCGCTCCAGCAAAGACCGCAGGTCGGCCACGCTTTCGTGCTCGGAAAAATCGCAATTGATGACAAAATAGATGTTGGAGGCCAACCCCATTTTTTTAATGAGCGACAAAAACCGTATGTCCGCCTGACGCACGCCGGTCCGGCTGGAAATCACGTAAATGATGAAATGGGTTTTTAAAAGGTAGTCCTCGATCATGGCCAGATGCAGGGGATTGGGGGAGTCGCTTCCCTGGCAGTCCGCCACTTCCACCTGATCCTCCACGCCCTGGCCCGCGGGCAGGCTGAGGCACACGTCCTTAAGGTATACGGCCAGGGGCTCGTGGCCCACAAAATCCTTGTGGGAGGCGAATTCCCCGGCGCCGAACTCCTTGGACGCAGAAGGAGCGTCCATGAGGTCCTTTATTCTGTCAAAACCCTGGAGATACGAGGAGATGAGCACCGCGTTCATGTTGATGGTTCCCTGGGTGATCAACTGCTCGTCGCCTAAAAGCTCCAAGGCGTGGCCCAGCTTTTCCCGGTCCGTCTGGCGGCGAATGTCGATCTTGCCGTCTGCGCCGCGCCAATCAAAGGAGGGAAACAACACCATGGCCTGCTCGATCTCCGCGTTCACCTCGTCCCAGGTCTTCAGGTACAAGGTGGCGGCAAGGTCCTGACCGTGCCTGATCCGCGTGACAATGCACGTGACCACCCCGGCGCCGCGCTTGACGTAATCGCCGCCGAAAAAAGAGTTTACAAAGGTGCTTTTCCCCGACTTGATGGAACCCACCACAGCCACCCGAAGCACGCCTTCGGCCATCTGGGCTTTCATGGCGTCCAGGGTCTGCCGCCAGCTTTCAAAAGGATTGGTGGATACGCCCGGCAAAGTGACCGCTGTTTCAAACAGCGCGTCCAGATCTCGCCCGGCTTCGACAAGGGCCTGTTTTGCAGTATCAAAAGAATCCATGGAAGCTCTTTCCACAACCTCTTAAAATCAAAATTTAAGGATCAGGGCCGCCGGAAAAATGAATTCCATCCGATGACGTCTCCCCATATCCTCGATTAACATATAAATATGGCATGAATAAGGATCTTTAGCAAGGGCGGCAAAGGAAAAACCGGACGCACAAAACGGAAAAAAACCGCGTTAATGGGGCGCCATTTTTTTACCCATCCTGGCCTCATCAAGCGGCTTGCGCCTCGGGGCCGTTTTGACGACAGTACTGTGCCTTTTCACACTTTTCCTGTTTTATTTCAGCTCTATATCCCAGAGAGACGAGGAAGAACAGTCTTTTGAAGAATCCCGCCTGAAAACCCTGGTGGACCTGAGCGCCATGACCGAAGCGCCTTTGGACGAGATAGTCAAATTTGTTCTGGACGAGGCGGTTCGCCTGAGCAAAAGCCGGATAAAAATGACTAAATGTCCACCACGGTCATGGCCAAAGGCGTAGCGCTGAGCATTTCCCCGCCCGTTGACGTCACCCGGATGGGGCATTCCAGGCGCATGCCGCCGACTCCGGGCACGGTGATGGACAAAAAGCCCACTTCCACGACATTTTCCTCCAAGACGATTTCCGTATAGGGCTCAGCGTTGCCGATGGGCGGATACCACTCATGGCCCAGCACGCCCAGGCCATGGCCGAAAAACGGCACCGTGTACTGGATGTATCCGTCCTTAGTCAGGCTGTCGTTTACGGCGTGCCAAACCGTTCCGATGGTGTTTCCGGCTTTTAAATTGGTTACCAGGGTTTCGGCGGCCCGCAGATAGGCGTCGGCCAGCTTTTGCTGCTCAGGATTAGGCTTTCCCAAAAGGTAGTTATGGGAGAGGTCGGACATGAAAGTGCGGTACGTGGGGTGGAAATCCACGATCATGTTGTCCCCGGCCTGGAGGATTTTGTCCGTAGGCTGAGTGGTGCCGCACATATGGTAGCAGGAGCGGTAGCCCGAAGCCGCCTCGGTGGAGCCGGTCACGGCCCAATGGTATTCGCTGCCAAGCCTGCGAAGCTCCATTTCTCCGATTCCCACGGCTTCGGCTTCGGTCATGCCTACGCAAAGCGCCTTGCGGACTTCTTCAATGGCGCTGTCCGCCATGGCCGTGGCCTGACGCATCAGGACGATTTCCTCGGGATCTTTTACGTATCCGGCCTTGTCCACCACGTCCAGGGCGTTCACAAAGGTCGCTTCGGGCAGGCCTTCCTTGAACAGGTCGTACTCGGTGGAGGTCAAATAGCCTGTGTTTCCCCTGGGGGAATGGCCCAGTTCCACCCCCAGGACGCCTTTTTCCAGGCCCAGTTCCTTGATTTTATAGACCACCATGTCAGGCATATCCATGCCGGGAATGGGGGCGTAGGCGATGATCTCGTCCAGCCAGGACTCCGCCTTGACCCGCTCCTGATCGATCATGAAATTAATCAGGCCCACATATCCGTCTCGGGTGACGATCACGGCGCCCCTCCAGGGCGCGAAGGCTCCTGCGGTAAAAGTAACGCTCACCATGCGGGTGCCTATTAGTGCGTCAATGCCCAGGGCCTGCATTTGCTCGATCATTCTTTTGATGCGGTTGGAATAGTTGACCTGAATATTCATGATAATACTCCTTGTGCAATGGGGGAGAAAGGATGGATCCAAGACCTTGGGCCTTATTACCATCTTCCATCTCGCCAGGCAATATTTTGCTCCTAATCTAAAATGGGGCTTTTATTTCCGTCCTCATTTAATGGAACATGGCTGAACCGGTCCCTTTGGCGCCTTTTTTGAATTTTGGTTTTCTTGCCATGCAAAAACGGCCATGGTATAAATTTATCCAAATTTACTAAAGGAGCAGTCCCCGATGAACGAAAACGACGTAGTGGCCTGCCTTGCCAATGTATTAATGATTGCGGGCTCGGACAACAAGTTCACGCTTCAAGAGCAGGAAATTGTGGAAAGGGTGCGCCTGGAATTGGGCGCGGATGATGCTTTGCTGGAACAGGCTGTCGCTCTGGTTCACGGCGGGAATTATCAAATCACGCCGGCCGGGCGGTTTTCGGACCAGGTGCGAAACCTGGAGGACATGCTATTGGTTTCCATGGCCGACAACACCCTGGCTACGGAGGAAAAAAAGGAAATCCTCCACTTCGCCCAACAGTTGAAACTTACCCAGGATCAAATCAACAGGATGCTCGCCCAAACGAAAGCATTGCTTAAGGGCGTCGGCCGCCGCTGCAATGCATGCGGGACGTCTCTTGATCCTTCCGACAATTTTTGCACCGAATGCGGAGCGAAGATACAATAATCGACAAAACAGGCATTCCAGGCAGGTCGGAACAGGAGCAGGTGGCCCCAGGTTAATGAACGATACATTCAATCATACTTCCGCCCAGATGATCTTTCGAAAAAAACCCGTCTTCAAGGTCATAATCCTTTCCCTCATCCTTCTTGCCGCATTTATAGGCCTGTTCGACTATGTGAGCAGGCAACATGTAAAGGTAATCGAAAGCCAGCGCCTGGACCAAATGAAGCAGCTGGTGGAAATCGCCCGGAACGCCGTCGAGCCCATCGCCGCCAGATGCCGTTCAGGAGATATTTCCCGCGAGGCGGGCATTGCGGAAATCAGGAACCTTGTCCGCCGAATGACCTTTACGGAATGCCATGGAAACAATTATGTCTTCATGAGCGCCTATGACGGGACCATGCTGGTTCAGCCCTTTGAGCCGAGCAAAGAGATGACCAACCAGTGGGATCTGAAAGACAGCCATGGCGTGTACATCATCCGGGAGTTGGTCAAAACGGCCAAAAACAAACCGGAAGGCGGTTTTCTCCGCTATTTTTATATGCCGCCGGGCAGCGACGCGCCTGAAGAAAAAATCTCGTTTGTTATGGGCGTCAAAGAACTGGAATGCTACATAGGCGTCGGCCGGTACATGGAGGACATCCGAAAGGAGCAAGCGGATTTCCGATGGAAGACGCTTATCCTGGAAACCATGCTGGTTTTGCTTCTGCTGGCCCTGTGCCTTATGGCCGTCAGTGAAATTGTCGTAAAAAACCGACTTCTTGTAAATGAAGTGCATATCCGCCAGAATTCGGAAAAGGAACTCAGGACGCTCAAGAACTATCTGGGAGACATCATCAACTCCATGCCGTCGGTGCTCATTGGAGTGGACGGAACAGGCAAGGTGACTCAGTGGAACCAGCATGCTGAAAAGGTCACCGGCGTCAAAGAGGAAGAGGCGCTTGGACGGGATCTTAAAAAAGTATACCCCGCCGACTCCGCCCTCTGGGAAAAAATTTCAGACAGCATCCACAATCGGGAAATCGTCCAACACAGAGAGAAGAAATTCCAGGGAGACAACCAGTTTGAATATGAAGATTTCACCATATACCCCTTGATTTCCGAAGGTATGGAAGGCGCCGTCATTCGCGTCGATAACGTAACCTCAAAAGTTCAACTGGAGGAGTTGGTCGTTCAATCGGAAAAAATGCTCTCCGTCGGAGGCCTCGCAGCGGGCATGGCGCATGAAATCAACAATCCTCTTGCCGGCATGATGCAAATGGCGGAGGTCGTGTCCACCCGCTTGACAGGGAAAGACGTCCCGGCAAACCGGCAAGCTGCGGAACGCGCCGGAACCACCATGGAAGCCATACACCAATTTATGGAGGACCGGGGCATTCCGAAAATGATCGAGGCCATACAATCCTCCGGGGTGAGGGCCGCCAAAATCGTGGAAAATATGCTGAGCTTCGCCCGGAAGGGAAGCGCTCAGACGACTCACGAGGACCTGGCGGAGCTCCTGGATTCCACCCTGGAGCTGGCCTTGACGGATTACGACTTAAAGAAAAGATATGATTTTCGTTCCATAAAAATCCTTAAGGAGTACGATCCTGGAGTTCCTCCCGTTCCTTGCGACAGGCCCCAAATTCAGCAGGTGCTGCTTAATGTGCTTCAAAACGCCGCCTACGCCATGCAGGACGCTCAGGACTCCGGCAAGCAGCCGAAAATTATTTTGCGGCTCAGCAAGCAAGGCGGCATGGCCTGTGTGGAGATCCAGGACAACGGACCCGGCATGGACGAAGCGGTCTGCAAACGGGTTTTTGAGCCGTTTTTCACCACCAAACCCACGGGCATAGGAACGGGGCTGGGGTTGTCCGTTTCGTATTTCATCATCACGGAAGCCCATCAGGGACGCATGGAAGTCAGCTCACAACCCGGGCTAGGCGCCAGGTTCACCATCCGCCTGCCGTTATCCGTCATGTAAGATGTGCAAGCTCAAAGACCATAGTCTCTGAAAAAGGGCTGTTTCAATCGTTCGAAAAATGCAGCCAAATCCAAATAAATGCTGAATAAGCGATTATAAATATCTTCTGTTGGTTGCAAAAAATTCGTACACGGACGACTGCGGAGGCTTTGAAATGCCGGAAACAGGAAAGCAGAACGGATTTTATGAACTATATTGACGTTTGGCGTTATACGCCTTGCCCCGCTCTGGGTTTCGCGTCCGCTTTCGCAGGCCGCGGTCGGTATGAGGGGGTGGTTTTTTCACGATTGTGTATTCAGGGAATGCTATTATATCCGAGACATAGAAACGGACTTCCTTATTCATTTTTTTTCACGAAAAAGTATTAAACTCCCATTTTTCAGCATTTTTTTTCTTGACTTCATATCGGCTCTCAACTAATGTGAACTATACCCCATGCAAAAAAGCAACGCAGGGCTGGTTTCAACTTAGGAGTCGTGTATTTTTTTAAAAATGCACCCTTCGAGTTCGAAACTGTATTTTATTATCACTATCAGTAGGAGGTCAGTACTTTGGCAAACGGAACAGTAAAATGGTTTAATGACTCCAAGGGTTATGGTTTTATCGAACGTGAAGAAGGTGGGGATGTGTTTGTTCATTATTCCGCCATTTCCGGCTCAGGCTTCAAAACCCTTGCAGAAGGGGATCGTGTTAGCTTTGACGTAGAAGAAGGCCAAAAAGGCCCTGCAGCAGCTAACGTAATCAAGCTGTAACCAAAGACCAGTCGGCCCATGGGCCTGAGAAATAAGGCGCCTCCTTTCCCGGGAGGCGCCCTCTTTCCGATTAAGCCGCAACGGCTTCCGATTGATGTGCTCAAACCTGCAAACATTTCCGGACTTGATGTTTGCCCGACCTATATGACGTTTTCCAGACGCCGCCCACTCCCCTGGTTCCAAAAGGCTTGCATCCGGATGCTCCAAGTGAACGAGGCGCACATCTGGCCATGGTCCGACGATTTTCAATCACGAAAACCAGTTTTCGTGCAATCAACAAGTAATCAGGAGGTTAGTCCCGTGGCAAACGGAACGGTAAAGTGGTTTAATGACGCAAAGGGTTATGGTTTTATTGAGCAAGAAGAAGGCGGAGACGTCTTTGTGCACTACACCGCTATAACAGGAAAAGGCTTTAGAACGCTGGCGGAAGGCGACAGGGTTTCCTTTGACGTGGAGCAAGGTCAAAAAGGGCCTGCGGCGACCAACGTCATTAAATCCTGATCATTCCCGGTAGGCGCGGCAACCCAGCGGCACACACGCCGGAGCAGGCGAAAGGCGACCTGTGCTTGTAACACGCCCGGACCCGATTTATACTCAAGCTGACAATTAGGGCCGAACCCGCGGCTGAAGACAAGAAACCCTTCAAGCCGATAGGAGCGGTGCGTCCTCAGGATCGGACGGCAAGCCTGGGCAGGCCCCCCAAGTCTCCAAAACCGGCCTGAATCAGCGCGCAAGAGGCCAAAGCCGCAGTCTCCGCCCTGAGTATGCGGGGCCCCAGGCCTGCGTGAACCATGCCGGACTCTTCCAGCCGGGCCGTCTCGTGGTCTTCAAATCCCCCTTCCGGGCCGATGACCACCAGCACGGACTTGGGGGGAGAGTCTAAACGGGATTGGAGCACCTGCTGAAAGGGCGTCCGGGATTTTTCCCAAAAAACCACGCCCAGATCGTATTCAGCGGAAATCGCACACAATTCTTCAAAGCTCACAGGCGCATGCACCTCCGGCAAACGCACCCTTTCGCACTGCTTGACCGCTTCTGCAGCGATCTTTTTCCAGCGATCGCGCCGGTCCTCGGGATCCTTGACCTTAGGCACGGATCGCGACGCGTAAAAGGGGCGCCAGCCGTGCATTCCAAGTTCGGTAACCCCCTTTAGCAGCTTGTCCATCTTGCTGGTCTTGATCATGGCCATGGCAAGGTCGATCTTTAGAGGGCTTTCCGTGGCGCCTAACCGCCTGTCCTGTATTTCCACCTCCATGTCCCTGGCCCCCGCGGACAATATCACCCCCATATATTCCAGGCCGCTGTTGTCCAGGAGAACGACGGGATCCCCCTTCGCCAGCCTGAGGACTTTTTTGGCATGCTTTGCGTCCTGGCCCGTAATGAAAGCCCTGTCGCCCGTTATCTGCTCCGGCTCTATATAAAAGCGTCTGGTTTCCGCCATGGCGTTTTCTCCTGTTTTTCCAAGGCAATCATTGACATCACGTAAAATTTATAATTAAAAGGACGACTCGTCGTCCAAAGCCGTGGACGGCGGTCCGCCGGCCTTCGGATGCGCCCGTGCTCGATTTATATTTCCTTAATAACATAAGGGAATTAGAGCATCAAGGGAAAGGCAGGATCGGGTCGTATAGGGCGTTAATTGGCTTGACACAGACTGTTCTTCTTGCTAAGGTTCCGAAAATTGTTGTCATATCCGCCAAGAACCTACGGAGAGAGGCCTATGGAAGACAGCTACGCCCCTTCTAAGGACAATCGCACCACAAACGACGACTCAAACGGATCCGGAGCTTTCGGCGCTGCAGGCGACGACGACCTTATGGGCGCTATCGGCATCGACCTGGAATCGGACCTGTCCAATTCGGACGACGTCCTTTTGAGCGACCCCGAAGGAATCATGGAATCGGAAGCATTCGACTCCTCTGATTTGGATTCGGATGATTACGGGTATTTGGACCCTTATACTGTAGGCGCTAATGTAGCCGCCGCAGTACGTCAGCTTGTATCCCAAAAGATAGATCGCATAATCACGGTCGCTGTGGAACAGGCTGTAGCCAAGGAATTAAGAAGGCTTCAACAGAAGCGTGACTAACGCTTTTTAAATTCCTACTAGTTTCATGGACTGGGGATTGAGCGATTGATCCCCTTTTTCACGTTTAAGGGCAGCTAATATATTAGCAAATTCAAAGCATTAGCTGCAAATTGCAGGAGACTGAACACATCATGGATTCCAAACTCGATAAAGGCTATGAGCCCCACGACGTGGAGGCGCACTGGTACGCATTCTGGGAGTCGGAAGGACTTTTCGCCGCCAAGGAAGAAGGCGGAGACAACACATACTCCATCGTCATTCCTCCGCCCAACGTAACCGGCGTACTCCACATGGGCCATGCACTGAACGTTACCTTGCAGGATATTCTGTGCCGGTACCGCCGCTCAAAAGGAGACAACGTCCTGTGGATGCCGGGAACCGACCATGCAGGCATCGCCACCCAGAACGTGGTGGAGCGGCAGCTGGCCTCGGAAGGCACGGACAGGCATCAGGTAGGCAGGGAGGCCTTTATCGAAAGAGTATGGGAATGGCGCAAGCAATACGGCGGCGCCATCATCAACCAGCTCAAGCGCCTGGGCGCCTCCTGCGACTGGGACCGGGAGCGGTTCACCATGGACGAAGGCCTGTCCAGGGCCGTCCGCAAGGTTTTCGTTGACCTTTACGACCAGGGCCTGATCTACCGGGGCGATTATATTATTAACTGGTGCCCCCGGTGCCACACCGCCCTGGCCGACCTGGAAGTGGAACACGAACAAACTGACGGCAAGCTCTACCAAATCCTGTATCCCTTCGTGGATCAGGAGGGCGGGCTGATCGTGGCCACCACCCGGCCCGAAACCATGCTGGGCGACACGGCCGTGGCCATCAACCCGGAAGACGAACGCTACGCCGACCTGACCGCCGAAAAGGTCATGCTGCCCATCATGAACCGGGAAATCCCCATCGTGCGGGACTCCTACGTGGACCTGAAGTTCGGAACCGGCGCCCTGAAGGTCACTCCGGCCCACGACGTAAACGACTTTGAAATCGGCCTGCGCCACGACCTGCCAAGGGTCAAGGTCATCGGGGAAGACGGCTGCATGACCGCCGAAGCCGGCGAGTTCGAAGGCATGGAGCGCTTCGAGTGCCGCAAGGCCATCGTGGCCAAATTGGACGAAATGGGGCTTTTGAAAAAGGTCGAGTCCCACGACCACGGCGTGGGCCAGTGCTACCGCTGCAAGACCACGGTGGAGCCCAACCTGAGCAAGCAGTGGTTCGTAAAGGCCGGCCCCCTGGCTGAAAAAGCCATCAAAGCCGTGGAAACCAAAAAGACCCGGATCGTGCCCGAAGTGTGGGAAAAAACCTATTTTGAATGGCTGTACAACATCCGGGACTGGTGCATTTCCCGCCAGATTTGGTGGGGACACAGAATTCCGGCCTGGACCTGCCAGGACTGCGGCGAAATCATGGTCCGCATGGAAGATCCGGACAAGTGCACCTGCGGATCCACCAATCTGGAGCAGGAATCCGACGTGCTGGACACCTGGTTCAGCTCGGCGCTGTGGCCTTTCTCCACCATGGGCTGGCCGGATCAGACCCAACTGCTTAAAGCCTATTATCCCACGTCGGTGCTTATCACGGGATTCGACATCCTGTTTTTCTGGGTCGCCCGCATGATGATGATGGGCCTCCAATTTATGGATGACGTGCCCTTCAAGGACGTGTACATCCACGCCCTGGTCCGGGACGAAGAAGGCAAGAAAATGAGCAAGTCCAAGGGGAACGTTATCGATCCCCTGGAAGTCATTGAATCCCAGGGCACGGACGCATTCCGCTTCACCCTGGCTTCTTTTGCGGCCATGGGCCGGGACATCAAGCTGTCGGTCAAGCGGATTGAAGGCTACAGGCACTTCATCAATAAATTGTGGAACGCCGCCCGCTTCACCTTGACCAACGTGGAAAACAACCCGGACGCCGCCGCCAAGGCCTCCAAGTCCACGGCCATTCCGGACCGCTGGATTCTTTCCCGCCTGAACCAGGTCATCCTGCAGGTGGAGGAAAGCCTGGAAGCCTATCAGTTCAACGAAGCCGCCAACATTCTTTATAAGTTCGTGTGGCATGAGTTCTGCGACTGGTATCTGGAAGCCATCAAGCCCATCTTGTACAGAGAGGGCGCGCAAGAGGACCGCAACGCCACCGTGGCGACCCTGCAAAGGGTGTTGAAGGACGCCATCGTGCTGCTGCATCCCTTCATCCCCTTTGTGACCGAGGAAATCTGGCATCATATGCCGGGGGCCGAAGGCTCCATCATGAAAGCCCCCTACCCCGCCGCTGTTGACGAAGCCGTCGGCCTGGGTCCGGATAAGGAGGCGGAAAGGGAAATGGAGCTGGTCATGGCGGTCGTCACCGCGGTGAGGAATATCCGCGGCGAGATGAACATTCCGCCCAACCAGGCCCTGGCCGCCATTATCGAGCCCACCGACGATTTCGCCAAGGAAGCCCTGGCTCGGGAAAGCGGCCTGGTGTCCAACCTGGCGCGGCTGTCCTCCCTGGAAGTGGGAGGCAAAAGGCCCAAGGGCGCGGCTACGGCGGTTGTGGACGGAGCCTCCGTGTACGTCCTTTTGGAAGGCGTCATCGACCTGGACAAGGAAGAGGCCCGTCTGGAAAAGGAAATCGCCAAACTCACCAAGGAATTGGTGAAGCTGGACAAAAAGCTCAATAACGAGGATTTCCTGGCCAAGGCGCCCGACAACGTCGTTGAAAAGGTCCGCGGACAGCAGTCTGAAATGACGGAAAAACGGGAACACCTGGAATCGAACCTGGAAAAGGTGCGCGAAATTCATGGCGACCAAGGATAACAATTCCGCTCCGGCCCCGGACGCATGGCGTCCGGGGCTGGAAGTCTCCGGCATTGTCAAAAGGCTTGTAGCCCTCGCCCTGGAAGAGGACTTGGCCACAGGAGACATCACCACCGATCCCATCGTGCCGCCGGATCGCAAGGGCGAAGCCGTTATCAAAGCCAAGGAAAACCTCCTGGTGGCGGGCATGGACATGGTGCGCATTGTCTTCGACGCCGTAGACCCGGAAATCAAGATCGAAGTCCTGACTCCCGACGGCGTCCGCGCCAGGCCCGGGGATATTATGGCCAGGCTTTCGGGCAGGCTGCGCCCCCTGCTGTGGGGCGAAAGGACCGCCCTCAACTTTCTCCAAAGGCTTTGCGGAATCGCCACCCACACCCATGCCCACGTGCAGGAGGCCAAGGGCCTGGACGTGAAACTGGTGGACACCAGAAAAACCACCCCGGGCTGGAGGCTGTTGGAAAAATACGCCGTGAGAGTCGGCGGCGCATCCAACCACCGTATGGGGCTTTTTGACGGCGTGCTGATCAAAGACAACCACATCGTGGCGGCGGGCGGGATCACCCAGGCGGTAGGCCTGGCTCGTAAAGGCGCTCCTCATATGGTTCGCATCGAGGTGGAGGCGGCTTCCATGAATGAAGTGCGGGAAGCGCTTGACGCAAAAGCGGACGTAATTATGTTGGATAATATGAACCCGGACCAAATCAGTCAGGCCGTGCAATTGATAGCGGGAAAGGCCCTGGTGGAGGTTTCCGGAGGCATAAAAAAAGAGACCATCCGCACGATGGCCCGGACAGGCGTCAACATCCTGTCGTGCGGGGCTCTGACCCACGGCGCACGAGCTGTGGACATCAGCATGAAAATTACGGTATAAAGTTACAAGAGACCGCTTACGAGCTACCCTGACCCGGGATTGCGCCGTCCTTCAACGCCGGCGCCTGAAAAAAAGTCGAGTGATCCATGTTCCAGGTCGAAAAGACAAAAACCATCATTCTTGAAGAAGATAACAACACGTCTTCTCCCAAGCAATCGGACAAGCCTCGTCCTGAAACCACTAAACTCGATGTCGTCAATTTCTTTTTGAACCTGTACAGAAAGCAGATAGGCGCCCCGCCGTCCTGCATGGGAAAATACACGGTTCTCGACTCGGACGCCCACGGCCCGGAATCCCTGTATGAACTCAAGGTAAGAATCGGAGAAGACGTCCACACCCGGCGCATGACCATCACGCCCCTGGGCGAGGACACGGGCAGCCGCAGCAAGTGCTTTTTCGTCATCTACGACGTGCACATGGTCCTCAAAATCCCTCCCATGGAGCAGAACAATCTTCAGGAATATATCGAAAGCATACGCCGGGACGCCAAAATCGTGGACCGCCTGGCGCCAAGAGAATGCATCGTCCCCAAAGTTTCCGTTATCCTGAAAATGATCCGCACCTTTGACGACACGGAAGACCTTTCCCCCATGCAGCTTGAGGAGGTCTACATCAAATGGCTCATGGAGGATCCCCGGACTCAGGAATTCCTGAAAATCAACGGGTCTTTCGTCTATTTTATGGATCTGGCGAAATATTACTTCCTGGGAGGCATCGTGGCTAAAATGCAGGGCGACAAAGACAAAAACGCCCAGGAAATTTTAGGCCACCATGATCTGATTTGGGAAATCGACGATTTTGAAGGCCGTTACGGATACCAGTTCGCATCCCTTTGCGAAGACCTCCAGCACCTATACGGCAAATGCCGCACCGCTGCCAGCGCCGTCCTGATCCGGCATAAGCTGGCCAATGCGGTCCAGGATTACCGGATACGCAACTGGTTTCTCATTCATCTGGCGGCAAGAACCGTCAAGGCGGAGGATGCGGACGGCAATGCCAAAATTCTGGACGATCTGAACAAAGCCCTGCAGGAATTGATGGAGGAAGAGGCTTCCACGGTCAACGCTTACCGGAAAATGATCAAGGAATACATCAGGGAAAAAATGTTTTTCCGGAACAAGCCCCAGATGGAAACCATCATCATCAACCTCCTGGAGCTTCTCGCTTGGCTCCGCACCTCCAAGGTGTCCATCAGGGACTTGAAGCCGGACAACCTGCTGGTGGCCGGCAACCCCGACAATTACCCTTATTTTTTAACCAACGCCGGGGAATATAATATCGGCCTCATCGACGTGGAAACCGCCGCTGATTTTTCGGGCGGCGAGCCCGGCTCCATGGAGCAGCCGCTTTTGGGAGGCACTCCCAATTACGCGACTCCAAGCCACCTTTTCGCCAATGAAATCATTGCACTGGCCTGGGGCGACGTGGGCCGCATGCTCCATTACCAGGATTGGCAAGCCACCTTGGGCATGATCTATCGCGTCGCCACGGGCAAAACCTTGTTTCCCAAAACAGGCAAGATCCTGCCCAAGCTGCCCAAGATGTTCAGCCAGGCGCCCAAGGGAAAAACCCCTCTCGACCTGATCAAGGAAACAAGCAAACTGTTCTGGCAGTCGGCCATGGCGGAGTTTGACGCCAAACGCCAGCAAAAAGAAGAGGCGCTGCGCACCCTGAAGGTGACATTAGACGAAACCGCCGTGGTCATGCTGCAGGAAGAGCTCGCTATTGAAAGCGAAGTTGTGCTTGGAGCTCTGAAAACAAGGATACTCAATCAAAAAATTTACACCAGCAAAGACGCCAAGAAAAAACTTTTCGCCGCTTCAGCCAAAAGCCTGAATCAGCAAAAAGTACGGCTTGCAAATACTCCGGACGGCAATGCAGCTCAAACCAGGGTCAAGCGCCAGGCGCTTAAGCTATTCGGTGATCTGGAGCGAATGAAAAACCACCTCGCTCGTCTGGCATGGGCCCAGAAGCAGCTTGCCAAGCCGACGCCTACCTTTTCGGTTTTTGAGATTATGGGCATCCTGTTTGACGCTCTCATCGTCACCATGCATAAGCCGGACTGGCCGGACCTTACGGGCGGCGACGTAGGCGCCTTCGGCCTGACTGGCAAAGACGCCACCTACGAGCATGCAAGCATATAGTCCCCGCCCCAACCAACCCTTCTGGAAGGTTTATTGCATAATTTTCGGTCTGTTTGCGACGCATGTTTGACGTCAATAAGCCCGGTTCGATAGTCTTGTCCGCAGGATTTTCCGTAAAATATCGCTGGTTGGATCAACCTGTCATCATGAGGCCGCTATGCAAAAGTTAAACTCCTATCCACTGGATTAATTGCCGTCCTGATGATCTCCGCCTTGCTGTTTCCATCGCCCGCGGCCTTGGCCGGGACGGCGCCCAAAACAAACAACGGCGTCAAATGGCGCATCGGCTATCTGGAAGGCGGACCCTGGCCCGCAATGTAAAAAGCCCGTATCTGGAATTTGCGGAGGATGCTTTCTGGTCCTCAAATTGGGAGGAAGGCGTTCATTTTCTGCCCAAACCATTCACCAAGGCTGAGTTGGCGGCCAAAGTGCGGGAAGCCCTGGAATAAGGCCGCTTATCCGCATCCAAATCATATCCTGTCAATATTTGCGGACGGCTCCTGTGTGAAGGCGCTTTCGCGCTTTTAGCAGGATTATCGCCCCTATGCCGATCATCTGGCTAAGCCCTCGTTCATCATCGAACAATACAAAATCCACCCATTATTGCCTTGATTCCTGGAATTCTAACTTGCCTTTGGCCCTGAAATATGGCAAACGTTAACATTTAATAAGCCGCCCGAATTGACCGGCCTTATTAGGCTGCAGGTACCCGGGCGTGAAGGTTTGGTTTAATTTCTAAAAATTTTGTAATAATCAGCCATGCTCCAGGCTTTCGAGCTGGTTCCAGGAGGTTGTCAACATGAAAGAAGCGGTAATCGTCAGCGGCGCACGGACCGCCATCGGATCTTTTGGCGGTGTATTGAAAAGCGTCCCCGTTATTCAACTGGGAAGCACGGTCATGAAAGAAACCCTTAAAAGGGTCAACCTCAGGCCGGTCGTCAGCGAAGCTATGCTTTCCGCCGCCCCGGACGCCCTCAAAGATCAGGGCGTCATTGAACTGGAAGAAAAGGGCATGGATTGGGACGACTCCGCCCAGCCCGTCGCCATTGACGAAGTCATCATGGGCAACGTGCTCACCTCCGGCCAGGGCCAGAATCCGGCTCGCCAGGCAATGGTTCAGGCGGGCATCTGCAAGGAAACCCCGGCTTTCACCGTAAACAAGGTTTGCGCTTCCGGCCTCAAGGCCATCGCCCTGGGCGCCGCTTCCATCATGACCGGACAGGCCGACGTTATCCTGGCCGGCGGCCAGGAAAGCATGAGCAACGTGCCCATGGCCCTGCCCCTGGCCCGTTGGGGATACCGCATGGCCATCTCCGGCAAAGGCGAAATCGACGACCTCATGGTCCTGGACGGCCTGTACGAAATCTTCTACGGCTACCACATGGGCGTCACCGCCGAGAACATCGCCAGCAAATACGGCATCACCCGCGAAGAACAGGACGCCTTGGGCGTGCTTTCCCATAATCGGGCCAGAAAAGCCATCACCGAAGGCCTGTTCAAGGACGAAATCGTCCCGGTCTCCTTCATGGAGCGCCGTAAGGAAGTGGTCGTGGACACTGACGAACGCCCCATGGACACCAGCATGGAGAAAATGGCCAAGCTGCGTCCCGCGTTCATCAAAGACGGTACGGTCACGGCCGGCAACGCCTCCGGCATCAACGACGGCGCCGCCTCCGTGCTTCTCATGAGCGCGGAAAAGGCTCAGGAACTGGGCCTGGAGCCCCTGGCGAAAATCAAGGCCTTCGCCTCCGCCGGCATGGACCCGGCCTACATGGGCCTCGGCCCCATCCCGGCGGTCCGCAAGGTGCTGAAAGCCACGGGCATGAGCATTGACGATTTGCAGATGCTGGAAGTGAACGAAGCCTTCGCCTCCCAGGCCATCGCCTGCCTGCGCGAACTGGGCATCGACACGGAAAAGCCCAACGAACTGGGCAGCGGCATCTCCCTGGGCCACCCCATCGGCTGCACAGGCGCCCGCCAGATGGTCACCGCCATTCATCACATGGAGCGTAAAGGCTACAACACCGGCCTCATCACCATGTGCATCGGCGGCGGCATGGGCATGGCCATGATTATTGAAAAATAATTCTAAAAACAATCCCGGGGCGCACGCCGCCCCGGGCCTTGAATCTTTTGATACTCAGGAGAAAGAGCATGAAAAAGAATTTCTTTGAACGCGTGACCAGGCCCCGGGCACTCGGCATCCTTATTTTCACCGGCGTTCCGGCGATCATCGGCGGCGGCCTGATCTGGTGGGCGACCGGCCATTCCTACAACCTGGTGGTTCCTTACGAAATCGCCTTGTATGCGATTTCTTTGACCATCGCATCCAAAGCGCCGGACCTGGAACACTGATCTTTTAATTCTTTTTCCGGGAATCAGTTCGGATATTTATTGAGGGCGGCATATATGGCCTGAAGCCGGTTTGCTGCCCTTTATATTGGGCGTAAAAGAAAAATGCCACTGACTGTTTTGGCTATTTTTCCGTTAGCGCCTGCCTTCTAATTGATTCCAAATGATTATGATGAATTCTTACGAAAAAATTATCCGTTGGCCCCTGTCGCTCCGCTTTTGGGAGACGGGCCGGGAGTACGCCAAAGGGCGTATTGAGGACGGCCTGCGCCAGGGCATGTGGACCTTTTGGTACCGCTCGGGCGCCAAGCAGATGGAAGGCGAGTACAAAGACGGCGTGCAGGTCGGCCTTTGGATCAAATGGTGGCCCAACGGACAAGTAGCCACCCAAGGCGCCTTTAAAGACGGTTGGATGCACGGCGAGTGGAACGACTGGTTCGACAACGGCCAAAAAGCCATGCTAAGCCATTGGGATATGGGCCGTAAAACCGGAGTCACCACCATCTGGGACCGGTTCGGCAACGAGGTGAAATCCCAAAAGCACCGGGCGGGCCGGGAGCCCCGGAATTACTACCCGCTCATGAGCAACCGGGACGCCTCTTTCGCCTTAGCCACCGCCCAGAAAATGGGCATGCGAAACGCCTGGACGAGGATGGTCGGCAAAAAAGTCGCCGCCTATCTGGAACCCTGGCAATGCACGGTCTGGCTCATGCTTTTTCTGCCCGGCTACGCCCTGTTAAAGCCTAAAATGGGATTGATCGCCATTCCGGTCAGCCTTGTGGGGGCGGCGCTTATTTCCATTGGCGTGGTCCTGGCGACCGCGTATCATGACAGCATAACCCGCCCGGACATCGGATTGGGCAAGCCAAAGGATTAGGGCCATGGAACAGGACCGGAAAAGCCACCAGATGATACTCATTTTTTTCCTGGCCCTGTACATCATTTCCATAGGATTCATGGGGTGGCTGCTCAGGCCCTTTTTCTCCATCCTGGTGCTGGCCTTCGTGGTCACAGGCGTGTTTACCCCCATTTATCGCCTTTTGCTCAAAAAAATGAAGCCGGGCGCCGCCTCCGGCCTGACCTGCGTTATCATTTTCCTGGTGCTGTTCATCCCCACCCTGCTTTTTGCGGGCATTGTGGTGTCCGAAGCCGTGGGCTTTCTCGACATGGTCAACAAAGCCGCCCTGCCGGACCAGATCAGGACGTTCATCAACAACAGCACCCTGCTTGAGACCATCAACCAGCACATAGACGATTACGGGATTGTGATTTCCGGCGCAGAAATCACGCAAGCCGCCTCCCAGATCGGCCAGTTTGTGGGCGGATTTCTCCTGGACTCCGGCAAGGCCGTCGTATCCAATGTTCTCAACTTTGTGCTTAACTTCCTCTTTATGGTCCTGATAATATTCTTTATATTGATAGACGGCGGCAAGCTGGTGGACTATTTGGTGGACATGTCCCCCCTGCCCCAGGATCAGGACGAGAAGCTGGTGGCCAAATTCAAGGATATGTCCGGCGCCGTCATTTTGGGCAACGGCGTGTGCGGATTGGCCCAGGGGATATTGGGCGGCGCGGTTTTCGCCCTGTTCGGCCTGCCCTCTCCGTTTTTATGGGGCGTGGTCATGGGCATCCTGGCCTTTTTGCCCATTGTGGGAATCGGCGTGGTCTTCCTGCCTGCGGCGATCATTATGTTTATCCAAGGAAAAATCGCCACGGGCGTATTCTTCATTATCTTTTACTCGATTCTGTCCTTTTCCGTGGAATACGTCATCAAACCCAAGCTTGTGGGAGACAGGGTCCAGATGCACCCCCTGCTGGTCTTTTTGGCCATCATGGGCGGCCTGAAAATCTTCGGCATCCTGGGCGTCATCTACGGCCCCCTCATCGTCACCTTCTTCCTCACCCTGGCCGACATCTACCGCGCCAGCTACAAAGCCATTGTGGAAGCATAAAGCCCTGACGTAGCATGCAATGCCAGAAATAGCAGGTGCCGGGGGCCTGTCACTACATTCCGATTTATGCGCACCATGCTAGGGTGGCCCAGGCAAGGCAGTTTTTGCCTGGGTCCGTCAGGACAAAAGGTGCGGCCTCGTTGGTCATTTAAAACCAATGAGTTGGGGCGGAAGACGGCGTTATTTAAAGCCAACAAAAAACTTCCCCCGGGGCCATACGCCCGCCAGGCGTTCCAGGTTTCCAATTTCTTTTGGGGGCGCGCCTTTTGTTGCTACGCAACCCCGGCAGGATACTGCTCTGCGGGGCTACCCAAATAAGTATACAGGACAAGCCGTGACGCCGCTTGGCGCCGAAATCCTATGCTTTTTGGGATTGTTTAGCGACTCGCTCAAATATTATCCGGGGAGATAAAAATTCGGCTGATCCATCCCAAGACGAACCATTGAAAAAACCTAAATGCAAGGTCTGATGAAGCCCCTGAAAACCCAAAAAATACCGGCCGTTATGAAGCAGTTCTTTCATGGCGAAAATCCCTTAAAAGCCTTGACTATCGTGGATTTGTCGACTAAAAGTATATATTTCCTCGTACAGGAATCAGGTCTAAAAAAGAGGCCGGAAAATCCTTCCGGCCTCTCTTGTCGAGACAATCTTTCCACTTACAGGAGTAACCATGGATTTGGGAGAAAACATGCTCGAAATAAGCATCGAGAGCGAGATGAAAAAATCGTATCTCGATTACGCCATGAGCGTGATTATAGGCCGCGCCCTGCCGGACGTGCGGGACGGCCTAAAACCGGTTCATCGGCGTGTGCTTTTCACCATGCATGAACTAAAAAACGATTATAACAAGCCGTATAAGAAATCCGCCCGCGTCGTCGGCGACGTCATGGGTAAGTATCACCCCCACGGCGATGCGGCGATATACGATACCATGGTGCGTATGGCCCAGGATTTTTCCCTGCGCTATCCACTGGTTGACGGCCAGGGCAACTTCGGGTCCATTGACGGAGACCCTGCAGCCGCCATGCGTTATACGGAAGTCCGGATGCAAAAGATGGCCCACGCCATTTTGGAGGATCTGGACAAGGAAACCGTGGATTTCATCCCCAATTACGATGAAACCATACAAGAACCCACGGTCCTGCCCACGCGGATTCCCAACCTGTTGGTGAACGGCTCGGCCGGCATCGCGGTTGGCATGGCCACCAATATTCCGCCCCACAACCTGGGGGAGATCACGGACGCCCTGTGCGCGCTCATAGAAAATCCCAAGCTGATGCCTGAGGAGCTGCTCCAATATGTTCCCGGGCCGGATTTTCCCACGGGCGGCATTATCTACGGCAGGGCCGGCATTCACAGCGCTTATTCCACGGGCCGGGGCATCATCAAGATTCGCGCCCGCATCATGGTGGAAAAGGACAACCGCACCGGCAAGGAAACCTTGGTGGTGACGGAGCTGCCCTACCAGGTGAACAAAGCCAGGGTGATTGAAAAAATCGCCCACCTCATGAAGGACAAGGTGATAGAAGGCCTGGCCTTTGTGCGGGACGAGTCCGACCGGGAGGGTATGCGCATTGCCATGGGCTTGAAAAAAGATGAGATGGCATCCATCATCATCAACAAGCTCTACAAGCACACCCAGTTGGAAAACTCCTTCGGCATCATCCTGCTTTCCATCGTCAATAACAGGCCCGAGCTGCTCAATCTCAAAGAAACGCTCCAGTACTTCATCGCCCACCGGAAGGTGGTGGTGATCCGCCGGACCAAATATGAGCTTGCCAAAGCCGAAGCCCGTGCACATATTTTGGAAGGCTACAAGATAGCCATCGATAATCTGGACGAGGTGGTGAAGCTCATCCGGGCCAGCAGCACGCCTTTGGAAGCCCGGGAAGGCCTCATGGCCAGATTTGACCTCACCCAGATTCAGGCCCAGGCCATTTTGGACATGCGCCTGCAAAAGCTCACCGGCCTGGAAATCGAAAAGGTGGAGGAAGAGTATCGGGAATTGATCAAAGCCATCGCCCGGTACAAGGAAATCCTGGCAAGCGACCAACTGGTGCTGGAGATCGTTCGAGACGAATTGCTGGAAGTCAGAACCGAATACGTGGACGAACGGCGGACGGAAATCGTGGACGACGAAGGGGAAATCACCATCGAAGACATGATCGTGGAAGAAGACATGGTGGTGACCATCTCCCATCGCGGCTACATCAAGCGCAATCCCCTGACCCTGTACCACAGCCAGCGCCGCGGCGGCAAAGGCAAGATTGGCATGGGCACCGGGGATGAAGACTTCGTCTCCCGTCTTTTCGTGGCTTCCACCCATCACACCCTGCTCTTTTTCACCAACCTGGGCAGGGTGTACTGGAGAAAGGTCTACGAAATTCCCCAGGCCGGAAGGGCCGCCAAGGGCAAGTTCATATCCAACCTGCTCAATCTTGCTCCTGACGAGCAATTGGCCACCGTGCTGGACGTGAAAGAGTTCGAGCCGGGATACAACATTATCATGGCCACCAAAGACGGCATCATCAAAAAGACCGATCTTCTGGCGTACAGCAATCCCAGGTCCAACGGAATCATCGCCCTGAGCCTCGGTGAAGGAGACCAGCTCATCGCAGCCCGCATAAGCGACGGCACCCAAAACGTATTTTTGGGCTCCGCCTTCGGCAAGTCCATTCGTTTCCACGAATCGGACGTGCGGGCCATGGGCCGCGTTTCCCGGGGCGTCAAGGGCATGACCCTCGCCGCCGGAGACCACCTTGTGGGCATGGAAGTGCTGACTCACGGCAAAACCCTGTTCTCGTGCACGGAAAACGGATTCGGAAAGCGCACGTCCCTGGACGAATACCCGCTGCAGAAGCGCGGCGGCAAGGGCGTGATCACCATCCGCACCCACGAGAGGAACGGGGCCGTGGTTTCCATCCTGGTCGTCTCCAACGACGATGACCTGATGCTCATGACCGATGCGGGTAAGATTATCCGTATGCCCATGGGGGACATCTCGGTGATCAGCAGGAACACCATGGGCGTGCGCCTCATGGGCATGGAGCCGGGAGAAAAGTTGATCGGCGCCCAGCGGCTGGCTGAAAAAGACGAGGAGAAATAACAATCGCATGGCATATACTCTCAACAAAAGCATAGACGAGTTGCAGGTTGCTGTTGTTGGCGGAGGAAGCTGGGGCACGGCCCTGGCCCAGTTACTGGCGTCCAAGGGCTATAAGACCTCCTTATGGGTTTTGGAGGAAGAAGTCGCCGAGTCCATAGCCAAGGAGCGGGAAAACAAGGTGTTTTTGCCGGACATCAAATTGTCCGAAAACATCACGCCTTCCCTGAATCTGGAAGAAGCCCTGAAAGACAAGGACATGATCGTCAGCGTGGTTCCCTCGGAATGGCTGAGGGAAACCGCGCTGAAAATGAAGCCCTTCATCAAGCCCGAAACCCTGGTGGTTTCCGCCACCAAGGGCATTGAAATCGGCACGCGCCTGACCATGTCCGGCATTCTGCGGGAAACCCTGACTCATGTTCCCCAGGAGAATATATGCGTTATTTCCGGGCCCAGCTTCGCCAAGGAAGTGGCTAGGGGCATGCCCACGGTGGTTACGGTGGCCGCCTCGGACCCGGACGTGGCGCTGACGGTCCAAGAGGCGTTCGCAACGCCTTATTTTAGGGTATACACCAATACGGACCTGTTGGGCGTGGAAGTGGGCGGAGCGGTGAAAAACGTCATGGCCATTGCATCCGGCATTTGCGAAGGCCTGGGTTTCGGCGCCAACACCCGGGCCGCGCTCATCACCCGAGGGTTGAACGAAATGCGCAGGCTGGGCCGCGCCATGGGCGCCAAGCAAAAAACCTTCAGCGGCCTCGCCGGCGTGGGGGACCTTGTTCTTACCTGCACCGCGGATCTCTCGCGCAATTACACCTTTGGCAAGAAAATCGGCCAGGGCATGAAAAGGAAGGAAATCCTCTCGAAAATGCGAATGGTGGCTGAAGGGGTGCGCTCCTCCAAGTCCGTCTACAATCTGTCCATCGAATTGGATGTGGAAATGCCCATTGTGGAGCAAACCTATAAGGTATTGTACGAAGACGAAGACCCGGCCAAGGCCTTGTTTAATCTCATGACCCGAAAGCTGCGCGACGAACACGACGACCAGTATGGCTAAATGGGAACAAGAGGGATCTCCACCTGAAACGCTAAACGAAGCAGTCCCCAAGCTGCGCGCGGTCAACCCCGGAGAGGGGCATCGAGGCAGGCTGCGGGAGCGCTTTTTACAAAATGGGCTGGACGGCTTTTTGGATTACGAAGTGGTTGAACTGCTTTTGACCCTGGCGACCCCCAGGAAGGACTGCAAGCAGCAGGCAAAAGCAGCCGTTGACCATGTTGGGTCCTTAAAAGCCGTCCTGGCCGCTGACACAGACGATCTGCAAAAGGTCAAAGCCTTGGCCCTGCAAATATCCTCGGCATTCTCCTCATGCGTGCGGTCGCCAAAAAGCACCTGGAGTCCGAAGCCGTTCTGGCCTCCTTGCAAGAGGCGGTCAGCTCATCGGAAGAGCTTTACAACCTGCTTAACTTTCAGTTCGAAAACAAAAAAAAACGAATGTTTTTTCATTGTGTACCTGGACGTCCAAAACCGCATCCTGAACATGGAAACCCCTTTTGAAGGCAGCCTGAATGCAAGCCATGTTTACACCAGGGAGTTGATAGACAAAGCCTTAAAAACCGGCGCCTCCGCCGTGTTGCTGGCCCATAACCACCCATCAGGCAACACAAAGCCTTCCAAAAACGACATACAACTGACCTACACCTTGTTCACGGCGTTCCGTTCCGTGGAGATTCACCTGCTGGAGCATTTGATCATAGGAAAACAAGGCGAGTACTACTCCTTTGCAGATCACGGTTACCTGGAACGCTTCGCCAGGGAATATGACGCCTCCAGAAAAAAATTCACCTAATCCGGAAAACGACCTTATTCTTGTATGGCTTTCCGCTCCTCCACGGCGCTCTGCTTTTCCTTCATGGACTCGACAAAGGGCGGCAGCAACGGGTGGGCGTAGCGGGCGAGAAACAGGTTGACGATATCGGTATGGCCCAACTGGCTGGCGAACTTGAGAGCGGTCATGCCTTGTTTATCCGGGATATGAAATTTGGCGTCCTTTTCCAGCAGCAGCTTGGCGATTTCATAATTCCCTTGTATCGAGGCGGCCATCAAGGCGTCCTGCTCCAAGCCCCCTCCCCTATTGTTGACGTTCGCTCCATATTCCAACAGCATCTTCACCATTTCCACCTGCCCGGCGTTGGCGGCGAAAAACAGCGGCGCCTGATTAAGCTCGTCGTTCAGGTTCGGGTCTGCGCCAGCCTCCAACAACAATTGTACGATCCTGGGATTTTTGGAAAAAACGCTAAAATACAAGGGCGTCTGGCCCCTAAGCCCTTGAGCGTTAACAGCCGCGCCGGAAGAAATCAAGGATTGCACAGCCTGTTCCATGCCTTTGACGGAGGCGATCATCAGCGGCGTTAAACCATGCCTTTGGGGCTGCACATTGACGTTTGCGCCTTTGTCAATGAGCGCAAGGGCGATTTCCTCCTGATCCGCCAAACAGGCCTGGAGCAGGGCCGAATCTCCCGCCTCGTTCGGAGATTCTATATTGCATCCGCTTTCAAGAAGCCGAAAGACTCCTTGCAAATCCCCGTTTCGAATGGCTGCGTCCATATCATCGCCGCAGGCCAAAACAGGGGATAATGCAGCCGTGATCAAAATCAGGCTATATAGAATGATGGTCAGATTGGTTTTCATGGCAGCCTAATTTGCATTTTGCAGATAAGATTAAAAAAGCCCTTTCCTGGGTCGGAAAGGGCTTTTGAAAATCATGGCGGAATCGCCTATTAGCGATCAATCAACTGTTGGGTCCTGAATACGGTTCCGACGTTGAAGTCCTCTTTGCTTTCGGTGATAAGCACCGTGGAGTTGTTGCTCTGGGCTATCAGCACGATTATCTTGCCCAAGGACTCCTGAAACAGGCCGTCATCCTCAAATAAGTCTGATTTGACATTCTGATCATGATAAAGCGAGTACATCTGGCCTTCTTCTAAGCCGTCATCCGTTCCTTTATTAACGAAAACCACGTCACCGGCTCCGAAAATCCCCGAGTTGTTTTCCTCCATCACAATCCTGCCTTCCATGCCGGGAACTCCAGGCTGAATGACTATGTTGGAAGGAAGGTGGCGATAAGGCATCAATTGATCGCCGACCATGATTGAGCGGTAGGTTTTTTCGATGACCGCTTTCATGGTTCCATTGGATATGTGGGTGCAGACAGCCTCGCCAAGAATCCAATGTTGCGTTCCAATGGTGGCTTTACGGAACTTTCCGTTAAAGGGATCCTTAACCTTGTCCAAAGGACGCCAGATGGTGAAACGATCACCTTCCGCATATTGGTCGTCCGTATTTAAGGAAACATAGATGGCGGCGCCTGTGCCAGCCATTTCCCTGCCGTCCTGGGTTTTCCTGATTTCCCCCAAGGAATCCAATTCCGGTTTTCTGATGAATCCGGCCTTTTCTATGGCTGGATACCAATAAGCCGGCGGAGGGGGAGGCGGTTCTTCCACCACCGGCTCCGGCTCGGGCTCCGGCTCGGGCGGAGGAGGCTCCTCCTTGGGAATGTAAGTCATACCGTCTTCCACATAAATATTGATGACCGTTCCGGGCTCAATCCAATGTGGATTCTTGATATGAGGATTTTGCTTCCATACTTCCGGCCACATGGCCGGAGTGTCGAAGAATTTTTCCGAGATATCCCACAGGGTGTCGCCTTCCTGGACCGTATACTCCAGCCCCTGGCGCCAACCGATATATTCCCCTTCGTCTTGGGAAAAGGCCTGTCCGCAGAACGCGAGGACGCAGGCCAGGATAACAACTACACCAATTTTAGTGGGGTTTATACTCATAAGCCGTTCCCTATGGATGAAAAACGATTAACTGCCGCATTTTGCTATGGAACCATCGGCCTCCCTTGCGGGAGACCGATGGGTTGCAGGTTTATCGATAGGTGTACGTAAGGGTTTCATTGCCGCCGTTACACCCTGGCGACTCCACAGGTTCGGAGTTGCACGAGGCGCTCTGCGTCAGAATGAATTCCACCTTCACGATAGGATCTCCGAAGTTGATCGTATAGATAAAGGGTACGTTGGTATCTTCATTCGTGGGATCCCGCCAGGTGCCGCCGGAGATCAAATCGTCACCGTAAGTTTTCAGGGTGATGGTGTCGATCTCTTTGTAGTCGCCTTCCTCCAGTTTGTACGTCCGCAACATCACTGTCGTGCCGACAATGGGCGGGTTGCCGTTGATATCCTGCACGTAGAAGGTGAATTCCACGGTTCTGGAAGAGCCGTAATCCGCCTTGACTATCGCCCAATCGGACGTCGTCGTGGGCGTGATTATGCTGGCGCCGCCGATGGTGTACAATGTCTCTGAGGCCTCATTATACGCCTGGAACCCTACCTCGCCGGAGAACAGGATGACCCTTCTGGTCATGATGGTGTTGTCCAGGCCGTTCTCGCTGGCGCCCCAGTACACATCGCCGGTGGAAAGATCCGTTGTGCCGGAAGTGGTCACGCCGTCCGCAGCCTTGTACAGATGGATGCCCTGGCCGCCTGCGAAAATCGCCTGCGGAGTTCCGGTATTGGGATCATTGGAAAGGGCGATGGTGTGTATGGCGAACAGAGTCTCGTCGTCCGGCGGATCGAATTGAGCCAAGCCGGTGGTTGCATCTCTCCAGTCGCCGACAGGCAAGCCCGTGAGCGGATCAATGTCCACAACCTTCAGGTTGCCGACTTCATGGTACACATCGGAACCTTCATAGTAGATGGTTGCTGCGTAAAGCAGTTCATTGTCCATGTCCACCACTATGTCGGTGACCGAGCTGCCGTCATCGCGCACCGTATTGAAGGTAAAGGTGTCGCCTACTTCAAAGTCAATGGCGCCCGGATTGAGGGTGAGTTTCAGATACGGGCATGTGTAAGCGCCTGCGCTGATATCCACGTCAGGCTGCGCGCCGCTTACCGTACCGACCAGGGAGAATATCCCGGCGCCCGCATTGGCGGTCTTGCATGTCAAGGTCCAGAACTCAGTCTCCGAGTCGTCCGTGACGCTCATGTCGCTCAAGGTTCCGTTGCCTACGTTATCCACGTCCGCTTCAGGCGAAGTGACCAACAAGGCGCGATCCAAACCGTCGGTGTAATTATTCCACGTTCCGGTTTCGGCTACGGTGTCATACACATAGATCCAAAGCCCTGCATCCTCGGTGCCGGCGTAGACAATTTCATCATTGCCGATCTTGGTTCCGTCCAGGGTCTTAATGGTGGATCCTTCGAAGGAATCTTTCAGGAAGTTCCAGGTCTGGCCGCCGTTGGCGGAACGATAAACTCCAGTCTGGGTTCCCGCGTAGATCACAGCAGTGGAGGCGCTTCCGTCCACCTTGATGATGTCCCGCACCCACTTGCCGTCGCGCACCTGAGGCCCTGCGTCGGTGCCGGTCACGTCGCTGCTGGTAACGGTAAAGGAGACCAGCGTGGACAGATGGTTGGCTACGTAGGTAATGCTGGTTAAACCAACATGGTACACGTTGAAATCCACCGAATCGCAGGCATGATATACGCGGTAAGTTATGTTGCCGTCCAACGAGGTAGTACTCATATTCGCATCCAGGCGAACCTGGGTTTGGTCGATGACCTCTACTATGGAATAGGTTCCAAGATCAGCTCCGGAGGCTATGATAAAGGCATCGCCTGCGTCAAATCCGTCGCTTACAAAGGTGGCGTCGCTGGAGCGGACAATCGCGGAGCCAGCCGTGGTCTGAAGGTCTTCCGCCGTGAACACAGGACCGCAAACCTGAGTCAATTCCCTATCCAGGGTAATCGAAGACTCCGTGAGATCCACAATGGTGTACACGCCGGCGTCCCAACCGGAGTTGATGGTCACGATGTCGCCGACCTCGTATCCGTCGGTCACAAAGGTTGAACCGGAGGAGTTGATGACCGCCGATCCGTAAACGGAGAATCCGTTGGTCACGTTCGACCAGTAAGAGTTGTCCGAGCCGGTGCTGTATCCGCTCTGCCTGTGGTAAGTCTTGTAAGATACGCTGTTTTCATTATGGAACAGCGTGTAGTTAAGGCCCGTCTCCTCCGCTACGGCGCCTGCGACATTCTCCTGCAGCAACAGGGTCTTTTCACTCAGCACGCCCAGGATGTAATAGGCGCCCGTGTGGGTTCCCGACTCGATGAGCAGGATGTCATTGGCTTTAAAGCCGTCGGTCAGGAAGCTTGCCGTATCCGAGTAGAAAACAACCTGATTGGACCCGTTTTTGCGGTAGATGCCGTTGTTGTTCTGATCGGGGTTAGCCTTTCCGTAAAACAGCATGTAATCCACATCATTGGCAGCGGTGGTCATATTGCTGTTCAACACCAGGGAAGAGGCGCTTGCCAGGCTGTTGACAGTGTATGCCCCGAGATCATTGCCGCTGGTGAGAGCGACGTAATATCCCGCTTCAATGACGTCGTACAGATCCGTATTGGGCAGGGTTATGGTAGCCGAGCCGGCAGCGGTCTGGGCGTCGTTGCCGGTAACGGGGTCTGCGTAGGTTGATGTAAATGCTTTGTCAAGGTAAACCGTGTTGTTGTCCACTACGGTGTTAATCATGTACATTCCGATGTCGTCGCCGGAAGTGATGATGAGTCTGTCGTTTGCTGCAAAGCCTTCATCAACAAACTTGGCGGTTGCGGAGGTGAACACCACCTGGCCGGAAACCTGCTGGCCGTCGCTGCCGTCCATCACATCCCCAACCGAAGTGGTGAAGTCAGCATCCAGGGTTAACTGGGTCTCGCTGTCCACATTCTGAATGGTATATGTTCCGGCATCGTTGCCGCCAAAGACAGTGATGGTGTCTCCGGCTTCAAAGCCTGACGCGTCAAAGGTTGCTTCGCCGTCCACCAACACTGCCGAGCCGGCCTGGACCGAAGCGCCGCCCGTGGTGACAGCCCCCGCGGAGGTGTCATGGTTCAAGGCGGTGTTCAACTGGATCTCCGTCTCGCTCACCACGCTGGCCACAGTGTAGGTTCCGGCGTCGTCGCCAGTAGAAATGACTACCGTGTCGCCCGCTCCGAACTCGTTGGTCTGGAAGGTGGCGGACGCGGAGGTCAGAATATCGGACCCGTTGGCCGTAACGCCGTCATCAGCGGAGAAAGACTTAATGGCTGAAGAGAGCCCCGCCTGCGCCCAGGTGATATTGGGTTCTGCAGAGCCGTCCAGGGTGTACCAAAGGCCGTTGCTCTGGGTGCCGACCCAGACCCAATCCGAGCCGCCGCCGTCGCAAAGCACCGAGGTGACTTCAGAGTTCTTGTTAAAACTTCCGAACACTTCCTCGGAATTATTGCTGTTCCATTCGTTGCCGCCGCTGAGGCTCCTGTACAAGGCGCCGTCTCCGTTGTAGCCCGTGGCTGCAAACACGGTGTTTGCATCGTCGGGGTCCACGCACACGTCGTTAACGTAGGGATCGAGCCATGCTCTTTGCCTGGTGCTTATGCCGCTCGGTATGGACACGTTAGTCCAGGATGCGCCTCCGTCATTAGACTTGTAGACGCCGCCGCCGTTAGTTCCGATGTACATATTGGTATCGGGGCTTGTGGGGCTGAATGCCATGGAGGTAACCTGGGTGGTTCTGCCGCCGTTGGTCGCCTCTGCAGTCACGGACACCCATCCCTGAGTGGGAGCGCTGGCTGTGGAAATCAGCGTGTCGCTGGCCTTGCCTTCACCATCGGTAAAAGCGCTGCCGCTGGCCAGCATGCCGCCGGTGCCGTAGGTGGCGAAGAAGATCGCCGAGCCTTCGGGAATGCGGTTATTGTATTTGTCGTTGGCGGTTACTTGCATCAAGTCTTCCAACTGGGTAATCTTGATGCCCGAAATATTGTTGTATTCGGGAGACATGTTCAAGCCTTCGCCAACGGGCGGTCCATTGGTGATGGTCACCTTGGAGGCCGAGATGTTCACGGTCCGGTCGTGGTGATAGGTTGCTTTCACGTTAACCGTTCCGGAAGCCCAGCCGCTCTGCAGGATGGTGCCCACCTGTCCGCTGGAGGTCAACGCCGTGGTGGGAATGACTTGCTCGCCGCCGCCTGCTCCATCGCCTATTGCAAAGTCGATAATGTATCCGTCAGCCACCAGGTCTCCCACGGAGTCCAGTACATTGAACACCAATTGCGAGGTGGTCTGGCCGCCGGTGCCTTTGATGTTGATAGAGGCCGGAAGCGGATAACCGCTCGCCAACTGCAGGAAGGCGGGGGGCGGCTGAATGTCTATGATTGCCGACCCAGTGACTTCCACGCCGGAGGTTGTCCACTTGGCGATTACCTCTACGGTTCCGCCCTTGGTCCCGCCGGTGAATATGCAGGAGTTGAACTCGTCAAAGTCCGGAGCAGAGGTGTTCCCCGTGGTATGGGACAACTGGCCCATGCTCAGATCGCTGAGGGTGAAGGTAACGGTTTGAGGTACAGTGATCACAGACCCGTCAGCTTTGGCCAGCAGGACGCGGATCTCCGTGGTTTCCTCGCCCGTGCCGAGCAGGGAGTTCTGCTCCACAGACACGCTAACGCTTCCAGGCTCGTATTCCACATCCACTTCTGCCGTCCTGCCGCCGCATTCCGCCTTGATCACAGCGGTTCCTGCATTGCTGTCGGCAGTCAGTTCCACCTGGGCGATGCCGCCGGAAGTGGTTGCGCTGGTTGCGGACAACTGTCCTCCGCCTGAGAAGATTTCAAAGTTGACGGTTGTTCCGTCCGGGGCCGCTCCGCCGCCTGACAAAGTAATGGTGGCGAAAATCGTAGCCGTGCTGGAACCGTCGGCCGGCAGGCTGGTGGGATCCACTTCCAGGCTCACGCTGGCGATGGAAGGTCCGGTCAGTTCAATAATGACGTTCCCGGAGTCTCCGCTGGTGGAGGAAGCGTACACCCTGACCTGTGCGCCGGGCACGGAGGCGGGCGCCGTATAGGTGACGCTGGCGATGCCGCCGACCGTTTGTCTGGTCAGGCTGTCCAGGCTGCCGCCGTCCTGAGTGACGGAAAAGGTTATGGTTTCGCCGTCAGCCACCGGGTTGTCGTTGGCGTCAAGCACGGTAGCCTTGATAAGGCTTTGACTTGCGCCATCGGCGGTCAGGCTGCTGGGCGTGGCCGAAACGCTCACCTTTGCGGGAGGTCCGGGTATAAAGGCTATGCTGATGCTGTCTCCAATGCCGCCGGCCACGGCGTTCACCGTGGCGGTTCCCAAATTGGTGGCCGAGTACAGAAGCACCTTGGCAACGCCGTTCACCGTGGTGACGTCATAGGAAGTCTGATTGGCCACAGGCGTTGTGGAGGTGGAGTCATTCAAGGTGCCGGCGCTGGTCGTGAAAGTCACGATGGTGCCGTCCGGCACGGCGTTTTCGTTATTATCCAAAACCGTTGCGGTAACCAGGGCGGAAGACGCCCCGTTAGCGACGATTTCCGAAACGCCGGAAGCTAATTCAACCGTTTCCACCGAGGCGGCAACCAGGGCGATATTCCCGGTGGCTGTCGTCCCATTGGAAGTCTTGGCGGTAACGACAGCCTGAGACCCGGCGGGCACGGAAGAAGGCGCCGTGAAGGTCACCGTTGCATAGCCCTGGGAATCGGTCTGGGCCGCCCCAGAGGACAAGGTTCCGTAATCCGCCGTAAAGCTGACCGTAACCCCGTCCACCAGGTTAAAATTGGCGTCCCTTGCCACAACCTCGACCACGGAGGTGGACTCGCCGTCGGCCGTCAGGTTGGAAGGCGTCAGGGACAAGGACAAAGTGCTGACCTGGCCCGCCACGTAGGTGACGTCCAGATCGCCGCAAACGCCCTGGATGCATGCCGTGATGTTATCCACGCCTGCGGTTGTGGGGCTGGTCAAGGTTACGGTAGCCTCTCCATTCACCGTATCCGCGGTCGCATCGGACAATGTTCCGCTTTGCGAAGTAAAGGTGACGGTCACGCCATCGGCCACCGTCGCCCCCGTGGAATCAAAAATCTCAGCGGTGATCATCGTCTCTGCTGTTCCGTTTGCAATCAGGGAGGTGCTGCCCGCAGTCACGAGCACGCTGCCGATGGTGCGGCTGGGCGAGTAGTAGCCGGACCAGGTGTCGTAAACGGGAACGGAGTTGCCGCTGGAATCCGCGCCGTAAGCCAGGGCGTAGATATAAACCATCTTGTTGCCGGCTGTATAGGTCGGGAACAGGATGGTGTTAACGGCAACGCCGGAAACCCCGCCGTTGCCTGTAATCTGGCTACCGCTAATGTTACCGTATTCAGCGTAGCCGATAATATAATTATCTGCGCTAACACCGGCGTCAATTTGTTTGTCCAAAACGATCGTGTTGGGAGGCGATACGCTGTAGATGGTGTAACCGCCATTATAATCCGAAGCCTCATCCCCGACGTAGAAAGTGTCGCCGGCGTTGACGTTGCTGACATCTTCCGCAACCACCACCTGGGAACGCGCGCCCGAATCGGACACGGTAAAGCCCGCGCCGCTGACCGTGATCTCGTCCAGGAGGCCGAAGTAGACCGCGGTTCCATTGGGGACCGGGCTGCCGAATTTATCGGTAACGACAGCATCCAACTGGCGTATGGAGTTCGCACCCGAGGAGCTATTGATCTCGTTATGGGGATAGAGGTTGACAACCGAAGGATTGCCGGCGCCGATCACGATGTCGGAGTAAGTGGCGACAGCAGACTGTCCGCCCTGGGTGCAGGTGACCTGGATGGACACAGGACCGGGGGAATAACCGGAGTTAAAGGTGGCGTAAGCGATGCCGCTGGAAGTGGATTTGAGGGAAGTGGCGCCCACGCCCTCATTTCCGTCGATGTTCTCCTGGTTATTGGGGCCGTTCAGGATTTTAAACTCGATATTATTCAGAATATAGGCCGTGAACGAAACTCCGGTTTCCGTTGAGCCAAAGGGATTGGCCCCGGTATTCAGCGTCACCTGATGCTCGCTGTCGACCGAGACGATCTCGTAGGAGCCTGCGTACTCGCCGGAACTGATGACCAGGTAGTCGCCGGCGTCGTATCCGCTGGTGATAAAGGATGCGGAAGCAGACTGGAAAGTTCTTTCCGTGGCGGAAATCAAACCGTCTCCCGCCGAGTAATTGTCCTGGATGGGGTCTCCGGTTTCATCATAAACCACGGCGGTGATGATGCAGCTTTCGGCCTTGCCCGAACCCGCAATAAACAGGGCGTCCGTATCCACGGAAAGCACAATCCGCGTAGGCAGGCCGGAAGATGCGCCCGTAGATCCGTAGGAAATCTGAACGCCGCGGTTGTCGGGCGCAGGCCTGGTGGGATCTTCGTAGCACAGGCCGTCCACGCACACGTTGACCGTACCGGTTTCAATGGTGCCGGTGTTGTTTCCAAGCACCCCGATCTTGGCCACGCCGTTGGCGGTCACTTCGGTTTTGGAAGCGACGACCGTGTAGTAACCGTCCTCGGGGCACAACGGATAATCGTCCCAAATCCATCCTCTATCGATGGAGAAGACCACTTCCGTGCCATCCGCCACAAGGTTATTTGTCCTGTCATACACCGTGGCGTACACCCTGGCCGTATCGCCGGGGCAGTAGTAGGTGTAGGAGGGGATGCTTGAAGGATTGGCGTACGCGTCGATCCGGTAAGGCGCGCCCGGAACAAAGGCCACGGTCATGCTATCCACCAGGGAGGAGGACGTAGCCGTGATAAATGCCGTGGTGCCTGCCGTGGTGCTGCTGGTCAGGGTGGCCTTGGCAATGCCGTTATAGGTTTCCGCAGTCACGGAGTTGCCGCCGCCGGACCCGGCTCCTATATAAGTCAAATCTCCTTGTGTGGTGACAAACGTCACTACCGTGCCGTCTTCTACGGGATTTCCCGCATTATCCGTGAGCTCGGCCCACAAGGAAATATTAGATGTTCCGTCGGCCACCAGTTCCGGCACGTCACCAGTGACTTGGGCGCCGTCAATATAAGCGGTGAGAATCAAGGACGAGATCACAAGGTCTTGCAGGACCATCGTTTTGTTGCCTGTGACGCCTTGCCCGCAGGTGGCGGTGATAAGGTAAGTCCCGCCCGTGCTGGAAGCGATATAGGTAACAGTTACGTAGCCGTTTTCGTCCGTGGTGTCGGCAACGGGGACTACGCTTCCGCCGCCGGCTTCCACGGAAAACTGCACCGTCGTGTCAGGCACCGGGTTGGCATTGGCGTCCAGCACCAATGCCGTCACGTTTGCTGTGCTCTCACCGTCGGCGACCATATTTGAGGTGGAAAGGGATACAGTGACGCTGGCCGGCGCTCCCGCCACAAAGTCCACGTCCACGGTGCCCGTTACGCCTCCCACGTCCGCCCGGACAGTGGTCGAGCCCACCAACTGAGCGCTGTAGAGTCTAACTGTTGCTATGCCGCCGCTGGTGACAGTGTTATAGGTAGCAGTTCCGCCGTTTCCTACCGTGGCGTCAAGAGTTCCGGAGGTGGTCGTAAACGTAACGGCCACTCCGTCCCCCATAAGATTATCGTATTGGTCGTAAACCGTGGCGGTAATCGTGGTGTGGGACGCGCCGTCCGCCACAATGGAATCGCTGGCCGCGGCGACGCTAACATTTGCAGGCTCCGTCTGCAAAACGTTGATGGTCACCGGAGTGTCGCCTTCCACGCTCTGATAGGTGGCTTGCACAGTGTAGCTTCCCGGATTGTCGGAAGGTACGCTGAAGTTGACGGAAGCCATGCCGTTGTTAGTGGTTGCGCTGGAAGAGGACAACACCGTTCCAATGGAGGCGTTATTGGGATCAAGCGCGTAGAAATAAATGGTCGTGCCGTCGGCGACCGGGTTGTGTCCGATAGCCGCCGGTCCGTAATTGTCCGTTACGGAGCATCTTATGGCGATTTCAGCCCCGCTGCCCTGATACGCAGTAATGGACGTGCGTTCAAAGGCGATGTGTGCGGGAGGACCGGGAATGTAGGTCAGGTTAATGTCTTCGGAAATGCTGTTGACGGTCGCTTCTACAGTTTCGGTTCCAACATAAAGGCTGGAGGTCAAAGTAACTGAAGCCTCTCCATTGGAATTGACGGTAGCAACGCCGCCGTTGGACAAGGTCCCGGAAAAAGACGTGAAATTCACCGTGGTCCCCTGCGGCACAAAGTTGCCGTACTTGTCGGTGACCGTGGCTGTAATGAGGCACGTGTCAAGGCCGCTTGCCGTCATCGTGGTTTTGCTGGCTTGCAGGGAGATGTTAGCCGCCTGAGCGGCGACCACGGTAATATCCACCTGATTGGAAACGATGGTTTCGGAATATTTTCCCAAAATCGAATAAACATCAGGATCCAGAGCGGAAGAGAACGTGGCCTCGACCACGCCGTCTGCTGTTTGCAGGCTGTCCGACGTAATGGGCGACGGAGTCACCGTTGCGTTGCTTGAATCCAGCACCGTAAAGTAGACGGTAGCGCCGTCTTCAACGATATTGCCGAACTGATCCTTGACAACCAAGGTCAAATCAGCGTTGTCCGTCCCGTAGGAGTCCAAGGTGATCGTGTCGGAAGACAAAGCCAGTTGGAAGGGGCTGCCCGGAACGAATGACAAGGTAAGGTCTGTGGCGTCCACGCCATTGCAGTCAGCGCCTACAGTCACTGTCGGCACGGTCTGGTTGGAGCTGGACAAGGTCACCTGGGCTTCACCGTCGGCGTCCGTCAGGGCCGAAGCGGCGCTGAGGGTTCCGGCGTCGGTGGTGAAATTGACGGTAGCGCCCACAACGGGCTTGTCGTATTCATCCGTCACTTCCACAGTCAGGGTGATGGCATTGCCGCCGACCTCAACCGACGAGGCGGAAGCGCTAAGCGTCACGCCGCTGGTAGCGCCCGTGATGGGATCGATCCAGCTGTAACTTCCGGAGGGAAGCACCGTGACCGTCGTTGCATCGGCGGTGTTTCCATTGGGATCAAGAACAACGACCTGCAAAGGATTGCCGTCAACCGGTTGGGGCACGTTATAAATGGTGATGGGATCTTGAGAACCCACTTCAATCACCTGGTCGCCGACCAGGATGAGATCGCCGGAAGAGGCGTTGATGTCATCGAGATTGACGCGCAGCGTGCCAGGTTTAACGCCGCTTTCGTCAAAAACGCCGTAAAGGCCGCCCTTGGTAATAGGCATGTTTCCAGCGACTGAATCGCCGATAGTGTATCCTGTATCTTTCCATGTGTGCGATTCCGGATCAAAATACAGAACCTTTTCAGTAGTCCAGTTGGCCGGGTTGGGCAGAGCCAGGGTTCCGGGGTTGCCGAGACTTCTCAACATGGCCGGAGAAACATGAACAAGCACGTAAGGCGCCTGAACGCCCAAGGTGGCGTTCAATCCAGTCGCCCTGTTGTCCACGTTGGGAAGGTCGCACGGCAGAGGCGCGTTGACGTCGTAATTCTCCACCCTGAAATCAGCCTTGTTCACGCTGGCGAGACCGGAAGCGCCAAGCAGCCTGTAGACGCCGCTGGTTTGGGCGACCATGGTTAGGGTGGCAAACTCTCCGTTCACAGTATTGGAATTGAGAGTAAAGGCCTCGGTAGCCAAATGCTCCACATAAGGCAAAGTGGCGCTGGGCATAAACAGGAAAAGCTCCATATCGGAGCTGCCGACCGTGAAGTTTTTATAGGATGTTCCGTAGGCGTCGTTGGTGGTGGCGACCACAATCGTGTGATCTCCAGCCTTCAAGTCTTCCGTTTCGAAACTCCCGTCGCTCCCATCCGCTTCCACAGGGTTGGAAAACAGCAGTGCCGTGGAGTTTGTAATATCCGCTCCAGTCGCGCCGTAAAAGGCGCCTGCTACTGTGGGATTCGTGACGGTAGTTCCGCCGCCGCCGTCATCGTCGCCGCCGCCCCCGCTGGAATCGGATTCGCCGCTCCCCCCCGGGCCGCAGGCAGTAAAGAATAGGAAAATGATCCCCAGCATAAGCAACAACGCTGAGCGAAGATTGAATTTCTTCATGGGAGTGTCCTCACATTCGGATTGGTGTATACCCTCATGAACCTCCAGCCCCTGGCAATGGCCCTGGATGTCCTGTAAATTTGCGTCATTTGAGTGCGCCATAACATGGTCCCGGCTTTTCATAGTTATTGGATTTCCTCCAACTCAACAATAGTAGGAGTAATGAACACCAACAATTCTTCCCGTTCCTCGGACTTTGTGGAATCCTTGAAAAGCCATCCGAGCACGGGAACATCGATCAATCCGGGCCATCCGTCCACATCATCCCTGAAAGTCGTCTTAATAATGCCGCCGATAACAACCGTGTCGCCGTCATTGACCAGCAATTCGGTGTCCACTTCTTTCGTGTTGAAGGATTGTTCCTCCGAAATAACCGCGCCTACGTCGTTCTTTTCCACGGTCATCTTCATGGAAACCCGGCGGTCCTGGGTCACGTGGGGCGTGACTTCCAACTGCAAGTCCACCGCCTTGTACACGATAACCGTATTGCCGTCCCCGTCAAACTGCTTGATGGGATAGTCGATGCCCTGTTTGATCGTGGCCGGCTTGTTATCCAAGGTCCTGATTTTGGGAGAGGAGACGATTTTGATTTCGCCCCTGCTCTCCGCCGCGTTCAAAGTAGCATTCAGCGATAGCGGCGTCAGGCCAAGCAAGCGGCTGAAGTTAAAGCCAAATGTATTGTTGCCGTAATCATCGGTCTCAGTAGGATAGTTGACCGACCAGTTGTATCCGTAAGTGCCGCCCAACACGTCATACCCGCGCTGGGGGCCGACCCCTTCCCTGGAATCCCCGGGTTGAATGCCGGATTCGCCGTTCCATGCAAGTCCGATGCTTCTGGAAAAGGTAGTCTGAGCCTCCACAACTCTTGCCTCTATTTGAACCTGGGCGGTAACTCTGTCCAGGCGGCTGACTATGTCTCTGGCTCGTTTGATTCTGTCCTTAATGTCGATCATTATAATGGTATTGGTTCTAATGTCAACGTCTACTGAACCGCGGTCAGGAGATTTAACTGCTTCCACATGCTTGATAAGATCGCTGGCGTCCGTGTAATTGACTGGTATAAACTCCGTCACCATTGGCTCCAGGGCCTGCTGCTGCAATTCATTTTGCATCTGCTGGTTCTTGGTTTCCGTGAGCGTTTTGATCCTGTCTATGTTGGCCTGCTCCCTGGCGCGTTCGGCCGCGGCCTCTTCATCCAGCACGGATTGAGGCGCAATCCGGATTACGTCCTTGATTTTCTGCATGCCCAACTGGTTCATCTTGAGCACCAAGTGCAGAACCTGGTCCCAGGGCACGGGTTTTTCGAGGGTGAGGGTGACCTCCCCTTCCACGTCCCGGTCAATGGCAAAGTTCAAGCCGCTGACTTCTTTAAGAATTCTGAAAACATTCTTGATGTCGGTCTTGTAAAAATCCAAGGCGATTTTTTCGCCGGTGTAAACGATTTCGGTCTTGGCTGAGCCGGTCCGCAGTTCCTGGGAGATGGCGTCCATAAAGTCCAGAGACTGTTTCGGCCCTGCGCCTTCCTCAAAGCCCTCATAATCGGCCAGGTCTCCGCCCATCATGTCGTCGCCGGCCATGGCCGCCGCTTCGCCCGGTCCGGGCAAGGGCTCTTCCTGGCGCATAATGCTTTCCCACCTGGGCAAGGCCGCCTGGGCCAGGGGCCTGGGAGGAATGTCCGAGGCTTCCAGATGCAGCAATATGCCCTGGTCGGTCTGTTCCACGTGATAAGCCACCATCTGACGCAGTTCCACGGACACCGCCGTGTCTTTGGGGCCTCTGGCGTACGGGACGATCCGGTCCGCAGCGCTTTCAAAACGCGTGGTGATGAGGGGACGCTGCTGCTCCTTGGGAACCTGAACGCCGGGAAGCTCCACCACCAGGCGCTTTTCCGCCGGACGGGTCACCTTATACTGAATAGGCTGGGAGACCTCGATCTTGATGGAGGATCTGCCGGCGGGCTCTTGCAGGAAGTTGACCCCTGTAAGCCACACAGGCCCGGTGGGCGCAGGAACGGGCGCGGACACTACTTCCTTGAACTCAGCCGCCGCTTCAGGGCTGTCTTCAGCCCCGGTCCCACGGAAGGTTTCTTCCATGGTCTGAGATGCAGCTGCGCCTTCGGAAGCCTCGGCGGTTTGAACGGCCGCCGGCTCAGAGGCTGGGAGGACGTCTTCTTCCACAGGCTCCTCCCTGCCCAAAAGCACGTACAATGCGCCGTCTTCCTTCTTGATTTCGTACGGCAGCTCCCTGGACAGGCTGATTTCCACCCTGGCGGAAATCATCTGGCCGTCCGCCTGGGTAGCCATGACATTCTTCACCAGAGGAGAAGCAGGCTGGAGAGTGGCGGGAAGATTTGCAGCCAAGGCGGTTTCGGGAAAGTATAAGACCACCCCATTATTAAAGGGCGACTTAACCGCCGTGTACATCAAGTTGGCATTTCCCCGGATTAGGACGGAGGCCACATTTTCATCGCCTCCCACGGAGATTCCCGTAATTTCCCTTTGAGCCTCGGGAACCGCCGCAGTCTCCTCCACCGGAGCCGCAACCTCAGGCTCCTGAGGCTTTACCTGGTCCTGCTTCACCGAACATCCGTAAACGCCCGGAATTAATAGTGCAGCAACCAGTGCTCCCACAACGAGTTGTTTAAACCTTCTACGTCCCATGTTAAAAGTCCCCGGCTGTTTTCTGTAGGCTTAGCTGCCGCTTATTAATAATAATGTTGCCGAACATGTCTTCTTCTTCCACGTCAACCACCACTTTATTGTTCTGGAGGTCGATTTCGGACACCGTACCGCCTTCGTTGCCGATGTAGGTGCCCTTTCTGATTATAAACCCCTTAGCTCCGTCAGGGATCTGCACCAAGGCCAATGCTTCGCGCTTCATCCGCATGATGGCCACCAGATCCAGGGAGTTAAGAGGGTATTTCTCAATAGGCGTTGGAATGGGTCGAGGATTTTTGATCTTAGGCTTTGCAGTCACAGTCTGGGGGCCTTCAACCGGCGTGTCCACGATGGCGGGCTCCGGTTCCACGTCAGGCTTGTCAGTCAAGGGCCTGAAGGGATTGAGCTTGGCGCCCCTTACATATCTGTAGTTTTCTAATGCAGTAGCCACTTCAACACCCTCCTCTTCGGATTCCGGTTCCGCCCCGACGTCTTCTGCGCCGATCTTGATTTCGGGCATGGCGATAGGCTGTTCCGCTGGCGGCGTTTTTTCCTTTTGCGCAACAGGCGGAGGCGTTACAGGCTGTTCCGGGGCCGCTGCAACAGGCTCTTCCGGCTTCACCGGGGCTTCCTGGGGCTGCTCCGCAGGAGCGGGCTTTTGAGCTGCCGGCGGCCTGGGAGACACCTTCATGCTCACGCCGCCTTGCTCAGGCTGGGCCTGCGGAAGCGTATCAGACGGCCTGGCCACCTTCATGCTCACGCCTGAAGGAGCCGCTTGGACCGGCGGTTTCGAGACCTTCATGCTCACGCCGGATTGCTCCTCCACTGCGTTGACCGAAACGGCGTTGGCAAGAGGCTGGGAGGCCAAGTCCGGACGCGCCTCCACCTTCATGGATACGGAGGCGGGGCCGGGCGTAAATTCCGGCGTTGCAGCATGGACCGGGGTCAGAAGCAGGATCGCCCCTGCAGCAATAGCCGCTGCTCCGGGCGCCATGGGCTTCCCCGTCAGTCTCCCCTGCTCACTATTTTTTGTTTGTTTTCTTTTTGTTCGCATCTGTCGCCTCGGGCTCCAGGAACCTGTAAGTCACTGCCTGGCAAGTACACACCAGACGGCGCCATCCGCCGTTCTGCTCATTATTGGGTACAATATCGTATTTGTTGATATTAACGATGCGGGGCAGATGGGCCACTTTATCAAAAAAGGAGGCAATGCCGTGGTAATCGCCTTCCACAATCATTTCCACGGGCATTTCCACATATGAATCTTCAGGATATTCCACTTCAGATCTGGGCTGAAAAAGCGTCCACTCCAGCCCGGCTTCCTTTCCGGAAAGAGACATCCTGTCCAAAAGCTCCGGCACTTCCTTTTTCTTGGGCAGGGACTCGGCGGATTTGGCGAGCCTCTCCTCCGCCTTCTTGCGTTGCTCCCTGACCTTGGGCAGCTTGGCGGCTTTGGCCTGGGAAACGCGCACTTCATTCAGCTTGTTTTCAAGTTTGGTGGTAAGCTCGCTTTTTTGGGTCCAGTAGGGTTTAAATAAAAGGAAGGTGAAAAGTGCGCCAATCGCCAAAAACGCAGCGACGAATATCAGAATGCGCTGCGGTCTGCTTAATTGGCCGATCTTGTCGACAAATACCGTCAGTTGTGATGGAGCATCCTTGGATTTAGCCATGGTTTAACCTGCCTTTTAACCTATATATGGGACCCATAAACGGCCGATATTACTTCTTTTTATTAGGAGCCTTCTTCGCCGTATCTTCATCCTCGGCCCCCGGCATGATTCGCTGACAATGGATGTTAAACTGCTTGAAATTCAACAAAGCAGAGTCATCCGACGCCGACAGCTTCCTTAAAGTCACATCGGAAAAATAGGGAATTTCGGGCTGAGCTCCGTCGCCGGCCATTGCCAGGGACGGCCCCGAAGGAGCTTCCGTAAAGTTTTCAAGCCTGTCCATGAAGGCCGCCACGTCTTTAGTGTCCACCGCCACGCCTTCTATGTCCAAATCCTGCTTTCTTTCCGCAGTCTTGGATTTAAGAGCAACCAGCCAGACCCTCTGGTCCTTGGCCGCCAAAACGCCGGAAGACGGCGGAGAGATCAACTGGGTCAAATGGTCCAGGAGCTTGACCGCGTCAAAACGCGAACGCCGGAGCCCTTCGATGGTGGCTTCCCGTTTTTCCAGCATGGCGATCTCAGCCAATATGGCGTCCACTTCGGCGGCCTGCTTCTTATACTTGACAAGGTCCGCCTCGGCCTGGGCCAACTCGGATTCCAAATCAGCCACCTGGCCCATGAGAAACACGGCATAGAATGCGCAGCCGAAAATAAACAAAACAATGGCTGCCAAAAAGACTACGACCTGTCTTTTGACGTTCTCACTTTTCCGGGCGGCCCGAAAGGGCAGAAGGTTGACTCTGATCATTTGTCACCCGCTCTCCTTAACGCAAGACCCAGGGCGATGGTGGCCTGGGGTCCGATGCGCTTTAAATAGCCTGGATCAAACTGTTCGTCGCTCACATCCATGGCGGCGAAGGGATCCAGCAAAAAGACGTCTATCCCGGTCTCCGCCGCCAGCGTCTCTTTGAATCCTATGATTCCGCTGCTTCCGCCGCTCATGACGATTTTGCTCAAACGCTCGTCATTCATGGAATAGAAAAAATCAAAGGCAGGACGAATTTCCTCGCACCACCTGGCCGTAGCCAACGCGATGATGTCGTTCAATTCCTCCTTGTCCATCTTAGCGTGTTCGGGATCGGCCTTCCATTGCTCGGCTTCGTCGTAAGAGCAGCCGCCGCGCTTCATGATCTCCTGAGTGATCTGAGCGCCGCCCATGGCCACGTCCCGGATAAGCACCGAGTTCCGGTTTTTAATAATGTTGACCGAGGTCTTGGAGGCCCCCACATCCACCAGCGCGACGATCTCGTCGTCCACGTCCGAAAGCAGCTCGTAGATGTTCTGCACGGCAAAGGCGTCCACATCCATGACCACCGGATGCAGCCCCGCCATCTCCACCACGCTGACGTATTCGTCAACCAGGTCCTTTTTGGCCGCCACAAGAACCACATCCATATGGCCGTCCCTCTCCGAACTATTTCCCACAATGTGGAAGTCCAGATACACGTCCTGGATGTCGAAAGGCAGGTATTGCTCGGCTTCCACCGAGATGCTCTCCTGCATTTCCTCCTCCGTCATGGTCTTGACGGTGATGTTCTTGATGATGACCGAGTACCCGGCTATGGAAATGGCGGCGTTAAGCTGCTTAATGTTAAAGGCGCGGCACAGGTCCTTGATGGTCTCGGCCACCTTCTCGTGGTCCTTGATCACCCCGTCCTCAATTGCGCCTTCCGACAATTCCATCAACCCGAACTTGGCCAATACCCGGCTTTGCTTGCGCTCTTCTATCTCCGCAATTTTAATAGCCGCCGAGCCGATGTCCAGGCCAACCAGGCCTTCTTGCTTTTTAAAAAGTGCCATAGCTCTTACTCACCAAAAACCCTTAGTTTGTCCTTTGGTTGATAACCCAAGGCCTCAAGGATTTTCCTCTGGGTTTCCATCCGACACGGGTAGCCTTTTTCAATCCGGTCAACCGTGATGGGCGAAATCCCCGCCTTTCTCGCAAGTTCAGCCTTGCTTAAGAGCGCTGATTCACGAATTTCCTTTAGACAATTTTTAGCCATTGGAAAACTTTCCCCGGAGGTCTTGTGCCACCCACGTACTAGACCGCCTCCCTTTGGAAAACATCAGATACCCCCGATCCGTTATGAAAACTGAAGAACTCGTTTGTATCACAATGCTCAAGGAGTCTTCCAAGGTCAATGAATTTATATATAATTTAATATAAATTATGCATAATTATCCTATATTGTGCTTTATTATACTTATTCGGCCTAGATGTTGTGGACCGAAAACATATATATGAGCTATTTCACATTGTTGCGAGATCCAGGCCCGACGGGGGCCTTCACCAACCTCGTATATTCAAGGCTCTCCTGTCAGTAATCTACAACACGGCAAAGCCTTGAAAAAGCTCACACCTGCTGGTATTAGTGCTCTAATAACGCCTTTTCGATAACCCTCATTCCTTATAATAAGGACGGAGCGGCGGACTATGAACCGAAAAAAGATATTGCTTACCGGAGGCGCCGGATTCATCGGCTCCAACTTTATTTTACAGGCTCTCCGGGAAGATCCCCATTGTGGAATCTGCAACCTGGACGCCCTCACCTATGCGGGCTCCCCCCGGAACTTCCTGGGGCTGCCCCGGGATCAGGCCTCCAGGCACAAGCTGGTGCACGGAAATATTTGCGACGCCGCCCTTTTGGAAAGGTTGTTTCATGAGGACGATTTCGACGCCGTCGTCCATTTTGCGGCGGAATCCCATGTGGACCGATCCATCAAGGACGCGCTTTGCTTCGCCTCCACCAACGTTATGGGAACCTGCACCTTGCTGGAAGCGGCCAGACAAAACTGGGAAAGCCGCGGCCGCCCCCGTGATTTTCTGTTCATCCACGTTTCCACGGACGAGGTGTTCGGGTCCCTGGGGCCTGAAGGCTCTTTTTCTCAAGCCTCGCCCTACGACCCGTCCAGCCCCTACTCCGCATCCAAGGCGGCCTCGGACCACTTTGTAAGGGCGTACCACAGAACATACGGTCTGCCGTGCGTCGTCAGCAATTGCTCCAACAACTACGGTCCTTATCAATTTCCTGAAAAGTTGATTCCCTTAATGTTGATGCAAATTTTAGACCAGAAGCCCCTGCCTGTGTACGGGGACGGCCAAAACGTTCGGGATTGGCTTTTTGTGGAGGACCATTGCCGGGCCCTGATGCATATTTTGGAAAAAGGCGCCGCCGGGGAAACCTATATAATAGGAGGGGGGGAGGAGAAGACCAACCTGGAAGTGGTGCACCTCTTATGCGAACTGGCGGACCGGAAATTGAACAGGCCCGCATCGGAAGACAGCAAAAGGCTCATTTCCATGGTCAAGGACAGGCCGGGACATGACAGGCGCTACGCCATGGATTTTTCCGAGACCACGGCCAGGCTGGGCTGGAAGCCCGCCCACACCTTCAGGCAGGGCCTGGAGGCCACGGTGGATTGGTACTTGTCCAACCGGACATGGGTGGAGCAGGTTCGCTCCGGGGAATACCGGAATTGGGTGGAGTCCCACTATAAATAAAAACCGGGCGAGCTCCTTGAAAAGCCCGCCCGGCCTGCATTTTTCCCGCCAAAGGCTCCTGTGTTAATGCATGATCGCCCTTGCCGGAGGGCCTTCATCGATGATTTTAAACCGGAACACCATGTTCTGAAGCTGATCCGCCATGCTTGTGAGCATGGAAGCGTTGGCGATGAGGTTTTGATTGCCCTGGGCCATGTCACCGGCCGTGGTGTTCACTTCGGAAATTTTCCGCACGATGAGACTTGTGGATTCGGAGCAGGAGGACACGTTATCGTTTACGCGGTCCAGCGCCCGGGAGGTTTCCTGGATATCGTGGGCGATGCTGCTTGTGTGCCCGGCCTGCTCCCTTGTGGCTTTGACAATATCCTCCACAAAGCCGTCGATCCCCTTGATGACCATGGTTATGTTCTCCACCTCGTCGATGGCTTGATGGGAGGTGTCTTGAATTTGACGGATCTGGGACCGGATGTTGGCGCTGGCCTCGGCGGTCTGGGCGGAGAGGGCTTTCATCTCCCGGGCCACCACCTGGAAGCCCTTGCCCGCCTCCCCGGCTTTGGCGGCTTCAATGGCCGCGTTGATGGACAGCATGTTGACCTGGTCCGTCACTTCGGCGATGGCCTCGTTCACCTCGCCGATAAAAGCCGCCATCCGGCCCAGGTGCAGGATCTTTTCCGACGCATCCACGGCCTGCACAACGGCTTTTTTCGTGACTGCCATGGCGTCTTCGGTTTTTTTCTCGATGGCGGCCAGGGACTTGTTCATCTTGTTGGAATTGGCGGCGATCTGCCGCACCGTGTGAGCGGTCTCATTCAGGGAGACAGCGGCGTCTCCCAGGTTGATGTTCATGTCATTGACCGAGTTGGCCACCCAATGGGTTTCGGTGGAGGTCTGATCCGTGCCCGCCGCCAGGGAGTCGCTGACCACGCGCATCTCGCCGGAGGCGTTCTGCAGGTTGCGGGCGTGGGCCATGATTTCGCGAATCATGGCCTGGGTGTTCTCCACAAAGGTGTTGAAGGACATGGCCCACTGGCCGATTTCATCCTTGGACTCCACCTTGAGGCGTTTGGTGAGATCCGCCTCGCCCCGGGCGATTTCCCGCATCATGGCCGTGGCCCTTTTGATGGGGCTGACGATCTTTCACCAGACCAAGGTCCTGCTCAGGACGATGATAAGCAGGCCCATCAAGGCCATATAAATTACCTGGCTGCGCTTTTTACCGGAAAAAGAGGCTTCAACGTTTGAATCGATGCCCGCGGCGATTACGTCAATGTCGTCGATGGGCACGCCGGTGCACAAAATCCAGCCCCAATCCTTATACAGTTTGAAAAAGCCTTTTTTCGTCTGAACCCGGTCAGAGCCTTCCACGGCCTCCGTGTATATCAACGCCCCTGTCCCGTCCTCGCTGTTTTTAGCGGTTTCAATGATTTCCTTGATATACTCGCGCCCCGAAGCGTCCTTGAGGTCCAGGGCCACTGTCTCCTCCAACTCGGGATGCATGGGATTGACCCAAAACATGCCGTCCACGTCCACCACAAAAAAATAGTCGCGGCCCTTGGCTTCGGCGCCCTCGGCCCCTTCCGAGCCTTTGGAGGCTTCCACGTTCAGCGTCTTGGGCCCGTATCGCATTTCCCGAAGAGCATTCCGTGCGGTTTCGTAAAAATCCGCGGTTTCAATAACGCAAAAGGCATTGTTAACCAGGTTTTCCGCCTGCTTTTGCCGCTCATTCAGCAATAATCCGTGGATGGTTTGGATTTCGCTGTTTTTCGCCTGCATCAGGAAATGGCTGGACAGCCACCACGCCATAACAGCCATGGCGATTAATCCGGCCGCAAACAAGAAGTTAATCTTCCGTGAAATGTCCACTGTTCTCCCCTTCTCATACAGGTTAAAGGCCTTGATTTTTTGAATAATGAAAAAAACCCCAGCCCCAGGCATCAAGCCTTTTGCAGGCCGGGCATACTGCCTGCCCGACGCACTCGGTTTTTCGCCTGTCCCCACCCGGCGGACTCGGTTTAAAACGCGCTCCGCATTCGCTGTTTGTTTTGCTTCAACGCGATTCCACAAGTATTAGATTTATGTTTGATTTGTGTGTGGAGGCTGGAAATACGACGGCAATTTGGATTTGTAAGTATTTGATTTTGAGAACTATTTCCAATAAAAATGGACCTATTCCTTATCATCATTAAAAACTGTTTTTTAATGATGTAACATAATCTTTGTCCATTGATTCAGCTTGTACTATTTAAAAAGTATTCTTTCCGTATTTGCATTAAATAAAAGATTGAAGAATACATCCTTGTAGATCCTGCAAGGCGCCCTCCCCCCGCCTCAAAGACAATCTGTGCATGCACTGGCGCCGAAACTTATGCTATACTGGCGCTACCATCGTTAACGGCAAGCCGTTTAATTCGGCGCCCCCAGCAAACTCCATGGAGGATCTTATGAAAGCACGGATTGTTCTTCTGGCTGCGGTATTGACCATAGGCTTTTGCCTTCCCTTGCAGGCCGCGGAAAACATCAAGCTGGGCGTGGTGACCAAGCCCGGTTCCGCGCAAAACGTGGTCGCCGACAAATTCAAGGAGTTGCTGGAGGCCAAGTCAGGCGGCGATTGGACCGTGACGATTTACGATTCCGGGGTTTTGGGCAACGAAACGGAAATGCTGCAGCAAATCCAGATGAACACCCTCCATATCGGAATTATTACCGGCGGGCCGTTCGACACCTTCACGCCTATCGTGCGCGTCATCAACTATCCCTTTTTATTCAAAGACAACGCCCAGGCCGACGAAATCCTGGACGGCCCCCTGGGCCAGGAGATCCTGGACGGGCTGGAGCCCATGGGCTTTAAAGGCCTGTGTTTTTCGGAAAACGGGTTTCGGAACCTGACCAACAGCAAACGCGCCGTCAAAACGCCCGAGGATTTAAAGGGCCTGAAAATCCGGGTCATGAACTCGGCCTTGCATAAAACCATCTGGAGGGCCTTGGGCGCCAATCCCACGCCCATGGCGTGGCCTATCTATACCGAGTTGCAGCAGGGCGTGATCGACGGCCAGGAAAACCCCCTCTGGGTTATGGAAGTCTACAAATTCTATGAAATTCAAAAATACATGACCATGACCCGCCATGTGTACTCTCCGCACATCGACGTCGCCTCCCTGAAGTGGTGGCGGAACCTGGACGCCAAGGATCAGGCTCTGATCGCCGAGTGCATGAAAGGCGCCGCCAAGTTCCAGAGAAAAGACAACCGGGATAAGGACGCGGCCAGGATAAAGCTGCTCCAGGAAAAAGGCATGCAGATTGAAATGCATCCCGACGTGGACGCGTTCCGCCAAAAGGTCGCCAGCCTGGCCGGCAGCGACATGTTCAAAGACCCGGCGGTTCACGATTTGCTGGTAAAAATGCTGGAAGCCGTTAAATAGCCATGGCCGCCAAGTTCCTCAGGGTTTACCAAAGGCTGAGCCTGGGCCTGAACCAGGCGGTGGAGGGAGTCCTGTTCGCCCTGGGGCTCACCATGGCGATTATCGTGTGCACCCAGGTTTTTTTCCGGTACGTGGTGAACGACTCCCTGTTCTGGTCCGAGGAGGCGGCGCGGTATCTGCTGGTGTGGCTCACCTTTTTGGGCGCCACCTCCGCCTATTACCGGGGCGTGCATCCCAAAATCGAGAGCCTGACCAAACTGGCGCCGCCCAAGGTGCATCTGGCGGCCCGGGTGCTGGTGCATTTGATCTCTCTGGCCTTGTTCGCCGTGCTCATCGTCTACGGCGTCAAGTTCTCGTATTTTGTACGATTTCAGATTTCCCCGGCCCTGAACATTCCCAAATGGACGGTGACTGCGGTCATCCCCGTTTCCGGGGTGATTTTCTGCATCCACAACCTGCGCCTGCTTTTGGAGGAGTTCACGGGAGGCGCCAATGACCGCTGAAATCCTCATCATAACCATGCTGGCGCTTTTCGCCCTGGAAGCCCCCATCGCGGTGGCAATCATGGCCGCGTCCGTGCTGGCCATACTGGTTCAGGGCGGATTTCCCCTCATGGTTGTGGTGCAAAAAATGTTCGGCGGGGTCAATTCTTTCCCGCTTATGGCCGTGCCGCTGTTTATGTTCGCCGGGGTCATCATGGAAAAAGGGGATTCCAGCAAGCGCATCATCGACTTTGCCAACGCCCTGGTGGGCTGGCTGCCCGGCGGATTGGCCGCCGTAACCATAGTTTCGGCCATGTTTTTTGCGGGTATTTCCGGCTCGGCCGCGGCGGACGCCGCCGCCGTGGGCGCGGTGCTCATTCCGGCCATGAAAAAGTCGGGCTACGACTCGGATTTCGCAGCAGCCGTCCAGGCTTCGGGCGGGTCCATCGGAGTGATCATCCCGCCGTCCATCCCCATGATCATCTTTGGATTTCTCACCGGCGCGTCCGTGGGCAAGCTCTTCGCCGGAGGAATCATCCCGGGGGTGCTTATCGGCGCCAGCCTGATTATCGTGGCCTCGTTCATATCCAAAAAGAACGGCTACGGGGCGGCCAAAGTTTTTTCCTGGGCCGAAGTATGGGAAACCTTCAAGAAAGCCTTCCTGGCTTTGGGAACGCCCATTATCATCCTGGGCGGGATTTTGTTCGGCGTGTTTACAGCCACCGAGTCGGCGGCCGTAGCCGTGGCGTACTCCCTGTTTTTGGGCATGGCCGTGTACCGGAAAATCGGCCCCAAAGACCTGCCGCAACTGTTTATCAGGGCGGCCATTACGTCGTCCTTGGTGATGTTCATCATATCCACGGCGTCGGCCTTTTCGTGGATCGCTGCCATGGAAAACATTCCGGCCAAGCTGGCAGGCGGCCTGCTTTCCGTGTCGTCCAACCCGGTGATTCTGCTTTTGTGCGTCAACCTGGTGCTGTTGATCGCAGGGGCCTTTGTGGAAACCACGGCCGCGCTGATCCTGCTGGTCCCGACAATAGTCGCCATGCAGCCGGCTTTGGGCATTGACCTGGTGCACCTGGGCGTGATTATCGTCACCAACCTGGCTATCGGCATGCTCACCCCGCCCATGGGCATCTGCCTGATCGTTTCCGGGTCCATATCCAACGATCCCATTATGACGGTCTCCCGCAGGGTGCTGCCCTTTTTGGCCGTCTTGATTATCGACCTGCTGCTTATCAGCTTTTATTCGCCCCTGACCATGCGGATGGCGGCGTTGATTAAATAGAAATGGAGTAAACGTTGAAGATGGATCACATGCAATTCATGAACAAGGCCCTGGAACTGGCCCGACAAGCCCTGGAGGCGGGAGAGTTTCCCGTGGGATGCGTCCTGGTGCACGACGGCCGGGTGATCGCCCAAGGCGCAAGAGTCGGCGTGGCCGCCGGAGGAACCGGGGAATTGGAGCATGCGGAAATGGTGGCCATGGCCCGGTTCGAAAACATGGAAAACGCCCCGCCGCCCTCGGAAGTGACCATCTATTGCACCATGGAGCCCTGCCTCATGTGCTTCGGCGCGTTGATGATCCACGGCATCACGAAAATCGTTTACGCCTATGAAGACGCCATGGGAGGCGCAACCGCCCTGGACCGCTCCACGCTCCCGCCCCTGTACCGGGACGCCAAGGTGGAAATCACGCCCCACGTGGGCAGAAGCCAAAGCCTGGCGCTGTTCAAAGCCTTTTTCTCCCGGCCAGACAACCACTACTGGAAAGACAGCCTGTTGGCGAAATACACCTTGGAGCAGGAGGCAGAATGACGCTGGGTCCCCGCTTGCGGGCGATCCTGAAAAAGCGGATCTTCCTTGCGGGGATGACGGGCTTTTTTGGTGCGTTTTCATTCAATGGCAGATTGGACTTTTCGGGCGTAACGAGGCAAGGCGCCCACAGGGGGGGGGCGCGGCTGCATTGCCCCGGGAATTGTTTGCAGAGTTGGGCGATGCTTCGGATCTGTTATGCGAACGCGAGCGCAGCAAGCGGCGCCCTACAACCGCCTGAACGGTTGACTTGGTGGGTTTCGCAAGCGCTCCCCAATCCGCACAACCGCAACAAAACTCCATAAATTCCGATATGTTGTAGGTCGGGTCACGCGGAGCTGAAACGTGGAATTTGAATCGGAAAGACGTTATCCGGGCTCATAACAATTTAAATTCATGCCGTCCGTGCGCAGCGACCCGACGTTTTCCATTTGCGGCGTGGGAACGAGGGAAAAAGGCCTCAATCAAGGCCTGTCGCCCGCCGACCTTTAAGATTTCAGGAGGATTCTTAGGTCGCACCTTTTGTTCTGCGAACCCAGGCAAAAAAAGCCTTGCTAAGGCCGCCCCAAAGAAGACACTGGATTCCCGATAAACCGCACTCGGGAATGACGGACGAAAAACAGACAGGCACAGGGGCCTGTCACTACAATATATTGGGAAGATTCCAGATATTGGGAAGATTCCAGGATGACTTTAAAAAGGCTGGTGGATTCCCGGCAACTGCTCTCGGGAATGACGGACGAAAAACAGACAGGCACGGGGGCCTGTCACTACAATATATTGGGAAGATTCCAGATATTGGGAAGATTCCAGGATGACTTTAAAAAGGCTGGTGGATTCCCGGCAACTGCGTTCGGGATTAACAGGGTAGCACCCTTGCGCGGTCGCAGCAAGCGGCGCCACTACACAAACCGGGAACTTGGGTTTATAAACTCCTCACTCTTTGCGCGCAGCGCCATTTTAAAAGTTTTGATCAAACTTTTTTAAAAGTTTGCCGCCGGAGGCATGTTTTTCTGCTCTTTTGCAGTTGACCGCCGGAGGCAAAAAATCTTTTGCAGTTCGCTTTTTATTCTTTTCGTTTTTTTCAATGCCGGGGGCGCCAGGATTCGATGCCCTCCGGGGATTCCAGGGCTTGGATCCACAGGTCCATGCGTTCCCTGCCGTAGACTTTTTCCCAGGCTTGGATGAGCTTATCCAGGGGCAGGTCGTGGTCTGATCCGAAATCCTCCACATAATCCACGTAGGGCTCGCCCGCCCTGTTTTCAGGCGGGAAGATGCAGTCGTGCTCGCCGTCGAACCGGGGAAGATCAATATTGTGTTTATCGCACACGGGCTGATCGAATGCCGGAGTGGCTTTGAGCCATTTTCCGTTCAGGAAAAATTCGGCGAATCCGTGATATACAAACAGGTCGGAGCCTAGCATGTCGATGACCGCCTGGGTGGCGCCCTGGTTGCGGATGGTTGCGAATCCCAGGCGAGTGGGAATTCCGGCGGCCCGGCCCAAGGCGCACAACAGGCAGGCCTTGCACACGCAGTATCCCCTGCCCCGTTCGATAAGGTTGCTCGCCTGGTAGTCCGTAGGGCGATGGAACGGCGTATAGGGATCGTACACAATATGGTCCCGAACCTTATTGAATAATAGCACGGCCTTTTTGACCGGGACGGTTTCGTCTCCGACGGTTTCCCGGGCGTATTGTTGCACCAGGGGGTGATCGGAATCCAGAATGGCGGTGGGCTTCAGGTATTTTTCATCCATGGGGAGCAAATCCTTTATTTCAATTCGATTCAAGGCCAGTATTTATACATACAATCAATAACAAAAACGGAAGGCATAGATGAACCCCCTCCTTGATTCCCGAACATCGTACCGGAAAAGCGCGTGCGGGGCAATGAAAGCCGTGAAAGCCCGTGAATGCGGCTTTGTTTTTGACATTAGCAAGCCCCGGTTGTAAGATGTCCGCTTGAAGCAGGGAGACAAAGAAAGGCGACAATGAGCAAGGAAGACATCAAAAACCCGCCTCGTCTGACTGAAATGGTCAGATCCTCGGGTTGAGCGGCTAAACTGGGTCCGGGGGACCTGGAAGACGTCATGGCCGGACTGCCCGACCAAAAGCATCCTGATTTGCTGGTGGGAACCTCCACCAGCGACGACGCCGGAGTGTTTCGTCTGACGCCGGACATTGCTTTGGTGCAGACTTTGGACTTTTTCACGCCTATTGTGGACTCTCCCTATCACTTCGGCCAGATCGCCGCGGCCAACTCCCTGTCGGACGTGTACGCCATGGGAGGCCGCCCCCTGACCGCCATGAACATCGTGTGCTTTCCGGTCTGCGACCTGCCCAATTCCGTGCTGACGGAAACCCTGCGCGGGGGCCTGGATAAAATGACCGAGGCGGGCGTCGCCCTTGCCGGAGGCCACAGCGTGGACGACAAGGAATTCAAGTACGGCCTGTCGGTCACGGGCGTGGTTCATCCCTCCAAGATCCTGACCAATGCCAACGTTAAAAAAGGAGATTTACTGGTTCTGACCAAGCCCATCGGGACCGGCGTCCTGGCCACGGCGGTCAAGGGCCAGGTGGATTTCCAGGAGTCGGAATCCCTGCTTATCGAGATTTCCGGAACGCTCAACCGCAGGGCCGGAGAAATCATGCATACCTTTGCCCCCCACGCCTGCACGGACGTTACGGGTTTCGGCCTGGCCGGCCACGCTTTGGAAATGTCCAAGGGCTCCAATCTGTCGGTCACGCTTTTCGCCCATGAAGCCATGTTCATCCCCAAAGCCCTGGAGCTGGCCTCCATGGGCCTGTTGCCCGCCGGAACCTACGCCAACCGGCAATTCTGCGAGAATTACACAAAAATCCATCCCTCGGTGGAGCAGGTCCAGGCGGACCTTGTTTTCGACCCCCAAACATCCGGCGGCCTGCTTGTTTCCATGACGCCTGCCATGGCCAGGGATTACGTCTCAGCCATGAACGATCAGGGACTCTTCGCCGTGATCGCCGGAGAAGTGGGCGGCAGATGCACGGCAGGAAGCCTGGAAATCGTAAGCAACAAGGCCTGACGCCTGGCTTCGAAGGCCATTTAATCCTAAAAACGTCATAGGCTGATATTGATTATCAATTAAAGGGCCTTATTTTCTTTCTTAAGGCTTTAATTGACTCAAACCCACAGCGGAGAGTTTTAGATGCGAAGAATCACGTCCCTCACGTCCCTGCTGGCTTTTCTATTTACAGTTTTAACCAGCATTATCCTGTATATCGTTCCCCAAGGCCGGGTAGCCTATTGGTCCAACTGGAAATTGTGGGGCCTTACCAAGGAGCAATGGGGCGCCATCCATATCAACCTGGGGTTTTTATTCCTGATTTTTTTGTGCCTGCATATTTATTACAACTGGAAGCCCCTCACCGCATACATGAAGGACAAGGCGCGCAAGCTGAAAATATTCACCAAGGAATTCAACATTGCGCTGATTATCGTCCTGGTCACGGCCTTGGGAACCTGGATGGAAATTCCGCCCTTTTCCACGGTGCTGGATATTGGGGAAGGCTTTAAGGACAGGGCCGCCGCCAAATACGGGGAGCCGCCTTACGGACACGCGGAGCTTTCGCCCCTGAAGGGATTCGCCCAGAAAATGGGGATGGATGCGGACAAAGCCCTGGAAGCCCTGCGTCAAGCCGGCTTATCCGCGGAGAATTCAAGCCAGACGCTAAAAGAGATCGGCGAGGCTAATGACCTGACGCCGCAACAGGTATACGAGGCCATGAAATCCGCCGCCCCCGACATAGAGCCGGGCCAGGGCCTGCCTCCCTCCCCTGCTCCCGGAACAGGCAACATGAGCATCAAGGATATATGCGTCCAGTACAATCTGGACAGGATGGCCGTGATTCAGCATTTGCGCAACAAGGGCCTGGAAATCAAAGGCTCCATGACCCTGAAAGAAGCGGCCGAAGCCAACAACATGGGCCCCTTGGATTTGTACGATTTGATGAAAGAAACGGTAAAATAAAAAAGTCAGATACCAAAGGCGGGGCGGTTTACAGCAGCCCCGCCTTTTTTTTCACCATCATCAGGCCGGGGCTGTTGTGGCAGTACATGAGGGGGGATTGATAGCCCTGGTCCATGAAAATTTTCTCCAGCTCGTCAAAAAGCACGGGCTTGTCCGGCCAGGTGAAAGTCTTTTTCTCCGCCTCCAGCCTGTTCCACTCCTCCTGCAGATCTGGATTTCCGCCGAACACCTGCTTTTCGGCCGTGGTACACAAAAACATCTGGCAAACGATGGGCTTAACCTTCCACAAACATCCTTCGGGGGTTAAAAACACGCATTTCATGCCCGTATTGGGGCGGGATGTGACGGAGGCGATGCGATCCAGGCTTTCTTCGGAGGAAACCGCGGCATTGACGGCGGCGTCGGCGAAAAATGCCACAATGCCTTCCTTGGAGCAGCACGCGGACAGGTTGCTCTGGTAGCATTTGGCCGTGCAAAGATCCGCGAAATGCTCTTCCAGAAACAGGTCCGTCCTTTTACGGAATTCCAGATAAGGCCGGATGATTTCCAGCAGGGCCTGTTTTCTATCGCCGGGGCCTGAAAAATATTGGCGGATAATTTCCAGGGTCACGGCCTGCTCTTTGTTGTAGGAACTCATATTACTAAACGCCTTTCCGTGTTTTTACGCCGGGGGAATATGGATCGGCGTCTGCAAATGCTTACCCGAATTCATAGGAGGATGCAAACGGCAAGGCGCCTTTTTTGAAAAAATCAGTCGCCGGAAAGCCACCGGCTGAGAGCGTGGGAGGTTTCGGGGTGAATCAGGTATCCCATGGGATTGTGGGGGCTGCATTTGCCTTCCCGAATAGCCAGATTATAGATGCGTTTTTGCTCGATGGACTCGGACAAGCCGCTTTCCACCATGGGCTGAAACTTTTCCGCCATGCATCTTCTGCCGCAGATATAATCCTCATAGGCGCATAAATTCAGCCACTTGCGGACATTAGAAGGATAGCGGTCCAGGCCCTCGGCATCGGCGCCCTGGAGATGCTGCATGGCCGTGTCTTCGGCCAGGGGGGAGCCCATGGTCAGCCAAAAATCGATTTTGGAATGGGCGTAGCGCGTGTTCGCATATTTTTCACACCGGGATAGGAGCCAAAATGTATCGTAAGCGATTATCGTCCCCAGGCTGTGGGCCATGACCATAATCCGGTCGCCCCGGTCCATGGCCTCCCGGATGGGATCCATGAGCTTGAACCGGACTTTCTTGCCAAAACGCACGTTGTCGTCCCAGTACTCCTTGATGTCCCTGGCCGCCAGTTCCACCAATCGGGTCCCCAGGTGCAGCTTCTGGGCGAAGGAGCCCAGGCCGTGGGAAAAACGGTCCCCCCGGGGAGGATATCCGGGCAGTCCCTTGAAGTTGGCCTCGGTGAACTCATTGGCCCGGTAACGCGTCAGCCTCTCCATGACCTCGGATCGGTCCCTGGGGTTAAGAGGCACGGGCTTGCTCCCGTTGAGGAAGTTATTGGAATAGTGGCCGTAGTAAACAAAGTCGATGTGGGCCTTTTCCAGCAAGGGCAGACGGGAGGGGTGGTCCCTTTTGATGATGAAATGCAGGGCGTCCTTCCAGGCGGCTTCCAGATCCTGCCTGGGAGGCTTCAGTCCTCGCCCGTGGATGAGAATGATGGTGCTTTTTCTTCCGTTTTTCCCGGCCAATATTTGCATCTCCTTTGTCAGACGAATATCATCAAAGGCCCCTTGCACGCAAGTATGCAATAACAAGGCCAGAAATCATAATGACAGGCTTGCGGGAAAACAACCCTGATCCGGCACTGGTGGAGCAAGCCAAGAAAAAAGCTCCAAGGGCCGAGTCCATTCAAACAGGCTCGGGCGCTTATGACATGGTCTGCATCTGCGCTTTGGAAAAGGATTTTGACGGATGCCGACAATGGCTGAATGTTTCGATTGAGGCTGGCGCACTGCCTTCATGCAAGCATATATCCACAGACAGGGATCTGGACAATGTCCGCGACCAGGTTTGGTTCCAGGATTTCATGAAAAGCAACTGCCCATAAGGCCTTGCGGGGTTAAGTGGGTGCGCGGCGGCCGCCCTTTTTTCTTGGGTTTCGCAACGTGATACCAGCCTTTTGATGCATCTGATCAAGACGCATTTTCTCAGCAGAATAGCATCCTGTCTTCGCTCTATCCAACCAATGTTTTATCCATAAAAATAATAGGTTAGTAAGAGTTTAAAGAATCTTTTCCAACGGGGCTTTTATCTTTGCGCCGGGAGCAACGCCTGAAGCCAAAAGCGTATTAACGAAACCCAACAAATAAAACTCCGTCGCCTTAACTTTCTTTCCCCTAGCAGCCCGTCATCCCCGCAGGGTCAATACGCTTTTCAGGATGGTCTGCCACCTGCTTCAAAGCCATTGATCAGGCATCAGGCTGTCCATCCAACACTTTCCGGATGGCCAGGGAAAACTCAGTGGCGAGGAAGGGCTTGAGGAAAACGGAGCGTATGCCGATTTCCAGAGCCCTTTTCTGCGTGAAGCTCCTGGGGTATCCCGTGGCCAGAATTATGGGGATGTCAGGCCGGATCTTGAGGATTTCAGACGCCAGCTTGTCTCCCGAGAGGCCGGGCATGGTGAGGTCCGTAACAACCAGGTCAAAGCCCTTGGGATTTTCCTGAAAGGCCTCCAAAGCCGCCAGGGGGTCCGTGAACGCCTGAACCTTGTAACCAAGCACGGAAAGCATGCGCTCTCCGAATTTCACCAGCATTTCCTCGTCATCCACAAAAAGCACGGACTCGGCGCCGGTTTGGATGGTTTCATCGCCATGAATCGCGGTTTCCTCCCCTTTTTCAATGGCGGGCAGCCAGATGGCGAAGGTGGCGCCGCGGCCGGGCTTGCTGTCTACCGTAATAGTCCCGAAATGGCTGGTGACCACCCCTTCCACCACCGCCAGGCCCATGCCTGTGCCCTTGCCCTTTTCCTTGGTGGTAAAATAGGGGTCGAATATTCTTTGCAGGGTCACCTCGTCCATGCCATGACCGTTGTCCGTGATGGAAATCTTCAAGAACGGCCCGGGAATGATGGAATGCTTTGTGGCCCACGCATGATCTGTGACGTCCACGGATTCCACGGCCGCCTCCACCACGCCGGTTTCCTCCGAAACCGCATGCCGGGCGTTGGTAAGCAGATTCATAAAGACCTGATGAAGCTGGGTGGAGTCCCCCATAATCCGGTCGTTCTCGCAAAAAATTTTCTTACGGATTTCAATGGAACTGGGGAAGGAGGCCCGGATCAAAGTCAAAACCTCGTCCAGGATCTCCTCCAAACGAATCAGGGATTGCTCCGGCTCGCTCCTGCGGCTGAAAGCAAGAATTTGCTTGATGATCCTTTTCGCCCTTTCGGAAGCTTTCAACACCTCCTGAATATGCGCATGGGAAGGATGGTCCTCGGGCAAATCAAAAGCCGCCAGTTCGGAGTAGCCTATGATAGCCGCCAGGATGTTGTTGAAATCATGAGCGATGCCGCCGGCCAGGGTGCCGATGGCCTCCATCTTGCGGGAGCGCTCCAACTGGGTTTCCAGATCCCTGCGCTTTTCCTGGGCTTCCCGCAATTGGCGAATGTCGATAAAACTTTCCAGCAGGTGGTTTTTCCGGTCAAGAACCAGGGGAATGACCGTGGAAAGGACGTGCACCGGCTTATTTTGCATATCCAGCAAGGTTTTCTCGTAGCCGCCTATACGCGTTCGATTTCCGGGAGAAGACGAGGCGTCGGACGCGTCCACGTGCTCCTGCCAATTTCTGCCCACAAGGGACTCCCCTTCGGGCGCCAACAGGTTTTGGGCGAAGGGGTTGGCCGATACCACGCGATAGGTGTCAGCATCGATGATGATAATGCCGGCGCTAATGTGATCCACCACGTTCTTTAACCGCTCTTCACTTTCAGCCAAAGCCACCTGAGCTTTGCGCCGGTCCGCCATTTCATCGATCAAATGGGCGTTGGCCAGCTTCAATTCCCGGGTGCGCTCCTCCACCGCCTCCTCCAGATGCTCCCGGGATTTTTCCAGGCGCAAGAGGTTGCTGTGCAATCGCCCGGCCATGGAATTCAACGTACGCAACACAATGTCAAACTCCTGGAACGTCTTGTCGCCCAGCGGGATCTGATAAGAAATGTCCTGACCGATTCGGATGGTTTCCATGGCGATGCGGTGGGTTTCCCGGGTAATCCTCCTGCCGATGAGAAAATTCAAAAACACAAAGACAAAGGCGATCCCCAAAGCTGCAAGCTGAAGCAGGCGGGTGTTTTTTTTGGAGTCCTCGTACCGTTGGGCGAAATGGGAGGCGAGATCCCCCAAAAGCTGTTTAATGGAGAGGCTTTCCACCTCAAGCCGCTGCTGCAGTTCTCTTTTTCGGGTTTCCATCAAAAGAAGGTTTCCGAAAGAATCCTCAAACCCTCTCCCCATTTGCAAAAGCTCTTCCACCAAAATGCCGTCCTGGGCGTCCAGGGAGTAGTCCTCGAAGGTGTTCACCGACGCGTAAAAGGCTTCTATGCGGCTTTTAAAAGCCTTTTCCACTTCAAAAACCTGCCGGCCCTGCTCCAGGGCGTGAAAGATCCCAAAGGCGTCGAAAAGGCTGGTGCGAATGGCCGAGGCGGCGTCCAAAATATCCACTTCGGAAGCGGAATGGGCGGAGCTCCTTTTAAAATCGTCCTCAACGCCGTAGCCGGGGGAGGACTCCCCCTTTTCCACCATGTTGCGCAGATACACAATGTGATGCTGGTGGATGTATTTGACGCTGGCCAACAGATCCATAAACCGCTCGCGCACCAGAAAATAGGAGTTTTCCGACTTCCTGGTGACATCGTACAATTCCTGAAACAACTTCTTTCGTTTGAGCAGGACGTTCTGATGCCTGGAATCGTGGCATTGCATGCATTGGGCTTCCAGGGTCGTGAGCTTGGAATCAACGTCCTTGTGGTGGGAAGGATCTCCCAGGGCGATGTCCTCGCTCAGAGTCAGAGCGTAAAAAGAGTCCTTGGAGCCTGAAATGTTGTACAGATCCTCAAACGACTTGTTGGATTGGGTGGTCAGCCAGTAGTTCGCCGCCAAAAGAAAAAATATGACGAAAATCACGCTGATCCCGGTCCATAAAGCTCTTTTTAACGATTTTTCTGAATTTTCGGCCATTATCTGCTTTCCAGCGCTTTGCCTCATCTAAAACTAATACTGATACTCTTCCACGGCGTAATCCTCCTTGATCCAGGCGCGCATGCCAAACCGAAGCCCGGCCACATTGTCATATCCGTGACTGTGCAAGTAGCGCATGGCAAAGGGATCGCGGTTTCCCGTCTCGCAAACCAGAACAACCAGCCCTTTGCGCGGTATCAGGCCTCTTTGGACGGGATCGGCGAAATCGTCCAAGTGCATGATCAATTTGGGGCAATTGGTTTTAATTACCTGCATGTTTTCGCCGGAATTATTCGCCAGTTCGGTTCTGTAATCCAAAAGGGTGAATAAAGGATTTCCGTCCGGGTCCTTGCACCCCTGGGTTTCAGCCCGGCTGATAAGCGCCGCCAGTTCCTGGGCGTCCATGTATTTGCCGTCATATTGCGGCAGGGGGTTCCTGACTTCAATTTCGTAACCGGACTTTTCCCAGTCTTTCAAGCCGCCGTTATAGATGCGTATATTCGTGAACCCATGTTTTTTGAGGGCGACCGCCGTCTTGTAGGAAAAGACTCACCGATACCCCTTGCAATACAAGATGATCGGATGATCCTTGTCGGTCCCAAGGCGGTGCACGGCTTTATCCACACTGGCCCAGGGAACGTTGATGGAGCCGGGGATGGATTCGTTGTCGAACAACAATTTGTCCAAGGTGTTCACCAACAAAAAGTCGATCTTCCCCTCTTCTCTCTGCTGAAGCATGGTGCGCATCTCTTCCGTGGTGACAATTTTGAAACGCTCCATGCCGAACGCGGGAAAAGAAACGAACAGGGAAAGAAAAATAAGCAGCCAAACCAATCTTTGCATCCAAACCTCCTTAAATAAAAGCTCTTGCGCCCTAAGTCAGTAAAAGCAAGCGTTTTTCTCCATGGAAAAACCCATTTAAAGTTATGCAAGCACCATACCGGGAAGGCTTTTTTCGGATGCATGGAATCCGGAGTAAAACAAAGAGATTAAAAGCGAACGTCCGTCTTTTTTTCAAGGACAAAAAAATGCAAGAATTGCCTTTACCGGGAACGAATTTCGGGGTAGCAATAAAAGCAGCTTTGGAGAGCGGTAATTTTTTACATAGAAAGAATAACATGAGCTACGCTGACGCAAAAAACATTTCGTTAAAAAAAGCCTTTGAGTTCCGCTTGGGAACAACTTCTTATATCATACCCGATGACGTCTTGCCTAATATTGCTTTTCTGGCGGACAAGATTGACGACGTTGAACTGGTATTGTTTGAATCGGACGAGTTGTCCAATATTCCCACGCCCGATCAAGTTCGCGAACTCAAAAAAATGGCCCAGGATAACGACCTGACATACACCGTCCACTTGCCCCTGGACACCTGGACCGGCAGCGCGGATGAATCCGTGCGCAAATCCTCGGTGGAAAAAATCAAGCGGGTGATCGACCGCATGGCGCCCTGCGACCCTTTCGCCTATGTATGCCATCTGCACGGGGACAGGCGGGGACAAAACCCCGTGGACGATCCGGCTTTGTGGGTGGATCAGCACGTCAAGTCGTTGACGGAGATTTTTCCCCTTGCGGCGCCGCATGACATCTGCATCGAAACCCTGGACTACCCCTTCAGCATGGTGGAAAGCGTGGTCTGGGACTTGGACTTGTCCGTCTGCCTGGACATAGGCCATTTGATCATCGGGGGATACAACGTGGAGGAGCACCTGGACAAATATCTGCACAAAGCCAGGATACTCCATCTGCATGGGGTGCGTGAAGGCCATGACCACACGGATATCTCCCATGCGGTCCCCGCCTTGCTGGATGATCTGATGAATCGCATTAACAGGCCCGGTCAGCCGGAAAGGGTTTTAACCCTTGAAATTTTCACCCAAAGGCATCTGGAACGTTCCCTGGAAGTGCTCCGGCCTTATGCAAACAAGGCTTGATCAAGCCCTGTTTGCTGGCAACCTGCTCCCATTCCCGGAGGCGTCTATTCCTTATTGGTCACGCCCGCCTGTTCAAAGGTCAGGACTTCCTTGAAAACCTTGACCGACGCTTCCAGAATATTCATGGCCAAGGCCCCGCCGGTGCCTTCGCCCAGCCTGAGGCCCAGGTCCAGGATGGGCGTAAGGCCCAGATGATCCAGCATGAGCTTGTGTCCCGGCTCTTCCGAGCAATGCCCGGCGAACATATACTGCCCGGCCAACGGGCATAAAGCATGGGCGATCAAAGCGCCCGCCGTGGAAATGAACCCGTCAATGACCACCGGCTTTTTGTGATAGGCGGCAGCCAGAACGACCCCGGCTATGCCCGCGATTTCGTAGCCGCCCACCTTGGCCAAAACGTCCAGGCCGTCTTTGGGATTGGGCTGGTTCACGTCGATTCCTTTTTGGATGGCGGCTTTTTTACGCTTGAGGCCTTCGTCGTCCACGCCTGTGCCCCGGCCGGTCATGTCGTCCAGGCTGGCGCCGGTCAATACCGCGCCGATGGCCGCCGATGGAGTGGTGTTTCCAATGCCCATGTCGCCGGTGCCAAGCACTTGCACGCCTTCGTTTATCAGCGCGGAAGCCCTTTCAAACCCGCACAGGATGGCCTTTTCCGCCTGTTCTTTGGTCATGGCCGGGCCTTTGGCGAAGTTCTCCGTACCCGGAGCGATCTTGTGGGAAAAGAAAATGCCGCCGGTTTCCAGTCCCAAGGCCATGGGATCCACCTTCATGCCCATGTCCACCACGATCACCTTGGCGCCCACGTGCCTGCACAGGCAATTAATGCCCGCGCCGCCCGCCAGGAAATTCTTGACCATCTCTCCGGTGACTTCCTGGGGAAAGGCGCTCACGCCCTCGTCCACAATGCCGTGGTCTCCGGCCATGACGATCACGGCCTTGGAGGCGACGTCCGGGTCCTGGGAGCCCATAATTCCGCACAGCTTCTCGCCAATATCATGCAACCGGCCCAAAGCCCTGGGCGGCACGGCCAGCCTGGCTGTATGCTCTATGGCTTGCTCCACCATGGATTCATCAATGGGCTGGATGTTATCCAAAACGTCCTGAAGGTTTTTGATGTTTGTTTCCACTGCTAAACTCCTTTGATTATTTAAAATACCGCCGCTGCTAAGACGGCGAAAAGCAATCCCAGAAAAGACGAGGCCAGCATAAGGCGCCGCGCCTTTGTAATGTGCTCCGCTCCGGGATCGCCGAATTTTTCTCCTAAAAAGGGCTTGTCCACCAACTCGCCGTGATACACGGCCGGACCGTTCAAGCGGATTTCCAAAGCGCCGGCAAAGGCGGCCTCGGGGAATCCGGCATTGGGGCTTTTATGGTTTTTTCCCTCCAGTACGGCTGTTTTAAATGCAGCCTTATGCGAGAGGCCAAGCAATCGGGCGGCCAGAGCGATGATGGGGATGGAAAGGCGCGCCGGGATAAAATTGGCGACGTCGTCCAACCGGGCCGAGGCCTTGCCGAACAGGATGTACTGCTCATTTTTATAGCCCACCATGGAATCCAGGGTGCTGGTCATCTTAAACGCCATTGCCGCCGGTGCGCCTCCCACGGCGATCCAGAATAAAGGCGACAGCACGCCGTCCACAAAATTTTCCGCCACGGTTTCCACGGCCGCCCGGGACATCTGAGTAGGCGTTAAATCCTTGGTCTCCCGCCCGACGATCATGGAAAGCTCGGCCCGGGCCTTTTCAGCGTCTCCCTGGCGCAGGGGCTTTTCCACGGCGTAAGCCGCCTTGTCCAGGCACCGGGGGGCGATGCTGAAATACAGGATGATTATTTCCAGGCCGGCGCCCAACCAGGGATGCATGGCCGCGCCCGCGGCCAAAACCAGCCAGGCGGAGATCCAAACCAGGGCCACGAGGCATAACGTGAACAAAGCCCCGGCCCAGACCGTGGGGATGGGCAGACGCCGGAAACGCGGCTCCCAGCCTTCGATCAACCGGCCCATAAGGCGGATGGGATGGGGCATGCCCTGAGGATCGCCCAGGATCATGTCCAGGATGAATGCGATGATAAGGGCCTGCCACAAAGGCAGGGGCAACTCGGGCGTCATGCGCTTTCCTTTTCTATGAAATCGTTCGCCAGGGAGGCCAGCAGGTTCACTGCCTTGGCGTTGGATTGGGGATCTTTCAGGGAAATGCGGACGTAAGCCGGACCCAATCCCTGAAAATTGGCGCAGTTCCGAATTAAAAGGCGATTTTCCAGCATGCCTTTCCAGACGGCTTGGGCGTCCGATCTTTCGGGCAGCTTAAAAAGCACAAACGGCGCAGCGCCGGGATAGGCTGTCAGGCCTTTGGCCGAGGCCGCCCTTCCCTCCATGATTTTATGCTCCCGGGCCGTGTAACCGGCCGTTTTTTCAACATAGGCCAAGGCATCTTCATAATTATCCGCTGCGAACGAAACCGCCTTCTGGGCCAGACTTCCCACGCTCCAAGGGAGTTGATAGGACGCCAGTTTTTCCTTCAGTCTTGGGGGGGCGACGGCAAAGCCGATCCGCAGGCCGGGAACTTTGAATATTTTCGAAAAGGAGCTCAACACAATCACGTTATCCAGCTTGGCTTTTGCCAAAGAATAGTCTGCATAATCCCGGACAAAGGGAAGGTACGACTCGTCCACGACAAATACCGTCTCGGGCCGCTTTTCAGCCGTCCATCGGATTTCGTCCGGAGTGTACAGGTCGCCCGTGGGGTTGTTGGGGTTGCACCAAAAGACCAGGTTGCTGTCCTTGGCGGCGCTTGCGATGTCCGCTGGATCGTGCTTGAAGCTGCCGCCCGGTTCTGAAAAGCCCCGGGCGAAAGGCATGTTGTTCATGAGGCAGGCGTCGGCGTAATCCGAATAAGTCGGCCCTAAAATCAACGCCTTGCCAGAGGAAAAAATCCTTGGCAGGGAGTAGATGAACTGGGTGGTGCCGCCCGCAGCCAGGACGTTTGCTGCGTCCAGACCGTGCAAATCCGCGAAAGCCTGCGTTGTCGACCCCGCATCCGCCTCGGGCAGGTTTACGGAGCAGTCCATGGAATTCTTCAAATAGTCCAGCATGCCGGGCATGGGCCCCAGGGGGTTGGTGTTGGAGCTCATATCCATGATATCGGAGGGCTTCAGCCCCATTTTTGCTGCTGCTTCGGCGATGTTTCCGCCGTGTCCTACAATCATGTCCAAGCTCCTGACAGCATGAGCAAAGCCAAAGCCTCGTTCACTTCGTTCATGGCGCCCAACATGTCGCCGGTGATGCAGCCCATCTTGGCTTTGTAAAAGGCCAGGAGGGTGAATGTGGAAACGGCAAAGGCCGCAATGGTCATCACCCCGGCCGCGCCCATACCCAGGCACAAACACACGGGGATCGCCATAGGAAAGAAGGCTTTCGTGGGCAGGGGCTTTTCAAAAAACGAGCCGCCCGTGCCGCTGGGCCTGCCGTAGGGCAAAAACTTCATGCCGAAAAGCATGCCGCCCCTGGCCAGGGCCGGCGCCGCCATAATCGCTAAAAACCGGTGATGCTCCAGGCCTGACAGGCCGCCCCACTTGATCCCCGAGCAGGCGGCCACGGCCACCAGGCCCATGACGCCGATGCGGCTGTCCTTCATAATTTCCAGGGCGCGCTCCCGGGGGCGGTGGGAAAACAAGCCGTCGGCGGCGTCGGAGAGCCCGTCCAGATGCAAGGCGCCGGAAAGAGCCGCCAGCAAGACTACGTCCAAAACCGCAACCGTAGAGGGCGCCCAGACGTTCAGCGCCAAAAAATCAAAGCAAGCCGTGATAAGGCCCAGGATCAGCCCTACCACGGGAAACCAGGCCACCATGACGGAGGCGTCAAAATATTCAATCTCGCCCGCAGGCAGGGTGGTGAGAAACTGCATGGCGCCGCGCAATCCGCGCAGGCGTTCCATAAAACGAGAGTTTGTAAGCAGCTTTTTTAAATCCATTCTAAAACCAACTATCCTTTGATGATCACGGGAATGCCCGCAACCACCCACTGCACCTGATCGCAGGCCTTGGCCGTGATCTGGTTGACCTTGCCAGCCGCGTCCCGAAACAGGCGCGACAAGGCGTTTTCCGGCACGATTCCGGCGCCCACTTCGTTGGAAACCAAAATGACCGGGCACGGCGCCTTTTGAATGACCTCCGCCAATTCCCTGGCTGTCTCCGCGATTTGATCCTGGGTCTTGTCCGCCAGAACCAGGTTGGAAATCCACAGGGTCAGGCAATCCACCAGAATCACCCGGCCAGGCCGGGCGTTGTCCTCAATGGCCTGAGCCAAAGCCAAAGGCTCCTCCACGGTGCGCCAGTCGTCGCCCCGATCCGCCTGATGCCGGGCTACCCGGTCTTCCATTTCGTCGTCCAGGGGCTGGCATGTGGCGATGAAAATTTTTTCCGAAACATCCTGACCGTTAGCCAAATCCAGGGCAATGCTGCTTTTTCCGGACCGGCATCCTCCGATCACAAAAACCGACTTCATTATTCCATGGCCTCCTTGATGAGGGCTTCCACGTCCACGTGCTTTTCAAAATGGCGGGCCAGCATGTCGTATTGCCGGTCTCGGGCCTGCATGCCCGACTCTTCGGCTATTTCCAGATCTTCCAGGCCCAGGCTTTTCAGCCACTTCTTCAGGACCGCAGGAGAATCGAACAAACCGTGCATATACGTCCCCATAACCCGGCCGTTGTCCGACATGGCGCCGTCATAATCCCGGCAAGGCTGCTGGTTGCGATCCAAAACCTTGAACAAGCCTTCGGACCGCACCTTTTCGGAGTTCAAATCCTCGAGCGAGGCGGTCCGGCCCATGTGGATTTCGTAGCCTGCGCCTGAAACGCCGTCCCACTCAAAATTGGAGAGCGTGGTGGTTTTGGGCGCCTTGAGAACCGTGACAAGGGGCAGAAGGCCCAGGCCTTTGGTGACTCCGGGCTTGCCTTCCAGGCCGCCGGGATCCTGCACTTCCTTGCCCAGCATCTGGTATCCGCCGCAAACGCCCAACACATGCCCGCCGTTTTGGGTGTACTCCCTAATTTTGGCGGTCCAGCCGGTTTGCTCCAGCCAGTCCAGATCGTTCCGGGTGCTTTTGGAGCCGGGCAGGATCACGGCCTTGTAAGGCGCCAGATCCCGCACTCGCTCCACAAAATCCACAGCCACGCCTTTGACCTGAAACAGGGGGTCGAAATCCGTGAAATTGGAAATATGCGGGATGCGTACGACCAGAACCGTGGGGGTTTTGGAGGGGTCGGTTTTGGCCTCAGGATGCTCGATCACCACCGAGTCTTCGGACTGAATATGAAAATGATCGAACCAGGGCAGCACGCCGAAAACCCGTTTGCCGGTCTTCTTTTCGATCCAGTCCACGCCGTCCTTGAATAGCGTGATATCGCCGCGAAAACGGTTGATGATGAATCCGGCGATCTGATCCTGCTGTTCCTTTTCCAGGCAGGCCAAAGTGCCCACAATCTGGGCGAAAACCCCGCCCCGGTCGATGTCCGCGGTGAGGATCACCGGCGCGTCCGCGTAGGCGGCCATTTTCAGGTTTACAATGTCCCTGGCCATGAGGTTGACCTCGGCGCAGGAGCCCGCGCCTTCCATGACCACCACGTCATTTTCGACGCGCAGGCGATCCAGGGCCTGGCAGGCCGCATCAAACAACCGAGTCTTCTCCTGATGATATTGAACTGCGGAGTAATCCTGCAGAACCTTGCCCAGCAAAACCACCTGGGAGCCGATCTGTGTGACGGGCTTCAACAGCACGGGATTCATGTCCACATGGGGCGGAACCCGGGCCGCTTCGGCCTGGACGATCTGCGCCCGGCCCATTTCCAGGCCTTCGGGGGTGACGCCCGAGTTGTTGGACATGTTCTGGGCCTTGTACGGGCTGACCGCATAGCCTCGGTCGGAAAAAATCCGGCATAAGGCCGTGGCGATCACGCTTTTTCCCACGTCCGAGCCCGTGCCGAAGGCGGCCAGGCATTTGGCTTTTTTGGCTTTTGGCTTCATATGTCGTACTTTTTGCTGTATCCCCGGGGCGTAATCATCAAATCCCCGTAGATAAAGGTTGAAGAGTTCCCTACAAACACAATGCTTTGCATGCCCACGTCCGCCTTGTCCAGGTCCTGCAGCGAGCTAAGCTGAATGCGCTGATTCTCGCGCATTGCGCCGGTGACGACTCCCACGGGAGTTGTTCCGGCCCGATGCTCCAGGATAATCTCCCTGGCGCGATTCAACTGCCAGTCGCGCTTTTTGCTCTTGGGATTGTATATGGCGATGACGAAATCCGCCGAGGCCGCCGCGGCGATGCGCTTTTCGATCAAATCCCAGGGAGTGAGCAAATCGCTCAGGCTGATGGCTGCAAAATCGTGGGTCAATGGCGCGCCCAGCAGGGCTGCGCCCGCGCACAAAGCCGGAATGCCGGGGACCACCTCCACGCTCAGGCCTCCCTCAGCGCCGGCGTCACACGAATTACACGCGATATTCCGGGTCGCCAGGATTTCCAGGACCAGTCCGGCCATGGCGTACACGCCGGGGTCCCCGCCCGAAACCAAAGCGCAGGACTGGCCGTTCAAAGCTGCGTCAATAGCGGCCTCCACCCGGTCCACCTCTTTGGTCATGCCGGTTGCCAGGGTTTTCTTGCCCTGGATGACCGGTTCGATGATCTCCAAATAGGTTTTGTACCCGACCACAATGTCCACAAAGCCAAGCACTTCCCTGGCCCTGCCGGACATATGGAACTCGTTGCCCGGGCCGGTCCCCACTATGTAAAGGGCATTGCCGCTATGGCTACGGTCGCCGTCTTGCTGGCCTGCTTGGGCGTTATCAGGTTTCTCCGGCCCGTTGCCAGAATGGCTGCTGCTTCGCATACGCTTTTTACTCCTATGTGTTTGTCCACCAGGGGAGAGGGATTGGGAACCATCTTCACCTGATCCAGTTCGTCGGTTGAATAAAAATGAATGGGAACGTCCAGATCCTCGGCCAGTTGAAGCAGGCCGGGTTCGTCCGCCTTGAGATCCACGGAAACAATCCGGGCCAGGCTGTGTATGGACAGCCCCTGCGCCTTAAAAACTTCTCGAACGTGCGTTTCCAGTTCTTGTTTGGAAACGCCCCTCCGGCATCCAATGCCCGCCACCAGGCATTTGGGCCGTAAAACCAGCACTAAGCCGGGCAGGTCCCGCACCTCGTAGTCCACAAACACGCCGGATCGGGTCGGGGTGAACATGGCCGGCTCCTCGATCAACTCACGGGGGATATGGGGCTTGACCAAATTGTAGGGGTCGTGCATGGGCAAGGCTTGGCCCTTGATGTAAGCCATGCTCACGTGCTTGATAGCGCGTTTGTTTTCGATATGCAGCCCATGGTCGCTGGCGATCACGTCGATGCTAGGCGCATGGTTGACGTCCGTGGATGTGGTTATGACCGGCTGGGCGTCCAGGATCGAGGCAAGCTCCCTGGCTAACTCGTTGGCGCCGCCGATATGCCCGGAAACCAGGCTGATGACAAAATGCCCGGCCTCGTCCCCGCAGATGACCGCCGGGTCCTTGGTCTTGTCCTCCATCAGGTTGGCGATCACCCGGACCACAATGCCCGTAGCCATGATGAAGTAGTGACCGTCGTATTGGCTCCAGGCCTCGCCCAAGGTGCGGGAGAACGACGTGAACTCAGCGTCGGCTCCGTCAATTTTCAGCTTGGAGGAGAAATACAGCTCCACGCCCGGCCATGCCGCCCTAACCCTCTGAGCCAACTCGGCGGCGTTGGGCGTCATGGCCCAGACCGCCAGTTTTTTTTCGGACCAATCGGTCATGCTTCCTCCCGGTATCCATGGGAAAAGCTCTTGTTATACAGCAGGGACTGGGCGTTTCCCTTGGCGTCCAGGAACGGGCCCACAATAATCAATGCAAGGCGGTTGATCTTGTTATCTTCCATGATTCCGGCCATCTTGTCCACGGTGGTGAGGATGATGTTTTGCTCGGGATGGCTGACCTTATAGGCGATGGCGCAGGAAGCCTGTTCGCCGTAAGTCTTGGAGAGGATGTCCGCCACTTCGTCTGCCATGCTCGCGCTCAAATAAATGGCCAGGGATGCCTTGTGCTCGGCCAGGGACAAGAGGGACTCCTTCTCCGGCACCGGGGTGCGGCCGGAAATTCTTGTAAAAATGAGCGTCTGGGAAATATTGGGAACCGTGTATTCCGCCTTCAACTCGGCGGCGGCGGCGAAAGCGGCGGTCACGCCGGGGATGACTTCGTAAGGGATGTCCCGTTCGTCCAGCTTGGCCATTTGCTCCCGCACCGCGCCGTACAAGGAGGGATCGCCGGTGTGAAGCCGGACGACCCTTTTTCCTTCATTCCAGGCCTCAGCCATTTTGGAAGCCATTTCGTCCAGGTGCATGCCCGCGCTGGTTTCCACTTCCGAGCCGCTTTTCGCCCATTGAAGCACGGCCTCGGGCACCAGCGACCCGGCGTAAAGGATGTAATCCGCGTTTTCCAGGGCTTTCATGCCCCGAACCGTGATGAGGTCCGGCGCTCCCGGGCCTGCGCCCGTAAATATAACGGGATGTTTTTCCATATTATTTTCCTTTTTCTCCCAATATAATCCACACGGGGTTCAACGCCTCCATGCGCCTGCCCCATGGCATGTTTTTAGATTGACTGATCTGAGCCTGGGTTACACTGACCGTAAAGCCCCTTTCCTCCAGTAAAGAAGCAGCCTGATTCAGGGTTTCCAAGAGCACGGTGTTGATCACGATTTTGCCCTCCGGCTTCAAAGCATGCATGGCGGCGCCCAGAATTTCGGGCAGGCCTTTTCCGCCTCCGCCGATGAACACCCGATCGGGACGAGGCAAATCGTCCAGGCCCTCCGGCGCATCCGCTTGGGTCAGGGACAAGTTTTGCACTTTGAATCGTTCTGCATTGGCCTGGATTTGCCCGACCCGCGCTGCGTTTTTTTCCACGGCATGCACAAAGCCCTGAGGTAAAAATAACGCGGCTTCCAGGCCCACGGATCCGCTGCCGGCGCCAAGGTCCCAAAGGATATGGGCAGGCTCCAGTTGCAGCATGGACAAGCTAAGGGTTCTAACCGGCGCCTTGGTGATCAACCCTTTTTCATGGATGAACCAGTGATCCGGGGTTCCCAAACGCAAGGGACCGGGAGGATCGGCCAGATCCCCCTTTTGAAGCACCACCACATTGGGCTGGGCGAATGCAGGCAAATCGGAGGCGCAAGGATCGATTTGCGATACCTTTTCCTCCGGGTCTCCCAGCTTTTCCAGCACCCACATGTTCCAGGAATAATCATGCCTTCTGACGACCTCTGCGATTGCCTCCGGATTGTTCGTCGGATCAGTGAGGACGCATAAGAGATCGTGCTCCTCCATGGCCTTTTTCAGCGGAGACAAGCCTTTTTTGCCGTGCAGGCTGACCCAATAAGCCTCCTGCCAGGGCAGGTTCAGCCGGGCGAAAGCCCCGGCCATGCTGGTCACGTTGGGGTGGACGACCACGTTTTCAGCGCCCAGCCGGTTGATGAGCGTCTTGCCGATGCCGAAAAACAAGGGGTCGCCCGAGGCCAGCACCACCACCCTTTTATCCGCCATGCTTTCCTGGATGAAATCCAACACTTCGGAGATAGGGCTGGCAATCTCCCGTTTGACCACGTCCACGCCTTTAAAAGACACCAAATGCCGTTTACCGCCTACCAGCACCTGGGCCTGTTGGATGATTTCCAGATGCGCCTGGGTGAGATCCCTGGGCGACAAGCCCATGCCGATGACTTGAACCCGGTTACTCATGAGCTTGGCTCCCTTCCATGGAATCAAAGGCAATATTGCCCTCAAAGTCGAATATGATCGCCCTGACCTGGGATTTGCCTTCACAAAAACGAGACGCGGATTTGATCATATGCTCCCCTACCCGCTCCAAAATCTTGGGATGCTCGGGATACACCATGCCGAAAGCATGGCGGGCCGTGTTGGCCCGGGCGATTTCCAGGGCCAGGGCTTCATCCCCCGTGAGCTCCCGCACATGCCCTGCCAGCCAGTCCATGGTCAGGCTGGACTTAGACGCGTGGGTGTGAGGGATTCCTTGGGCCATCTTCAGGGCTTTGCCGAAAAAGACCGCCAGGGTGGTTTGGGCAAGCTGGTTTTTGGCGACGCCCTTCATGGACATCTGAAAAAAATCTCCAATCTGGATGAACGCCTCTTCGGGCAATGCCTTAAAAAAAGCCTGGGCGTGCTTTTCGGTCCTACGCCCGGTGGTCAAAACCACATGGTTTGAGCCGCAGGCCTTGGCCACGGACAGGGCCGACTCAATGGTGGCGATATAGGCCTCATGAGACAATGGCTTGACCAGCCCGGTGGTGCCCAATATGGACAAGCCCCCCTCAATGCCCAGGCGATGGTTTAACGTCTTTTTCGCCAGTTCCCGACCGTTTTCCACAAAAATCTCCACGCTGACGCCCAGGGCGTTTTCGCAAAAAGCCAGGGCCTGTTGAGTGGACTGCGTGATCATCAGACGCGGCCCCAGGTTGATGGCCGGCTCTCCGAGGGGAATTTCCAAACCCGGCTTGGTGACCACGCCCACGCCCTCGCCGCCGGTTATCTTCACCTCTCCAGGCTCTTTAATCAGACAGACTTTGGCGCCGATCCTGGCCTTGTGGGTGATGTCCGGGTCGTCTCCCGCGTCCTTGATGACGAACGCCTCGGCCTGACCGTTTTCAACAAACACGGAATCCACGGGAATTTGCATGGATTGGCCGTTCAGCAAATCCACCTCCACAAATCCGGGCGTCTCCCGGGTCAGCAGATACAGCAAGGCCGCCTTGGAAGCGGCAGCGGCGGCTGTTCCCGTGGTGAATCCCTGCCTAAGCTTCTTTTTTTCTTTAGCCGACAAACCAGTAAACCGCTCCTGCCAAAATAATGCTCGCCACCCGGAATCCCTGGCCCATCAACAGCATTTGCAGGCCCATGCCGGGGGAGAAAATGCCCATGTACCGGGGCAGTTGATGCCTGATCGCCCGGATTGGAAAGGCGATGATGTTGCCCAAAAGCAAGGCGATGACGGTTTGCTTGACCGTAATGCTTCCCGCGGCCATCAAGGCGCCGGCGGCGGCGAAACCCGCCGTAAACTCCGAGGCGAAGCTCAAGACCACCACGCTTAACGATTCCACCGGGATGAAAGCCTGGACCGCAAACCGGGTCATAAAGGTTTCCAAGGCGTCAAAGGCGCCGGCGGCGGTCAAAACATAGACCACCGTGTATGTTGGAACCACAAAAGCGACCACCCGCACGAACCGGCCTGGAACCTTTGCCTTGAGCCCCTCCCAAAAGGGCTTTTTCTTCCTACGGGAAGCGGGCTTTCTTGCCTGCCCTTCGAATCTTTGCTCGCCGCTGCTTTCGGGCTTCATGAAAACATGCCCGTAGAACGCAAACAGCGCGGTCCTTAAGCAGGTCGCCAAAAAAGTCAGCAGAAAATAAAGTAACCCGGCCGTTTTGGTCAGCGGAACCACGATAAAGAAGGTCACGGGCAGATGCAGAAAATAAGCCGGGAATTGATTAATGAAATTGGTCAGGAACAACTGCCGTTTCGTGATCCGCTCTTCCTTGTAAAAATCCAAAAGCATGGCGTTGGCCGACACCCCGGAAAAAAAGGCCGCCGTAAACGCTGCGCTGCAATGGGCGCCCAGATTGGCGAACCGAAACATGGGCGCCGCCAAAAATCCGAGTTTCTCCGTCCAGTTTGTGGAGTCAATGGCCTGGGCCGCAACCAATCCAATGCTGACGAATAACAAAAGCCGGGCAAGGGGCAGCAGCAATCTGGAGGGAAGTTTGGCGGCTTCCAGGCCATCGACGGCCATGAGCCCCACGCCGAGCGCTGCAAAGGTAATAAGCAGGCCGATAGCCAGGGCTCTGGGGTTATTGTTCTTTTTTCTGCGCGACAAAACTCATGCTCTTTTTGGAGATTATCAGGGTCCAGTAATTGGGGGCTTTTTCGCGAAAAACGTTGACGTCCGTGATGATCTGCTCGTCTTCCAAGCCGCATTTAACCACGCCCACGCTGTTTCCGTCCATGCCCGCTTCGCCAAGAGCCTCTGCGATGTCTCCGGCGTTCTTGTAGGCCTTCAGAAAGACCACGTTGTCGGCATGATCCGCAATTTCCCGAAACCGCCCTCCCCCGTTCACTCCCGACAGCAGGGTAAGGGATTCCTCTCCCTCTACCAAAGGCGTGTTAAGACGGGAAGCGGCCGCCTGATAGGACGTAATGCCGGGCACGGAGACCACCGCAATGTGCGGCGCCAGCCGCTGGATGTTTTGCAATACATACCCGAATGTGGAATAGGTCATGCAATCCCCCAGGGTGATAAAAGCGGCGCTCTTGCCCTCTTCCAGGACGTCTATGATGTCCTGGGCGTTTTTCTCCCAGGCTTTTTCCATGGCGTCCTTGTTTTTGGTCATGGGAAAAGGAATCATCCTGATCGGAACGGACTCCTTAAGATGGGGCTTTGCGATCTCCACGGCCTGGCTGTGGGAGTTCTTGGTGGAGGATGCGGCGAAGACCACGTCCACTTGGCCCAGAATGCGGGCCGCCTTGAGGGTTATGAGGTCCGGGTCTCCCGGCCCAACGCCTATTCCATATAGGGTTCCTGGATTCATGCTAAGTCCTTTCGCGCGCGATCAATGCCAGGGCGTTGATCACGCTGACAGCCACGTTGGAGCCGCCTTTACGGCTCAGGTTGGAGATGTAGGGGGTATCGGTTTTAATAAGAGCCTCCTTGGACTCCGCCGCGTTGACAAATCCCACGGGCAGGCCCACCACCAATGCGGGCTTGGCCGCGCCGCTTTCGATCAGGTCCAGAAGATGCAGCAAGGCCGTGGGCGCATTGCCCACCGCGTAAATGCCGTTTTCCACCATGGCGGCGCCTTTTTCCGCGGCCACATGGGCGCGGGTAAGGCCTTTTTCCTTGGCTTCCTTGCCGACTTCCGGGTCGGTCATGAGGCAGGAAACCGTGCACCCGAAGGGGGCCAGATTATCCTTGCGAATGCCCACCCTGGCCATGTTGGTGTCGGTGACGATGGCGCGGCCGCTTTGAATGGCCTTGACTCCAGCTTCAATGGCCTTGGGGTGAATCCGCACCATGTCAATGTATTCAAAATCCGCCGAGGTGTGGATCATTCTGCGGACGATCTTCCATTCGTCCGGGCTGAATCCGTGACTTCCGGCCTCTTCGTCGATAATTTCAAAGCTCTTCTCTTCGATTTCATGGGGCAGCATCAGCGGTTTTTCCTTTCTTTTTGGTAATCCATACAGGCCTGCACAAAGGCCTGGGGCGCCTGAGGCTGGCTCATAAAATGCAAATGCAGGTAGCTGCCTAAGCAGCGGTTTACCTGAAACCCGTCCACGCTTCGGGCGCCGCCGGACCGGTCTACGGCGTCATAAACCGACATCCGGCCGTGTTCGTCCAGTTGGGAATAGTGAAACTCGTGGCCCCGGGCGCACAAGCCGGCCTCGCCCAGGACGGTCTTTTGGTTCAGCGTAATTTCCCGGTATCCCAAAGCCCTTAACCGGGAGGACATGCGGCAGGTCAGGTCAAAGCACCCGATCATGGCGTGCTCCCGCCCTTCCAGATCTTCCAGGGTTTTGCACAAAACCATAAAGCCGCCGCACTCGCCGTAGATGGGCATGCCTTCCTGGCAGGCCTGAAAAATTTCGTCCTTCAAAGCCGTGTTTTTCGACAAGGCCTCGGCGTGAAGCTCCGGGTATCCCCCTCCCAGATACAGGCCGTCCACGTCTTTCGGCAGGCCGGCGTCTTTCAGGGGGGAAAATTCCACAATCTCCGCGCCGCAAGATTCCAATAACTCCAAATTTTCCGAATAATAAAAGCAAAAGGCCTGATCCCGGGCCGCGGCGATACGCACTTTGGGCGCTTCGGCTTGCAAGGGGGGCGGCGGGTCCACAGCAATTTCCGGCAGGGAGGCCAAGAGCTCGTCCAGGTTCAAATTATTTTCCACCAAGTCGACCAGGGCGTTTTGAATATCCGAACCAAGTCCGTGGTCTTCGCTGGTGACAAGCCCCAGGTGCCGGGAGGGTATGGATACCTGCTCGTTACGGATGATTCCGCCCAAACACGGCATGGCGACTTTGCCTTCCAGGGCTTCCTCCAAGTAGCGCAAATGGGTAGGGCTCCCGACTTTATTGAACAAAACGCCGGCGAATTGAAGGTCCGGGTCGAAATTTTCAAAGCCCTGAACCACGGCCGCCGCGCTCCGGGCCATGCTCCGTGCATCCACAACCAAGAGCACGGGCAGGCCGAGCCACTTGGCCATTTGAGCCGTGGACCCGGCTTCGGTCTTGCCGTCGTATCCGTCAAACAGGCCCATGACGCCTTCCACCACGGCGATGTCTGCACTAGCGGCGTTTCTTTGGAAGATGTCCAGGCTGCATTCCCGGGGCAGCATCCAGCCGTCCAGGTTACGGCTTTGTACGCCTGTGATCGCGGTATGGTGACCTGGGTCGATGAAATCCGGCCCCACCTTGAATGGCGCCACATTCAGCCCGCGCCTGCGCAAGGCGGCCATGAGGCCCAAGGTGATTGTGGTCTTGCCGCACCCGCTATGCACGCCCGCGATGACGATTCCCTTCATTGCACCCCTCCTTTGCCAAAGGCTTCCGGATACAGGATTTCGCCAATAATCAGCACGCCGTCCAGGAGCGCCGCCGTAGGCCGGGAAACCAGCCGTTCCTCCACGATATAAACCTGGCCTTCCTGCACGGCCTTGATGATTTCAAAGCCCGGTTCGTTGATGATCATGGGAATGGTGGGCTGATTCATGGCGCCGTCCTGGGAAAGAAAAACGTCGATTTCACCGGCTTTGGACAAAATCCGTTCCTTGCCGTAATAGGCGATGTTGGTGCCTCTCACGGAAGTTGCGTCCGCCGCCGCGTTTACGCCGCCAGCGGCTTCCAGGGCGTAAATGGCCATGGAGCCCGGCGTGAAGGTTCTCATGCGGTCGTGGATAGCCTCGAAATAAACCCGCTTCTTGTCGGGCAGGGCGTCGGAAATTTTTCTGATCCGGGCGATCTCTTCCTTGAAATGGCTGACCATCTCCCGGGCCTCGGCGGTCTTCCCCGTAAGCATTCCCAGGGAGACCCAATACTCGAACATTTCATCCACCGTGGACGGCTGGAACGAAGCCACCGCGATTCCCGCCTTTTCCAAGCCTTCAATGAGCCGGGGATAGCCATGGTTGATCATGGGGCGCGTGAATACCAAATCCGGCTTGTACGCCAGGAATTTTTCCAGGCCGTCATGGTAGGAAAACACGGCCTTGCCTTGCCAGTGATCGCTGGGGCTGACGCCGATTATTTCCTTGTCCAGGCCGAGATTTCTCAGGTTGTCGGTGTGAGCGCCGTATAGGGAAATAATCCGCGTGAACGGAGCTTTCACCTGGATCGAAGCGCCCGTGTGGTCCTGAACCACCAGGATATCTTCATTCTCTGCGGCCCGAACACAACTCGCCGAAAAAAAAAGGCATACAATCAAAATGGCCGTATTGAACAAAAATCGAGTCATTACAAAAACACCACCTGCTTGCGGTTGATGGTTTCGTCAAAATACACCTTGGATTTCACCTCAAAAACCTCTTGAATCACCGACTCGGTCAGGATTTCATCCACAGGCCCGTGGGCGGCGGCCTTGCCGTTTTTCAAAAACAGCAGGGATTGGCAAAACCGGGCCGCCAGGTTGATGTCCTGCATCACGCTGATGACGGTCAGGCCGGCTTTTCGCACCTTGTCCGCGGCCAGCCTCATAAGGGCCAGGGTGTGGCGGACGTCCAGGTTGGAGGTGGCCTCGTCCAGAATCAGGGTTTCGGCGTTCTGGGCCAAGGCCCGGGCGAAAACCACCCGCTGCCTTTCCCCGCCTGAAAGCTCGGTGACGTTGCGCTGGGCGAAGTCCCTGGTCCCCGTGGAATCCATGGCCTCTTCCACCATGTCCCAATCCTCCTGGGAAGGCGCGCCGAACCGGCCTATGTGGGGGTATCTGCCCATCATCACCACTTGGGCCGCGGTAAAGGGAAAATTCACCCGAAAATCCTGGGGAACCAAGGCGCATTTGCAAGCAAGCTCTTTGCGAGGCGTTTTGTCCACGGCTTGGCCTTCCAAAAGAACCCGGCCTTTGTTGGGCTTCAAATGCCCGGAGATTAAATCCAGCAAGGTGGTTTTTCCGCTGCCGTTGGGCCCAAGCACGCCATGGAACAAACCGGACTCCAACTCCAGGCTGACGCCTGACAACACGCTCCGGTCGTCGTAGGAAAACCATATGTCCTGCAACTCATGCCCCATGCGCCTAAAACCCGGTCTTTTGGGAAAATCCCCGTTTAAAAACGTAGCAGAAAAAAGGCCCGCCAATGAGCGCGGTCAACACGCCGATAGGCAATTCCGAAGGCAGCACGGCCCGGGTGAAGGTGTCGGCGCAAAGCAGCAATATGGCGCCGGCCAAAAGCGAAGCGGGCATAAGCCGCTGATTGTCCGCGCCTAAAATCCCACGCATCATGTGAGGCACCAAAAGCCCCACAAAACCGATGATGCCGGAAACCGAAACGCATACCGCAGCAATAAGCGAGGCTGCAGCCAGCAAAATCAGGCGGGATTTTTTCACGTCCACGCCCAGGGAGGCGGCGGCCCGGTCTCCCAAGGCCATCAGGTTCAAATCCCGTCCAAAGCACAGGCAAATGAGGGCTCCGATGCTCACAAAACAGAGCACCAAGCCTGCGTCGGCCCAGGTTTTGGAAGCAAAACTGCCCATGAGCCAAAAAATGATGACCGACACCCTTTCGTCGGCCACGTATTTTAAGAAGCTGATTCCGGCGGACAAAATGGCGGCCACGATAATCCCTGAAAGAATCAGGTTGTTGGAGGAGTAGCCTCCCACCGAGTTCGATAAGTACAAAACCACCGCCAACGTTATTAGCGCGCCCGCAAAGGCGCACATTCCCACGCTAAGGCCCTGGAAATGGATCATGTTAAACAAAAAAGCGATGCAGGCTCCAAAAGCAGCGCCCGCGGATATGCCCAGGGTGTAGGGGTCGGCCAGGGGATTTTTTAAAATTCCCTGAAAAACAACCCCGGAAAGGGATAACCCGGCGCCCACAATGGCCGCCGTAAAAATCCTGGGCAGGCGCACATCCCAAACCACGGCGGAAATCAACGGGTCGCCCCCGGCGCCGCCGGCAACCCGCTCCCAGATTACGGCCAACACCTGTTTGTATGGAACGGATAAAAAGCCCATGCCGGCGGACGCAATGACCACGCATCCCAAAACCATCGCCAATACGGCGATGATGAGTGCAGGCGATTTTGCTTTGTCCATTTTAACCGGCATGAGCTGTGTTTCCTTAATAGTTCAGTCAGCGCCTACAGATGGGCGAAGGCCTTGGTAAGCTGGCCGACCCAGATGTCCACGAATTGGTCATATTCAGCGGTGCCTTTCAGCACGGTCTCGCATTTGAATCCCGCTTTAGTAAGCTGGGTCTTCCAGGAATCGTCCTCGGGGCCCGCCATGTCGTTCTTGGCGTGATCGCCGGCAACGGACATAAATGGCATGATCCAGACTTTTTTGATCTTGTTGGCCTTCAGGTAATCAACCACATCGTCCAGCTCCGGGTACCCTTCCACGGTGCCCATGATGATGTTGGAATCCCTTTGCTGAAGCTGCCAGTTCATGGCCGAGTAGTAGATGTTGCCGGGATGATGGGTTCCATGGCCCATGAGCACTACGGCTTCGTTGGCCTTGCGGGCCTTGGGGATGGTTGCGATGATGGCGTCCACGGCTTTAGCGACGGAATCCTGGGCGCCCAGCATGGGGTAGCCCAAGGTCAGCCTCTCAAAGCCTTCCGGCATGGCCCGGAAGCCGTTAACCGTCTGCACCAAGGCATGGTACTCTTCGCCCGGAATGGTATGCAGCGACTGCACCGCCACGTGGGTGTATCCCTCGTCCATCATCCTGGCCAATGCCTCCGCCGGAGAGAGGATCACTTCGCCCTGCCTGGCCAACTTGTGACGGATGATGTGGGAAGTGTAGGCCCAACGCACATCCACGCCAGGAAAGGCCTCAACAACGTTCTTCTCAATGTTTTCGAAGGAAACCTTGGCGGAATCCTCGCTGGTGCCGAATGCCACCAGCAAAATGCCTTTCTTGACTTCCTTGGCTTCCCCGTGTCCGGCATACGCATTGAACGCGCACAAAACCAAAGCCAAAACCAACGCTGCCGACAAAATCTTTTTCATGCAACTTCCTCCTCTTGCTCCTGGATGTTTAATCGCGCGATCAAACCCAATTTCCTCTTCGTTCTTCACCGCGCCTTTTAAAATTCCGGCGGAAACGAATCCTTAAACCCGCTCCCGCCGCCCATACTCCAGGGAAGCGGTCCCGCTTTTCTTTGGCCCCAAAACAAAAACAGCCCTTCAAGCAAAATTGCTTGAAGGGCTGCACCCAGTTTCTTGGCCCTGTAATTCAAACCAGCTCATGCGTTCCATCGCGCATGTCCGGATTATACGGTTAAGGCAGGTCTTCTGGCTCTCGGATCATCCCAAAACCTGCGCCTTCCCATCCGCCTTTTAGCGAACAGTGGCAATATGCAGGCTTGGTCCCCGATTACAGCGGCGGGACCGCTCCCGAATTTAACGGGATTCCCTGTTAGGCCCTATTGGGCACCTCAACTGTCAGTCGTGTTATTCGATCAATGAGTTATTGTCAAGCCTCATTTTCGTTTGCTTTTTCCGGGGGTTCCGCAAAATCCGGACCGGCCTCACCCATGTGATGTCATGGCAGATTGGGTGAATCCCATGATTCACAAATCAATGACAACAAAAACTATCCAGCTACTCAGACATTCTATAGCTACAACAGAAAACCATAGAACATTTCTTTTAAAAAGCCGCCTCTCCGGATCGCATCCTTCCGATTTTACCTTGCGACGCACCAAATGCCCAACCTGCTTGAAATAGCCTCCAGCATGCCTTCACTTTACCATTTCCTACGAGTCCGGAGAGGATTGTCTGCTCGAGGCCAAATGCCTTGCCTTTTTCCCGGCTTTGTTAAGCTGCACGTTTTTTGGCATATTCAACTCTTTTTTACTGAGCTTCTCGCACCAGACAGCCATTTGATAATAATCAAAATTGTCGCCCGACTCCAACTGCAGCTTTTTGTTCAACATCCAAATGTGGCGGTAATAATTGGCCAGTTCAGCGGAGACGTCGCCGAAATGCACGCTGTTTTTCAAATCGTCCCGCAGGGCCAAGAGCTGTTCCCGGCGCCCATCGTTGGGATAAATCACGACCTGAAGCTCACCGAATTGATGGGTTTCATGGGGACTATTCAAAAACGGCTCGGACGTCACAAAAAACATTTTTCCCGGGCTTGATTTTTCATCAGACTTCAATTGATCCTCCAGGGTGGATCGAGAATACTCGGAATTTCTGAAATACGGTTCACAATTGTGCCAAAGGGACCAATTATTATATACAAAAAAATCGTTTTTTTCGTACACTGACTTTATAAGGACAGCAACATCTTGAAATTTAAAGTTTTCTTTTCTAAAAAACAGACCCGTTATACCAAGCGCCCACGTAATTATTAAAATACCCGTCAGCGCACCAAAGACCAGACGAGTCTTCCCCGGAAAGCTGAACGCGATGAAATCCACGCCCTGGGAAATGATGATGAGGCCCACGGGAATCAGGTAAAAGAGAAATCTGGCGTAAGCCCATGGATAATGCGACAGCCCCTCCAGGGACATGGCGAGAACAGGCAGGGCCAGATAAGGAAACATCAGTACAAGGGGGGTATTGCGTTTAACGCAAAGGAATAAAGCCGCAATGAATAAACCCGCCGGCGCCAGGACGCCGTACCCTCGTCCAAAATACTGGGAGAACACGTAAGGAATATAATCAATGCTTGCGGGAGGTGCGTCCGTCCACGCCTTGCTCCAGGAATAAATGGGCGAAATGAGCTTTACGTGAGAAAGCGCCGCAAGCAGCATGAACGCCAGACAAGGATACAAAAGCGTTGTAAAAACTCTTTTATCCCCGGATCTCACCGAGAAAACCCAATCTCCCAAAAAAATGCACGCAATAAACAGAAGCGTGTACGCCCCGTTAAGATGCGACAAAAACAAAAAAAACGCTGCTATGGCGAAAAAAATCCCGTTTTTAAAGGACCTATCCTCGCTCCACTTGAAATAAAGAATCAAGGCAATGAGGGAGAGCGCGGCTAAAATCGGATATGATCTGATGATCCCGCTATAATGGATTAAAAAAGGATTGCAGCTTGCCAGGGCGGCGGCGAGCAAAGCCACCCGGTTTTCCACCATCATTCGGGCGAACAGGGCCGTTAAGGGAATGGTTGCAATCCCGGCCAATAAGGGGATTGCAATCAAACTGAACCGGGCGCCGCCTCCCAAGAAAAACATCCCCTTTTCCATGAGGATGAAATAATTCATGGTCAGCCAGGATTCAAAATGAGTCAGCAAAAACGGGATGCTTTTTTCAATATAAATCAGCGTCCCGATTTCGTCGTTCATAAACGGCCTGTCACAATGATAAACAATGCGAATAATGGAGCCCAGAACCGTTGCGGCGACAAGAAATCGGACTTCATTGGACGAAAATCTTCTTTCTCCGGGGTTACGCATTGATGAAACAACCGACATTAAAACCTGCCTCGCTTGTTTTACGATTCATAAAAGTAAGTGACAGGGCGGTGAGCACATCCACTAAAAAACGCACCGAAATTGAATATTTACAAGAATGCGTTTGAAAAACGCAGGGAGCGCCATGCGCAGCAAAGCGCTTCGGCTCCACCCGCCCGATTTCGCTGACATGATGTCCGTGTTCTATAAAAATCAGGCGGTTTTGTAAACAGCAATCACTTTGAATGCCTTCGACTACGCCCAAAGGGCCTGGCGTTCAGAAAGCCGCCTTGTTATCCCCCTCCTCCTTACGGCAGGAGGGGGATAATAAAGCAGTCTATCCCGAAAATTAAACGCAATAACGTTTAATCGCCCGCCTGGCGGCCAGGCCACTGCTCAAGAAAGCAGAACTATCCTTTGACGCCCGCGCTCAAGGCCTCGTTAAACAACTTGCCCGAAGCCCGGTTGGCGCAGAACTCGCCGCACATGGTGCACACCTTGTCGTCGCAGGAGGGAGAACGGTCGTCCCGAATTTTGCGGGCGTCTTCGGGAAACAATGCGTTAGCGAACTGGCCTTCCCAATCCATGTCCCTGCGGGCGCGGCTCATGTCCATGTCACGCATGCGGGTTTTTTCCGGCAGCTTGCCCATGTCGCCTATATGGGCCGCCAGGCGGGCGACCTTGACGCCTTCCACCACATCGTCCACGTTGGGAAGGGCCAAATGTTCGGCCGGGGTGATGTAGCAAATCAGGTCCGCGCCGTAGCGAGCTGACTGGGAAGCGCCGATGGCGGCCACTACGTGATCGTATCCTGCGCCTGCGTCCGTGGGCAGGGGCCCGAGCATGTAGTAAGGAGCGTTGTTGCTCATGCGCTTTTGCAGGATGATGTTGGCCTCGATTTCGTCCATGGGCACGTGGCCGGGGCCCTCCACCATCATCTGGCATCCCATTTTACGGCCCAGTTCCGCCAACTCGCAATTGGTCAAAAGCTCCTGGACCATGGCCCGGTCAAAGGAATCGGCCACAGCGCCCGCCCGAAGCCCGTTGCCCAGGGAAAGCACCACGTCGTATTTTTTCAGGATTGCCGCCACCCGGTCAAACTCCTCGTACAGGGGATTCTCCCGCTTGTTGGTCTTCATCCAGGCCACCATGGAGGCGCCGCCCTTGCTCACCAGGCCGCCGTAACGGTAGCCCTGCTTCTCCAGGCGCTCGATGGTGTACAGGTTGATTCCGCAATGGACCGCCATGAAGGATATGCCGTCCGCGCACTGCCTCTCGATGATGTCGAAAAGCATGTCGGAGTCCAGCTTGTTGGGGTCGCCATATTTTTCCGCGGCCTCGCAAAAAGCCTGGTACAACGGCACATTGCCCACGGGCAGGTCCACGGCCGCCAGCACTTCCCGGCGGACCTTGTCCAGGTCTCCGCCCACGGAAAGCTCCATGAGGGTGTCGGCGCCGGCTTCCTGGGCCGCTTTGGCCTTGGCCACTTCAAAATCGATGTTGCTGATGTCCGTGGAAGTGCCGATGGAGGCGTTAATCTTGGTGGAAAGGCCCATGCCGATGCCCACATTCCGGCACGGCCTGTTGGCGTTTTGGGGGCAGACGATCCGCCCTTGGGCGAAATGCTCGCGGATTTCCGAGGCGGCAACGCCCTCCTTGGCCGCGATTTCTTCCATCACAGGGGTTACCCGCCCCTCGACAGCCCATTGAACCTGAGTTTTTTCCATTGTCCTACATCCTTTCCCTGACTGGCAGGATGTCGGCAAGGGGCGAGAGCTCCCGCACATCACCCGGCGAAACTTCTTACAAAAAAGCGCCGCAGGATGCCGGGGATTTATCCGCTTTTGAGATAAAAAAAGCCCCAGCCGACAAAGATCATCAGCTTGGGGCGTTGCCATAACTCCAAGTTCGTTTCATAGACGCCGGGCAGGTCTTCTGGCTCACGGATCATCCTAATCCCCGCGCCTTCCCGGGCCGCTAAAACTTCAGCCCAGTGACATATTGCGGGTTTCGTCCCCGTTCACAGCGGCGGGACCGCGCCGGATTTTCGCCGGCTTCCCTTTTCAATCCTCCTGGGAGGATCACCTTGCGTCCGCTCCGAATTTTGGGTGGTGGTAGCACCGAAAAAACAAGGCTGTCAAGCGGGAATTTTCCAAAGGACATGATCCCGAACGGTTTTCAAGACCAAAATTTATTCAATTTTAACCTTTAATTTTAAATAGTTAAACAAATCATTTTTCCGGCAGGAAAAAATTTCAATAAAAGCAAAACATCTTTTCGGTAGGGCGCAGGGCTTGCTCTGCTTGTGGGCGGCCCAGGAAGCGCCGTTTGCTGACTGGATTCGTTAGACCAAAAGGCGCGACCGGGAACGCTTGTTAAAATTTGGCATATCCGGCGGCAGGCGGGCATTGTTGAATGCGTTTTTTCGTAGTCGCGCGGTCCCCGCGCAGTGGTAGTCACCCGGTCTCCTTGCTTCGTTCGTTGCGAGGCCCCTCGCCCATTTCATTTAACTTCTATTTTTCGGAAAAACGGATCAAATCGCTCCGGGTCAGGGTAATCGCCCTCCGGGTTCCCGGCCCGGTCAACAAAAGATGCACCGAAGCCTGCTCGATATACAGGTCTGCGGAGGACAGACAATCCACCGGAAGGATTATTTTTAACTTGCGAAATCCGGCCGCCGTGGCCGTGTGCAAAACCGCTCCGTGAGCCGCGGTCCCAGTGACGATGACTGTATCCACGCCTTTTTCCTTGAGGATTTTTTCAAGGTCCGTGTTCCAGAACTTGTCTACGCTGGAACTGACAATGGGCTCTCCCGGCAGGGGTTTTACCGGGGGCAGTATGGTCTCGGGAGTCCCCCGGGGCGTGAGGCTGTACACCACAGGCATTCCAACGGCGCGAGCCTTGTCGATCAGGGCGGCGATGCGGGGCACGGTCTCCAGACAACGGGGACGGCGTTCGGCGTTGCAGGTAAGCTCCTCGATATCCAGGATCAAAAGGGCCGTGGTCCCCGGATTGGGCGCGACCTGCATTAATTTGGGCGCAGGAGGCGGCTTAACCTCGCCCCACAGGGCGTCTATGGATTCCGCCTGGGCCAGGCCGGTGAAAAGAAACAGAAATATCAGGGCGTAGGATAAAAATCTCTGCATGGTCTCCTCCTTGATGGACGTGTACACGGAGTAATGAATGCTTCGAAAAGGCACTGCCATATACGCGGATTTTAGCCCGCCCCGCCCTGTCCTGGCAATTTATTGTTGCGTAAAACCAAAGAGGCCGGGCGAATGGAACGAACTCTCCCCCGCAGGCGCATGCAACGCCTGGGGCCATCAGCGCTTCCCGCCAGCCCTGGCATGCAACGACAGGAACGTGAGCCGACGAGGGCGGCCTGAAATGTATATTGAAATCAGTCAAAACCGGCGTCCGGCAAGCCTTGCTTGCCCCCCCCACTTTTCCTTCTATAATGTGCGGCTTGCCTTTGAATTTTACGCCTTTTTAACACTTTCGGCTTGACGCCTGACAAAGCCCCGTGATACATGCCTTTTCCAACATCGCGCCGACGTAGCTCAGCTGGTAGAGCAGCTGATTCGTAATCAGCAGGTCAGCGGTTCGAGTCCGCTTGTCGGCTCCAGAAAAACATACGGGAAATCAGGTACTTACACTGATTTCCCGTTTTGTTTTTTATGGGGCGTTTTTACCCATCTCAGCCGTTTTCAATCCCGTTTTGCATGCAAAATGCATACAGCAGATGCCCGCCATTTTCTGGAAGCACGCATTAACAGGTTTTAGAAGGTTCGATGGTACGTTTTTCAAGGCCGCCTGGGCGCTGGCCAGGGTTTTCGCCCTTCCCGGACGTTTTTTCAGCTTCTTGCAGATGTTCTTGAGGCGCAGGCTTTCCCCATCAAATCCCTATTTACCATTGGGCGTTTTCCTGACCATGCCGATCACATCCAAGTGTTTCTTGAGGGCGCTAACCATGGCAGGAAAAAGAAGGGGGCCGTTTTTGCTTCCATCCCCAGGGCCCTATTGATTTTAAAAATCGTTGTTCGAATTCAATTTTGAATTTTTTTTGAACTATTTGCGAATGAATCAGAGAGAATGCAACCCCCTGTATTTGTGTATTATTATCACAAAATTTGATTTAATGATGTATTTATAAATGCACCAGATAAATTTCCATTTAACAGTGTTCACAAAAATGAAATACTCCAAAGAGACATTTCATTATGAATAATTTTGTATTAAAAATGATTAAACCCCGCATTTTCAGGATGGATCAATCCTGGCGCCGAAAAATTTTAAGCGGATTTCACGCAAGAAAAAATGGATTTTTTGATGTGTGGGATATCATAGTCGCTTTCGCATTATGGCTTGACAATAAAGGGCTGCCAAGCTATATCCACCAACCATTACAATGGTTCAAATAGGTTCCCCAATTGGGAATTGTACATCGATTTGCCCTCTGTCCTATACGGAAGATGTAATCGAGAGGGCGGAGCTATACCCGCGAGGCAAAATCGGCAAGATCCATCGCAGCGCTTTTGTTAGATAATTGAATATCAACCTTATATTCTCCCCACAAACAAAAACGGGCATTTGCTAAAAGCGATTCGCGCAGCCCTTCCGGCAATATCGTCCGTTCAATCCTATCAAACACGCCTTTCCCGTCTGAATCAAACAGATGCCTTTCATCTCCCCCCTCCAACAGTCTCTCTCTGTATACCTAAAAGCAAGTTTTGACAACAGATGCAATAGATCTGCAGTCCTCACTTAGTATTAAGGGATATGGCCCTTCCTATTTCCAAAGGACTTAAAGTCGTTTCTCGGTTCTACCTTTACGCCTTGGTGGTCTTTCCGCCGCTATCTATGGGCGGAGCCATAGGGTGGTCCGCGTCAGTTATTGAGTGGCTGGCTCCATCGGCTCGGAATTGTGCAAGCAGATTGGAGGATACGGGCCGAACAAACGGCTCATGGCAGCCATGTATGACATTAACTTGCAAATCAGGGAAATGCACCCACATCTGGAGACGGAAGATCTTCTTTGCGCCGTTCAAAACCGGGAATTGATGAACCGGCTTTTTTCCGCCCATAAACCCGGCGTGGATATCGAGATCAAGTATATCGGCCTGCGCCCGGGGGAAAAATTATACAATGCGCTTATCACCGCTGGGGAAGACGTCGTGCAGACTCAGCACGAGGACATCATGGCGCCCAACACAGACCATCACAAGGCAATCGAGGGCTTGAACGCCTCGATGGACGCCTTGGTGGAGGCTGCCATGGCCGGGGACGGCCTGACTATCAAGCAGCTATTTAAGGAGATGGCGCCTGAGTATTCACCTGAAATCCAAGGATTTCAAATAGGCTGCCAAACAGCCCCATGAGGATGAAACAATGGTTAATCAAGACGCCGCAAAAATTTTGGTCATGGAAAAGGACGGCGAGTGCTCCCATCTCCTGGCCGGCAGGCTGGGCCAGCTCGGTTACAGGACCGACATAGCCGGTTCCTGCGACGAAGCCCGGGCCGCCCTGGAAAGAAGCGAGTACGCCGTGGTCATCGCCTGCTCGGAAATGCCCGACTGGGGAGGCCCCAAAGGCATGGCAGGCCTGCGCTTCAGCCGCCGTAAGCCCGCCATGCTGGTGACCTGCGACCAGGAATGCCGGGATGAGGCCCTGAAATGCCTTTCCAAAGGAGCTTATGACTATCTGCCGCGGCAGTGTGAAAAAAGCAGGCTGGAAGTCACCGTGGAAAGGGCTCTGACGGAAAGAGCCTTGGCCCAGAAAACCCGGCGGTGCAAAAAGGCGGCCTTGGGGCTGGTCTTGTCCACTCCCGCCTGGGTTGGGATTGGCATGGTTTTGGCATACTTGACGGTCTAAGCCGGAACGCGCCCGCGTCGGGCGGCGCATTTTCTCGCGGCTTTATGTCGGCCGCCGAAGGGACGGTTTCCAGATCAAGACCCATGTTGCCATGAACCGGAAAACAATGGTATTCTTTCGGCATGATTTACATTTGGAGGGCGCGAATATTGGGGCAGCCTGAATTTGCTGAAAGAATCCTCGTTATCGATGACAATAAGGATTTCGCCGATACTCTTGTGGAGCAGCTTGACGACCTGGGATACTCCGCCCAGGCCGTGTATGACGGCGCCCAAGGCATGGAAGCGTATTCCAAGGGCGAGTACGCCTTGGTGATCACGGACCTCTCCATGCCCGGTTTGGACGGCATGGATGTGCTGGAAGGCATTCTGGCCCAGGACTCCAAAGCCACCATCCTGATGGTCACCGGATACGGCACCATAGAAACTGCGGTCCAGGCCATCAAGCTAGGGGCCTTTGATTTTATTCCCAAGCCTTTTAAACTGGCTGAACTGGAGGCGATCATTCGCCGGGCCTTCGGCCGGAAAGACCTGGAAAAGCGATTCAGCATTTTTCGGGGCCTTGCCTGGGGCCTGGCCATTTGCATTCCTATTTGGATCGCTTTAGGCTACTTTTTGTACAAGTTTTTTATAAAGTGATTGTAAGGCGAGCGCCGGACCTTTAGTAGGTCTGGGGGGCGTTCGGATCCATAAGATGCTTGCCCACGTATTTCGCCAGGATGTCCGTCGCCTTGCGGGACGGTTTAATAATCAGATAGTGATTGGCCACAGCGTGGGCCATTTCCCGGGCCAGGGAGGCTTCGTCAATCTCTGACGGCACGGCGTACACGGCTTTGTCCTGGGGGATATACCGCGCGTTGACTCCTCCTGAGGGGCGTTCGTTCAATGCGTTTTCATAAGCGATTCTGAACTGGACGTCGTCGGGAAAAAGATACAGGACGATTTTGGGGGTTCTTTTTTTCATGTCCAAGAGGATTTGGACCCGGTCGAACAGACTGTCCACCTTTTTGGAAATGTTGTCGGAAGAGCCCCAGGAGATGCTTCTGTTGAACAGAGTCCATCCTCCTGTATCGTACTTGACGCGAGAGCCCAATAATCTCAAATCGTCGGGATTTTGATAATAGACCACCATGTATTTCGTTTCCAGGGTTCTCCAATCTCCCTGGGGGGCGGCGGCGGCGCCGCCGTAAAAAATCAAGACCCCGATGAAAGTCCCTAAGACAGTCAATTTTTTGTAAGCAGTAAAACTGAACATTTTTGTCACAAATCCCAACAATGCTTGATCCTCCTGTTTGACTATCGGGAGGCCAAGGCGAATGCTTTAGGCGAAGGAGCGGGATTTCATGAAAAAAGTTCTACTGTGCCTCATCACTGCAGCGGTGTGCATCTATGTCGTTTCCTGCGCATCCGAAGAACAGCCTGATCAGGGTCCGGTTGTGCTTCGCGTTAATGATTACTGCTTATGCCAAAAGGAGTTTCGGGATTTGCTGGCCCAGGAAATGCGGCTGGATGAGCATTACAAACTCACTTTGGACGCCCAGAAGCAGTTTTTGGGGGATCTGGTCGCCCGGCAGGTGCTTATCCAGGAAGCCAAGCGCCTTGAGTTGGATTCAAGGCCCGGTTTTGTGCTTTCGGTTCAGCGCTTTTGGGAATCCACTCTGATTCGGGATTTGATGGACATGAAAGCCCGGGAGATTGAAGCAAACACCCTGGTGACCCAGGAGGAAGTGCTGGATCTTTACCGGAAGCAAAAGCAGAACGATCCGTACCTGCCCGCCTTTGAAGACATGCGGGATGAACTTTTTGACAGGGTGATGGAAGAAAAAAAGACTCGCCTTCTTTCCGAATGGATCAAGGGCCTGGAAGCCGGCAGTGATGTGGAGATTTCGGAGAAGTCCCTGTTCGGGCAAAGCGGGGCCTGATCCGGCGACATAAATTGCGTTATGGGGGCTCTTTACTAACTATGGATTCGAAACCTGAAATGGAGGAGGGGACAATGTCGGAAAAGGCCATCATGCCCCGCCGCAGGCAGTATTTTGTCAAACGGGATTTTCAGGGCGCGTTTATTCTGAAGTTCTGCCTGGTGGTCTTGCTGGGCGCCGTAGCCTCAACTTTGCTTATTTTTTATTTTAGCGGAGATACGCTTACCTCCGATTTTTCCAACTCCAGGCTGGTGATAAAAAGCACGTCCCAGGCCATACTTCCCGCCGTGATCATGACCAATTTAATCACCCTGGGCATATCGGCTCTGGCGGTTTTGGTGCTTACCTTGTTGATTTCCCACAAAATCGCCGGGCCTTTATTCCGCCTGGAAAAGGAGTTGGAAAAAATCGGCGGGGGAAATCTTAAAACAGAGGTCATTTTGCGCAACAAGGACCAGGTGGAGGCTTTGGCGCAAAGCATCAACTCAATGGCAGGACAATTGCATACCAAAGTTTCCGACATTCGCGACTCGCTGGACCAAATGGCCCGGCGAATGGAACATGAAGACGCAACCGGGAAATGGGCTGAGAATATAGAGGATGTCAAGAAGAGGATTGATGCCCATTTTCAGTTGTAATGTCGGGAATAAACGCTTATGGGGTGGAAGATATCCTGCCCGAAAATCGCTTGTTTTGTCTGGGCGGTTGTCCAGGTTTTGGGGCTTGCCAGCCCCGCTCTGGCGGCGCAAAGCGACGATTGGAGCACACTGGAAACCCAGTACACCCGGATTCAGTATCTTTCCCGGGAGGATTTGCGCAGGTTCAACGCCTCCATAGACTACGGCCCCGGGCGTTGGAGCGCCAAAAGAGTTCTTCAGGCCAAACCATCCACAAGCATGGAGGACGGCTTGGCCAACAAAGTGGACGCCCTGTTCGAGCGGGTGCAGGAAATTCTGGACATGCACCCCCAAATGGGCAAAGTCCGCATCCTCCTGCTGCACGACAAAAAACATCTTGCCGCGGAATATCACAGGCTTTTTAAGGCCCCGTGCCACATACGCTCCTGGTACTTGCACATAGGCTCCACCATTTTCATTAACTGTAAAGACGTTCGCGTGGGCATTCTCGCCCATGAAATGGGCCATGCCGTGTCCGAGCATTTTTTGGTCTTTAGCCCGCCTCGAGTCAGCGCGGAAGTCTGGTCCGTGTACGTAGAAGCCCACCTTTTTGATGATTGATTTACATTCGCACATTCTTCCCGGATTGGACGACGGTCCGACCACGTTAAAAATGGCTCTGGAGATGGCCCGGGCGGCCGTGGATGACGGCGTGACGGTCATGGTCGCCACCCCTCACACGCTGAACGGATCCTACCACAACCCGCGGGAGCGTATCCTGGAAGCCCATCGCGTATTCAGCGAAGCTCTGGTCAAGGAAAACATTCCTTTAAAGGTGCTTCCCGGGTGCGAGGCGCATCTTTGCAGCGAATTGTTAAAGGAGATTGAATCCGGAGACGTCTTATCCTTCGCTGATAAAGGCCGGTATCTTTTATTGGAATTGCCGCATCCTTTTCTTCTCCAGGGCGTGATCGCCTTTATTAATCGCCTGAACGTCATGGGTTTGACGCCCGTCATCGCCCATGGAGAACGACTGCCCCTTGTCCAGCAAAAGCCTTCGATTATGGAGGATATAGTAAATGCAGGCGCTTTATGCCAGGTGACGGCGCAAAGCCTGGAAGGCAGCCTGGGCCGCCGGGCGAAAAAGTGTTGTCAGGAGCTTAACAGCCTGGGGCTGATTCATTTGCTGGCCTCAGACGCTCATGATTTGGCGAATAGAAGGCCGGGATTGTCCAAAGCCTGCAAAATACTAGGGGGGATGATGGACGAAAGAGATGCCCATCACATTCTAAGCACTAACCCCTCGTTAATAATTGGCGCCGGGGAAAATTAAGTACGCTAGGGTATTAATTAATTACTTTTTTTTTGGTATCCACTGTGATATGTATTTTTGCTGAGAATTATTCATAAACAGGCCGGTATCCACTAATAGTCTGTTATTTCTCAGTATACTTTTTGAGGAAGGACAAGCTGCGCTTGTAATTCCGTGGTGTACAGGAGGTGTGATATGAAAGGTGTTGTTAAGCCCCGCCTTGCTAAAACCGGACCGGCAATGGTTCTTCTGATGGCCGTTGCGGCCTTTTTATGGTGCACAAGCGCCTATGCGGCGGGCAACGTTGATGCACTTGTGGATAGCAGTTTCAATGCTGCGCAAGCAGCGCAGGAGTCAGGGGACCCCATTGCTCTTGAGAACGCCATGTCTGCGGCGGAGGAGGCCTTGGACGCTCTTGCGGCAGCTGCCGAGGGAGCCGCCCCTGATGAAGCACAGGCTATTTTAAACGCCTATGTCGTGATGCAGGGCGTCCTGGACAGCATTGCCAGCGCAGCCAACGCCATTGGTGCGGATAACATAATAAGTCAGGCTGCAGCGGCGCAAGCCAGCCTCTCTACGCCCATGGATTCGTTAATTGCTGCGGGTGCGGATTTAGCGGCAGCCCAGGAGCAAGCCCTGGCTTATCAGCCTCCTTCTGCGCCCTCAACGCCGGCCACGCCTGCGGCTCCCACGTCTTTAGCCCCTGGAGCAGTTGCCGGCAGCGGCGGCGGGGGAGGCGGAGGAGGAAGCGGATTCAATGACAACAATCCCGCTTCTCCGACAGGGGCGCAATAGGCTTATTAGTGCTTTTGAAATGCAGGTTTTACTTAAAGGAGTTCTTCCTCATGGGAAAGATTCGTGCAATAACTGGCCTCACAATTTTGATTACGTTTGTTTTGACTGCGTTTGTCTGGGCTGGGCCGGCTTTGCTGATTACTCCTAAGCTGGGGCTGGGGTATCGCTACGACAGCAACTATTATAACTCCGCCAACAATTCCGCCGGGGTCCATACCTATCTGGTGGAGCCCGGGATCAACGTGCAGTTTTCCACGGCCAAAAGCATGATCAGTTTCGACTATACGGCCAGCCCGACTTTTTACGATGATGCGGACGACCTGAAGCCCGGCCAGATCAAGGCCAGCAAGGCGGATTACGTGGGGCACGACTTGGCGTTGAACGCCATGACCCAGCCTAATGAGCGCCTGGAGCTTGCTCTGAGCGAGACTTACAGCCTGACCAGGGACCCTGACAAGCTGGACCAGTACAGCAACGAGACGGGCAAGGACAAGTACTATATCAACACCTTTTCCCCCCGCGTGCTTTACAGTTTCACCGATCGGTTTTCAGGCCAGGCGACCTATAGGAACACCTTGACTAATTATGACGATCCAAACGGTGAAGACAACCAGGAAAACAGGGGCATCTTCGACATCATATACAACCTGAACTCCAAGTCGTCGCTGGACCTGGAATACCAGATATGGGCCCGGGACTATGATATGTTAACCTCGGACTACACCTCGCACCAGGGCAAGCTGATCTACCGGCAGCAGTTCCACTATTTCCAGGTGGAGGCCGGCGCAGGCTATCAAAGCCGCGAGTTTGACGTCGTAGGAATTAAGGATATTGAAACCTTTACCTACAGGGTCGCCCTGGAAGGACAGAATCCTCCGGACGACGGCGATCCCCGCAGCTATGTCAGGGCGGCTTTTTCCAGCAACTTCAACGACGCCGGGTCCGGAAACGAATATTACAAAGGCCCCGAGCTTTCTCTTTCTGGAGGCCATCGGTTCCTGGAAAAGATCTATCTGGACGTGTGGACGTCCTATAGAAAAAGCGATTACGAAACCACGTACGGCTTGAATTCATCCAATGTTTTGGTGTTGCGCGAAGACGATACTTATGAGATAGGCGCCCGTTTGGGCTACAAGATCATTGAACCCATCGTCATATCCATCGAGGGGGGATATAAGAACCGGGATTCCAATGTTGCGGCTTACAGCTACGACAACACCTACGTGATGGGCAGAATAGATACTGCTTTGGAATTCGGACGCCGCGCCAATTAGTTATTGATTTTAAAAACATTTAATTTCCAACCTAATACACCCGGAGGGCTTTGGCCTTCCGGGTGAATTCGGATAAAAAATGAATAAACAATGCAAGTTGAGTAGTTTGACCGTAGCAATTTGCTTGACGGTATGCGTATTATTGCGCCTTGGGCTCCCTGGGGCGTGTTTTGCGCAACGGGACGAATACCGCATAGGCGCCACGGATGTTCTTAGTGTGAAGGTGTACGCCGGCGGCGAGCAGCAGATAGACATGGAATTGACCGTATCGGTTCAGGGAACGATTTCCGTGCCCATGGTCGGTCAGGTCATGGCTTTGGATCGAACGGTGCCCCAACTTGAGGAGTCCATTCGAATTCCTCTGGAAAAAGATTATTTTGTGGATCCGCAGGTGCATATCGTCATTACGGAGTATCACAGCATCCACTACTACATTTCCGGCGCCGTTAAAAACCCCGGCAGCTATGAGTCCACCTCCCGCCTCAGCCTTATGGAGCTTATCGCCAAGGCGGGAGGCGCTCTTCCCGAAAGAGGCAACGTCGCCTACCTTCTGCGAAGCGCCGCCACGGAAGTGGAAGCGAACACGGACATGAACACTCTGGTCAAAGCCAAGGATCCTGAAAAGATCGACTTAAGGCGCCTTCTCGACCAGGGAGACCTGAACAATGACGTGATCCTGGAGGCGGGGGACGTGGTTTACATCCCCTTTCAGAAATCCCTGAGTCTGGCTTCCAGTAAAATCTATGTGGACGGACAGGTGGCTTCTCCCGGGGTGTATGATTACCAACCCGGGCTGACGGCTTTGAACGCCTGTGTGATGGCGGGCGGGTTCGGCAAGTTTGCAGCGCCGGATAAAGCGGCCATTATTCGCGTTGAGAACGGAGAACAACGCGTTATCAAGATTAACCTGGTGGCCGTGCGCAAGGGAAAAATCATCGATCCGGAACTGGAGCCGGGCGATCGGATTCATGTGCCTGAAACCTGGTTCTAACCTTTTTGATTATTTTTGATTCATCAGACCGGAGCAAATTATGGAAGCGCCCCAGCAACAGGAAATTGCACCCCACCTTGCTGATTATTATCACGTTATCCTGAAGCATAAATGGACCACATTCTTTGTTCTGATTGCGGTCGTCATTCTTACAGCGCTGTTCACCATTTATACGGAGCCTGTGTATCAATCCACGGCGACCCTGGTTATTGAACAGGAGCAGACGGCGTCTCCTCTCACCGGAGAAAGGATGGATTTTGAGAGCTTCGCCTCCCAAACCCTGACCTTCAACACGCACTTCAAGCTGATTAAGTCGCGTCCCGTTCTGGAAAAGGTCATCAAGAAGTTAAAGCTGGACAGGCCCGAATATTCCAAGGACATGGAGATCAGCCCGATTCGCCAGATTCTGGCTCAGGTGAAAAACAATATCAAGCTGCTGCTCTCCAAGGAAGAGCCTCCCAAAACTCCCGACGAGGTCCTCCTTGAGCTTACCGAAGCTCTTAAAATGAAGATTTCCATTGAGCAGGTTCGGGACACCCGCCTGCTGAAAATCAGCGTGGAAGACAGGGACCCCAAGCAGGCTCGCGACATCGCCAACACCCTGGCCGAATCTTACATCGAATTCAACACCGCCAATCGAATGGCGGCGTCTCGCAACACCTTGGCCTGGATCGCCGATCAATCCTACGCCATGAAGCAAAATCTTGAGGCGGCGGAGCAGGATTTTGTGGAGTATAAGCAAAACCACCTGCTTTTCTCCGTGGAAGGAAAGATTGACCTCATCACGCAAAAGATTGAAGAGTTCAACTCTGCATACCTGGAGACGAGAAATAAAAGACAGGAGTTGGACGCCAAACTAAACAAGCTGAGGGAAATGCTTCAGTCGGGAAACAGCGGCGTGGAAGTCCGCTCCCTGATAGACAGCCCCATCATCAGCACCCTGTATTCCAAGCTGCTTAGTTTGGACACCGAGTTATCCACGTTGTCCCAGACATACAAGTCCAAGCATCCCAAGATCGTCCAGGCAAAATCCGCCTTGGAAGAGACAAAACTCAAATTCCGCGATGAAATAAAAAAGGAGCTTACCAGCATGGAGGCTGAGCGCTCCGTTTTGATCGCCAAGGAAAACGCTCTGCAGAAGAATATCTCCGACTTTGAAAAGGACGCTCTGGAAACCAGTAAAAAGGAACTGGAATACGGCATCCTTCGCCGCAATGTGGACACCAATCAAAAACTCTATGACACCCTTTTGGAAAAACTGAAGGAAGCCGACGTTGTTGAGGACGTGGACACCTCAAACATCCGCGTCGCGGAGCCGGCGTTTAGCGCGGTAAATCCCATTCGTCCCAAAAAGCGTCTGAACATGATGTTGAGCGTGGTGCTGGGCCTCATGGCTGGTCTGGGGCTTTCCTTTTTGCAGGAATACCTGGATCAGACGTTCAGGACGGAAGATGAGGTTTTACGCTATCTGGAGGTTCCCGTGCTTACGGTGGTGCCTGTTGGAGATCCTAAAAAGTCGAAACAGTAACGGCCTCGGCTTGACAGTCAGTCTATAAAAGGAACTTGCATGAAACCAAAAAAACTGAGCACCAAGAAACGCACCAAGGATTTAATCTCCCTGTTTCTTGCCAATTATAAAGGGAAAAGCCGCTTTGCCGAGTCCTACCGGACGCTTCGCACCAACATAGACCTTTCCTTTTTGGAATCGGAGCTGAAGTGTTTGTTGGTCACCAGCGCGGGCGAGGCCGAGGGCAAAACCCTGACCGTGGCCAATTATGCTTTTAACCTGGCTGAGGCCGGGCGCAGCGTGTTGATGGTCGATGCTGACCTTAGAAAGCCCTCTTTAAGCAAGCTCCTTGTGAATAATGAGGTCATAGGGCTGACCGGCCTGTTGTCTCGCGTCATGGGAACCCCCGTCACAGAGGGGGGCTTGGGCAAGATTAGCGTGGGGGATCTCATTCGTCTGCTTCAACAGCAACGAAGGACCGGCCGCCTGCAACTGTCCTCCCAAACCGAAAACAAGTTAATTAATATGGATTTTCTGGCCGGAGACATGGTGGACTGCACGTGGGTCAACTGCCCGGAGGAGCGCAGCCTGGCCAGCCACTTGGTGCAACTTGGCCTGATTACCTCCCAGCAGGCCCAACAAGCGCTTAAACGCGCCAAGGACACGGGCCAGAAGTTGCCCATGGTCCTGGTAAACGCCGGCCTTTTGAAAAAGAAGCAAGTGCGCGGCCCGTTAAAAAATCAGCTTGCCCAAAACCTTCGCCTGGCTCTTGACATGAACGACGGAAAATATGAATTTAAACCGGCTACGGACATGAAGGCGGAATCCAAAACCGTTTTCGCCATTAACCTTGCGGAGATTTATGAGCGGGCGGCCGCCGATGAAGAGCCGCTGCCATACATCAACGCAGGCATTAAAGCCGCCATGCTCAAGACGCCGCAGCCCGGTTTATTCCTGCTTCCTTCAGGCGTGCTGCCGCCAAATCCATCGGAACTGCTGGGCTCCAAGAGGATGCTGTTTTTGCTTTCCCGCTTTAAGGATCTTTTTGACGTGGTTATCCTGGACTCTCCCCCCATCCTGCCGGCCAGCGACGCCCTCACCCTGGCGCCCCATGTGGACGGAGTGGTTTTTGTGGTGAAGGCCGGAGGCGTTAACAGGGACCTGGTCAGGAAGGCGGTGGATCAGCTTAAGAACGCCAGGGCCAATGTGGTGGGAGCCGTCCTCAACCAGGTTGACGTGCATCGCGAGGGTTATTATAAGTATTACGAAAAGTATTACTCCAGCTATTACGGAACCTAACGCCGTTCGATTCAAACCGGCGCCGGGAAAGGATTCCAGTGGCGAGGCCCCATAATCATGATTTTTCAAAAGCCCCTCATGGGGCTTTTTTTTCGACCAGACTTCTTGCAGCGGTCGCGGTGCTTGTGGTTTTTGTTGGAGGAACTTATATCCTCGGGCATAAACTGACGGCGCAGGTTTATTTTGAAAAGGCGAAAAATCAAACAAAGGCCGGCCACTACGGCCTGGCCCTTCAGGCAATCGAAAAGGCTTATCATCATGATCCCCATAACGCCAAAATTCTGGCAGCCTACGGCAACGCCTGCCTGGACGCCTCTTTCGCCACAATATCCATAAAACCCAAGCAGGAGCGAGCAGCCTTGGCGCTTAGCGTTTTTGAAACCGCCGTGGAGGAAAACCCTCTGGACGCGGCCTGCTGGTTCGGCCTGGGAAGAGCTCAGGCCCTGGTGGAGGAGTTGCATCCTGAAAAGGGGAAGAGTTGCTCGTATTTGGATTCTTTTCGGAAAACCGTGTCTTTGCGGCCCAATGGCATAACATACAATATGCATTTGGCCAGATGTCTGGCTTACTGCGGGCAGGACCAGGAGTTGAGCCAGGTAGTCAAACATATCGCCCGAATTTATCCTCCTTCGGTTTATCACTTGACCAAGGAGAACTACTGGACCCCGGAGTTGGAGCCTCAGATTAAGGCGGGCCTGGCCGAAGCCATCGACCAAAGCATTCTGCCCAGACAGGCCCATCAGGCCATGGCTTCCCTGTTTGAACGGGAAGGGGATTACGCCCAGGCCATTAACTATTATAAGCAGTCCCTCAATTACTTGAGTTTTGAAAACACAGGCTGGAATTATATCCATTTGGGAAGCCTGATGCTAAAAAACAATCAGCCGGAAAAAGCCTCGGAGGAATTTCTTTACGGGCTTTCCCGCTCCGAATATCTGGAAAAGGACGTGGAGCGGATTTTCCATATCTATCGGCGGGAAAAGCAGTTGGCGTTTTTCGCAGCGTTTTACAAAAAGGTCGTCGAGGATTTTTTTGTCTCTTCGCGTCTGAAAATCCTTATCGGCAGGGCCTATTTTGAGCAGGAAGACCTTGAAGACGCCCAGGGGATATTTGAGGAGGCGGCTTATAAGGAGGAAAACGCCGAGGCTTTTTATTGGCTGGCGAGGATCGCCGATAAAAACAAGGATTGGCCGGCCATGGAGCTTAGCATTCAAAAAGCCACGGTCCTGGAGCCGGATAACAGCCGCTACCACCTTCTGTTCTCGCAGGTTCTCAGCAGGCTGAAGAAGTACGAAAGGTCGGAAAAGCAGGCTTCGCTGGCGATTTCCACGGTGGACAAGCCGTCCCCCTGGCTGCATAACCACAGGGCCTACGTGCTATGGAGGCTGGGCGACTACAAAAATGCGCTTGAAGATTGGCGGAAGGCGATTGAACTAATGCCGGAAAGGGCCTCCTTTTACGCCCAGGCGGGCAGGTCGGCCGAAAAGCTGGGCTTGCAGGATTTGGCCAGGGAATATTTTCAAAAATCCTTGCAATTGGAGCCCAATAACCCAACCTATCAAAAACTGGCCGACGGAGCCCCTTAACAAGGCCTGATTCAAAAAATAAAAAAGCCGGAAAAGACGTGAAAAGGTCTCTTCCGGCTTTTGTATTTTTTATGCCTGAAAAGCCGGCTATCCGGCTTTGCGGTACGACTGCATCAACTGAACGTCGGCGCCGCCCATCTCCACGGCCACGGACTGCCCCAGGGCGTCTATGTTAACCAGGATTTTGCCTCCGCCCTTGTTCCGCATGAAAACGCCCGTCACCCCGGCGAAAGGCCCGGAAACGATCAGGACCAGATCTCCGGCGTGATAACAGGGGCCGGTTTCCAGCGCTTCCTTTTGGGAGACTATCCTCAGAGAACTGATGGTGTCCTCGGGAATGGCGATGGCCCCACGGGTGTTCCCAATGAGAGTGACGGCGCCAGGGGCTTTGAGAATGCTGAGATGTTGCCGGGACCTTAAAGCGGCTCTGACGAATAGATAGCCCGGAAACATAGGAACGTCTATCATCTTTCTGCGATCTTTACGGCGGCTAAGAATCCGCATTTGCGGATAAAAAGACTCGATGGATCTTGCAGCCAAGTAGTTGTTTACACACGCCTCGTGGCGGCTCTTGGTATAAAGAGCATACCATTGTTTGGTGTTTAGATTGGGGGTCGCATTCACAGTAAAAAGCCTCTATTTCAGAAATCATTTGAATCTTTCTTATCTGTAGCAAGCCGCGCATAAAGTGTCAATATTAAACGTTCGTGAAAATATTAAATAATACCAATTAAATATAACATATTTCACACTTTTGATATGTAAACTGTAAAATTAACAATAAGGAATTAATGTTTAGATAGTATTAGTTATTAAAATCTTTTATCGTTTTCTAACAATTGGAGAGGCAATTTGCCCATAATAGCGATTTTACAGGCATATAGGTTATGTCTTATTCCTTATGGTTTGTTTCTATAATTTTCGGTCTATTATGGTTATTAATGGGCGTTTATTTGGATCTTGTGGGGGCCTTTTATGCTTACGGGGGCGGCATGATCCCGTCAGTCCGTCCATGCGGGCCCGCAAGCCGCATATAGTAGTGCATATCTTTTATGCCATTGGCCGCCTTATGGGGGAGTCAAGCCCGTCCTTACTTGCACGCCCCGTTTAGTTTAGATGGGATGCAAAGACCTCCTGCAGCTTATGGTCCACCCAGGATGTGCGGGTGAATGTTTCGATGAAGGCGTTGTGGCCGCCGTATTGATGGATGATCATCCGGCAGGCCGCGCTTGTTTCCAGGCCGAAAAAGTCCTGCACGGGGATCACCGGGTCGTCTTCGGCTGTTACAATAAGAGTGGGGATGATAACGTCCTTGAGCCAGCCGTTGTTCACCGCGTATGCGTCAAAGTAATCGTGGGCCTTTTTGTAGCCCGCCTCATAGATGTCCAGCAATGCCTGGGTCATATCCCGAAGATTGGTTTCGGCCAGGACCTTTTCCAGGCCCAGGCTGGGGAAGAGCTTGTTTTTGATGGCAAGGGACTTTTTCCATTTGCGCATGAAATACCATTGGATCAGAGGATCGGCGTCAATGGCGTCGCATGCGCGATTGGGCGAGATCACAGGACTTACGGCCGCAACCTGCTTGAGGTTGGGGATGCGATGGCCCGATTCTTTGGCGGCAATGCGCAGGGCGAAGTTGCCGCCCAGGGAAAACCCCACCAGAAACACCGGCTTGCCGCCGCTAAATCCCGCGGCCTGATGCACTCCCTGGAAGACCTCGTCCAGCAGGATGGACAGAAAAATGCCTCTGTTGAGATGGTGGGACTCTCCGTGATCCCGGAAGTTCAGCCGGAAAACGTCATAGCCCAAATTGTATAGACGCCGCCCCGAACTAAGAATGTAGGACGAGTTCGCGCTTCCTTCCCAGCCGTGCAGCATAATCACCAGGCCCTTGGAATCCCCATCCGCCTGGGGCGAGTAAAAGCCCTGGAGCCTCACCCGGTCCTCGCAATGGAGAATCGCCTCCCGGGAGGCGGAAACCATGGGTTTTTTCCCCAAAGCCCTGTACCGGCTGCTTGCCATCAGGGTTTGTAAATAAGCCCCCCGCAAGGGGCGAATCGGTAAGAACAGGTCGTTCATGGTACATCCTTTGCACAAGAAAGAGGCGGCGATGGAATGATCCCCGCCGCGAGAAAAAGGAGCGTTTGTTCGATTTTTGATCAAGACATTAGCCCTGTCCGGGTGAAAATGCAAGCCCGCCTTGACATACAAGGGCGGCGATTCTTACCTTAAGCAAGGCGAGAGGCTAAAAAAAGGACGCAGCTATGAACGCAGCATTGTTGAATGAAGACGAAGCGCAGATAGTTAGAGGGCGCATACTGAGCGAGGCGGTTCAGATCATGTTCAAAGGGGCTTTCCCCGGGCTCAGCATCGATAAGCTGGCTTCGGCCCTGGATATGACGGAAGAGGAAATCCTCGCCCAGTTCAATAATAAAGACGAAATATACCTGGAAATACAAAAACGTGGATTTGAACTTTTAGGGGACCTGTTCTCCCAGGTTTCCGCCCAGAATATTTCCCCCCTGGAAAAAATCCGCAGAATGGCCGTGGTCTACGTTTCCTTCGGCCTGGAAAACTCGGCCTATTACGAGGTCATGTTCAATCGCCAGGGCCCTAAATACGCGGATTACAAAGAGACGCCCATGGAGCCCGCCGCCCTGGCGGAAAAAATGGCGGCCCTGCAAGTGCTGATGAATGTGGAGACGGCGGTGCGCGAGGTTTTGAGCGAAACGCCCAACGCCACGGACGCCGGCATCTGGGAACGGGTTATCCGCGGCTGGATGCTTTTGCACGGATACATATCCTTGATCAATAACCGCACCCTGCAGGAATTGGAAGCCCAACCCACGGACCTGCTGGAAGGAATTCTCGACTCCCTGACCTCCATCTGATCCTTGGGAGCCCTCATTACCTGCTGATTTACTTTACTTGCCTCCCACGCAACGCCGGACCGGTCCGGCGTTTTTTACGTCCAGGCCTTGAAAAAAATAGTTTTATCGTATTACTACTTGGTTAGCCTGCATGGGCTGAGACGCTGCTCATTAATTAAAGGCTCTAAATGCAAAAATGTCTTTTTTATAAGTCGATTTTTCCATTTAATACATAAATGTACTCCTGAAAGGAACATAATGGCCCTAAAAAGCTTGGAACAGCGCATCAAAGAGGCCGTGGCGGAAAAAATCGACATGGTCCCCCATAATCCGGCGTGGCCTGAAATATTCCGGCGAGAAGCGGAGTTTCTCCAAAACCGCTTTCCAGCCCCTCTGATTCGCCGTGTGGAGCATTTCGGCGGCACGGCCGTACCCGAGTTGACCGCCAAGCCCATCATCGACATGCTGGTTGAAATCTCCAGCGACGAGGACGCAGCCCGGGAGATCGTACCAATCCTGAGATCTTTGGGCTACGATTATTTTTGGAGGCCGGAGTTTGACAAGCCGCCTATGTACCACTGGTTCATTAAAAGGAATGAGGCTGGAGAGCGCACCCATCACATCCATATGGTGGAGGCGGATTCCAGATTGTGGGAGCGCTTGCTTTTCAGGGATTATCTGATTCAGTTTCCGGAGGCCGCCCGGGAATACGCCGCCTTAAAGCAAGAGCTGGCCCACGCCCACCCCACCGACCGCATCGCCTACACCCGCGCCAAAGGCGAATTCATCGCTGAAATCATGGAAAAAGCCCGCGCATTCTTTGCTTGAGGCCTCGGGGAGAGGTCCTTCAGGAGCTGGAACTTCATTAGCCTGGGCTAAAATGCCCTTGTTTCATGGGACTAAAACAGCCTCCGCCAAACCCAGTAATAATTTTGGCAAAACTACTGCATATTCAAACCCTTACATCCATAATTTGTGGGGACGTCCCTTAATAAAGTAATTTGTGGGGACGTCCCTTAATAAAGTACTAAGCGCCAATTTCGAGGATGATTATCAAAACTCAATCGTCCACTACGTACCTATTTTCCATGGCTATTCTACGACCGCGATTTACGGCGTGGGTTACTCCTCCACTGGTCATGGCCAGTTCACGGGACAGTTCAGCCTGGGAAATCCCAAGTTTTCTCGCCGCCCAATAGCAATAAAGACTGCGGGCGTCAGCCAATGGCTGCTGTCGCGATTTGGTAAGAATCCACGCCGGCGCGACGCCAAAAAGAGCCGAGGCCTTTTTCAACGCCTTTTTCCTGTCAATGCCTTTGGCTGCCAGAAGGTATTTGCCGGAAAGATTTTCCTTGGCCTGGTTCAGGATCGACTGCACAAAATCCCCGTCCCCCAAAATTCGTTGATCGCTTTTCTGGCGGGACTCCTTGGAGGGAAACGTCGCTTTCACGGCCTCCCACCCTCCCAGGCTCCGCACAAGTCCTCCGCCGGTCAGGTCGTCCCGCCTGCCCATGTTTAGCCCGACTTTTACAAAATCGGCGTAGCGCCTGCGGGAAGCGCCCAAAGAGTTGCCAAAGTCCGCCAAAACAAACTCCGTATCCTGCCAGGGGCATGGGCTTTTTCCCAAGAGGACCCTATGCCCGCAATACCGGTGGCCTGCAAGCTCTTTAAGGTCCGATGCTACTCCCGCGCGCACGGGATTCAAGTGGATGTACCGAACCAACTCCTTGAAATAGGCGTTTTCCTGGCAGAGCACGGATTTGAAACGGTTTTGGAACAAAGGGCCATGGCGAACGTGCCTGCGATTGAAATATCCGGCGTACCCGGTCATCAGGCGGCGCATAATATGGGAGATTCCCGCGGGCGAGCTGCGGAACAAAAAATGGGCGTGGTTCTCCATGAATACCCAAGCGTAACAGGCGGTCTGGGTTTCAGGCAGAACCAGGGCGAGGCGATCCATAAGGGCGTCCCGGTCCTGGTCGTCGGCGAAGATGGGTTTCCGCTCTATACCCCGGATCATCACATGATGCAACAAACCGGGCGCGTCTATTCGGGATTTACGTGGCATGATGCTCATCTGCTACACTTTCCTGGCTTCGCCGTCAAGTTATTAATTTATTAAGGGACGTCCCCTAAAAGGGGGAGAATGGCGGCAAAAAATAAAAAAAGGGGCTGCCCGGTTAAGGACAACCCCTTAAAATATCTTTTGGAGGCGGCATCCGGATTTGAACCGGAGAATAACGGATTTGCAGCCCTCACGAGGAAAAACATGAAAATCTTTGTAATTTTAACCAGTTGATATCATTACCCTCCTGACTCCGCCCTTTTGGAGGCGTCAGGCAACTTTTGACTTTTTTTGAGCCTGGCGGGCACAATTTAGGCACAATTTCAAAGCAGGTTTATTAAGCAATCCTCAGATTTCGCCTTGGGCGCTTTAAGGTTTACCAACCCGTTTGAACATGGACCGGTTCAGAAAGAAGAGCCTGCCCTCCCTGCTGCGTACGAATCCGATACCAGTAGTCCTTATTTTTAGCAGCCCAATAGTCCTTATACCATGTGCCATAAGCCCAGCTTAGCATTTCGAATCCATGATTCGGCCCTTTATCGGAACGCAAAATTTCATAATAGCTGGAGCCGCTTCGAGTCCAATCCAATTCGACACCCCCTCTGCGGTATTGCCCCCAAAAAGAGTCCACGCCTTTGGGATAGACCGTAACCGTTCCAATGTCCCAGTGCGTCAGGTTTTCGCCGTCGTCAGGAAAGGCCAAGGATGTGTTATCCGTCACTTTCAAAGCTATCTGATATTCCCCGGCAGCAACATACCCCAGCAACGTCGCCGTCTCGCCATTGTCCTCGCCAAAATCATAAGGCTCAACCATGTCCACTTCCCAGTCATAAGCTGTAATATAATCATAGGGAGGCTCTCCGTCCTGGGAAGTCCCTTGATCCGGGTCGTAGGATGCTCCACCATTAACAAAGACAGATTCACCCACCACGGCTAAATAGGGGCCTCCCGGATCGGATACCGGAGGTCTGGCCGCCAATTCCAAGGTGAACGCAATCGAGGCAAGTTCTTTTGACTCAGGAATCAGGTCAGCCCGAATTGTCATGACGGTTTCGTAATTTCCCGGGTTCCAGTTTGCAGTATCGGCCATAAGGACGCCTGAAACTGCACTCGATGCGGGAAGGTCGATTACGGTGGAAAGACAATGCTTCTCCCATTTGGATGCAGCCAAGGCCAAAGTTAAAGTTGCATTTGATATGTCCTGATCCCCTGCATTGGCTATTTCATAGGAAAACTCAACGGAGTCCCCCACATCTGCGGTTTCCGGGGCTGTCAGGATTCCGAAAACATAGTCTCCGGTAGGAACAAAAAAGTAGTACCGCCCTTCTTCGCTCCTCAATAAGCCGTCAATATCCAGACGGATTTGCGAAGCATCGTCGCCATCCACCAGCATAATCAATCCGGCTGCGAGAGAAAGGTCTCTTAGATTATATAAGATATCCTCTTTCACTGCGACTGTACGATTTCGGTACATTTCAATCAGGCTAACAGCTCCTCGCACCCTGCTTTCGTCATGCCAGGAAACAGACAGAGAGTTCAATGCGTCCAAAATGTCGGTTGCCATGGCATGGAAATCCTTTTCCACAGCAACAACTGTTGAAATCGTTTCAACGGGGTCGGAATCCGTTCCCCGGCCCATATAGACTTTTGTGAGGAAGGTGTAATCCCCTTCTGCCTGCGGTGCAATATAGACATAGCGGGCGACTGCCGGACTGCTGGAACCCACGGTAACTTCAAAGGTCCATGGGCTTTGGGTTATTCTCTGACCGCTTTCCAGGTCAATGATGCTGGCTCCATCCGGAAATTCTTCGGAAACCGTAACCTGGGTTTCGGCCCCCTCTTTTTCCAGCCTCAATTCCACGTCGACTGATTGATTGGGGATGACTTCTGACAATGTTCCAGCGCTATGGATGTATTGGATGGAATTGCTGATAAGAGCCTTCATTTGTTCATAATTATTTTCACGGACGCTCAGGCCCAAATCAAAGGCGAAATAGACCGTCTTGCCCTGGCCGTACTCATTGAGGACAATAGCGGGGTAAGAAGCCGTATACTGGAAGCCGCCGAACCACCACCAATGCGAGTTGTAGGTCTTCTCTATCCATCCCGCCACTGTGGCGGAAGAGGATTCCACGAGCTTCTCTGAGTCGCCGTAAATAGGGAGCACGCCCTCCTCCGTAATGGGGCTGGCCACGGTTTGCACTTCGTCGGCGTCAATATTGCCGTTCCAGTAAACACCGAATATGGAGCCGCCGTCCCAGCATTGAGGCCCAAGGGAGAGGTAATGTTTATTCCATTTGGAGGAGATGACTCCAGTTCCGGAATTAATCCTTTCCCGCAACTCAGAACCTGCCAGGAAGCTGATAGGCTCAGCATCCCCCAGGATCATGATGTCTGTGTATACGGGATTTCTCAATTCCTCCTCGAACTCGGAACGGGTATACACCATATCATAACTTACACCGGACTCCTGCAGGATGGACTCCAACAGATCCGTGCGCACGCAGTCGTCATAAGGATTGCCTCCTCCGCCTTCACATTTCTGTAATGGGGACTGGCAAACATCATTTACCCAAACCAAAAGGTTGACTGCGCCGCCTGATACAATCTTTTCTACGGTAATCGCCGGAAGCACTTCAAACCCGGCTGCGTCCAGAACCCTTATGCTTCCGCTGTCCGCCTCTTCTATCTCCAGCACGGCTTCGTAGACTTGCGCCAAGTAATCGGTGGTGTCGAACTGGAACTTCCCGCTCCATGCAGCCATAGAATCAAAATCTCTTGTCAGCTCCTGGGAATCCTGGATTTCCAGCGTGCCAGGATCGCGCACCAACACCCTGACAATGACGCCTTCAGCGCTCAGGCATCCGGGGTTGTTCACCGTAAGCTCGCAGGATTGATCCGCCCCCTTATCCACGCTGTCGGAGGCCAGGGTTAGAGCTCCGGTCAGCAGGTCAAACGGAGGATACAGGATGATTTGAATGGATACGGACGCAATGTCAGACTCGTTGCCAGCCAGGTCATAGCCCCTGTATTCAATGACATGGGCGCCCTGCTCCGAATCCGCCGGGTCCCAGGTCAGGGAGTACAGCCTCGCGCTGGCGTCAGCCAGAGGCAGACTTGTCCAAGCGCCTCCGTCTACACGATATTCCACGTAATCCACGCCAGTTCCAGAGTCTGAGGCTGTCGCGGATATTGCGAAAGCGCCGTCTTGGATGCTGCCGTCCAAGGGGGAGGCAATCTCTAAAG